>NZ_WUUU01000227.1 GCF_009831555.1 Halobacterium bonnevillei | reverse complement strand
CGTCTCCGCGATGCTGTACGCCGTCAGCGACGTCGGTCGCCGCCTCGTCCTCGACGGGTTCACGTTCCCCACTCGGCTCTGGGTGCCGACGTTCCTCGGCGGCGTCGCAATCGCCGTCACCCCGCTCGCAATCCGCCGCTGGCCGACGGGCGGCGTCCGCCAGCACCTCCCGTTGTTCGTGGTCGCCGGAACCGGGGTCGCCGTGGGCGAGCACATCACCGCGCTCGCGTTCGCCAGCGCACCCGCCAGCATCGTCTCGACGCTCGTGAACGCGCAAGCCATCGTCGCGGTCCTGCTCGGCTGCCTGTTGCTCGGCGAACCCGGTCTGCGCCGCCGCTTGGGCGCCGCAGTGCTGGCCGTCGCGGGTGTCGGCCTGATTGCGGTTTGAGGCCGGTCATCGCGACCCGGACACCGAACGCGGGCGCGGCTTCCGTGGCGGAGACGCACGCCGTGAGCCGACGTATCGAATCACGCCACGGCGAAGCACGGAACGAAAGCATTCAAGCGCTGGACGGGCGAACGACGCTGTATGTACGAGCGACTCAAGGGATTCCGCGACTTCTACCCCGAGGACATGGGGCCGCGCCGCGAGGCGATGGACGCCCTGGAGGGCGCCGCCGAGCGGTACGGGTTCCGGGAGGTCGGGACGCCGGCGCTGGAGTCGACGCAGATGTACGTCGACAAGTCCGGGGAGGGCATCGTCGACGAACTCTACTCCTTCACCGACCAGGGCGGCCGTGACGTCGCGCTCACGCCGGAACTGACGCCGACGGTAGCCCGGATGGTCGTGGCGAAACAGCAGGCGCTTTCGAAGCCCATCAAGTGGTACTCGACGCGCGCGTTCTGGCGCTACGAGGAACCCCAGCAGGGCCGGTTCCGGGAGTTCTACCAGACGAACGTCGACATCTTCGGGTCCAGCGACCCGCGGGCGGACGCCGAGGTGCTGGCGGTGGCGGCGGACGGCCTGACGAGTCTCGGCCTGACGAGCGACGACTTCGAGTTCCGCGTCTCGCACCGGGACATCCTCGGCGGCCTCCTGAACGCCTTCGACGCGGACGTCGACACCCAGGACGCCATCCGCGTGGTGGACAAGCGCGAGAAAATCGAGTACGGCGAGTACCTCGACGGCCTCTCGGCGGCCGGCCTCTCCTACGAGCAGGCCGAACAGTTCGACGAACTCCTCACCGGCGACGACCTGGACGCACTCACGGCGTTCGCGGGCACTGAACGCGTCAGCGCCGCCGTCCAGAACCTCCGGAACGTCCTCGCGGCCGCCGACGACCTCGGCGTCCGCGAGTACTGCGACGTCTCCCTGACGACCGCGCGGGGGCTGGACTACTACACGGGCGTCGTCTTCGAGTGCTTCGACGCCACCGGCGACATCGGCCGGTCGGTGTTCGGCGGCGGCCGCTACGACGACCTCATCGAGGAGTTCGGCGGCCAGCCCACGCCCGCGGTCGGCGTCGCACCCGGGCACGCGCCCCTCAACCTCCTGCTGGAGCGCGCGGGCGTCCTGCCCGAAAGCGAGCTCACCACGGACTACTACGTCCTCCAGGTGGGCGACACCGAACAGGAGGCCGCGCGCGTGGCTGGTGACCTGCGGGACCGCGGTCACGTCGTCGAGACCGACGTCTCCGACCGGAGCTTCGGCGCGCAGATGAACTACGCCGACAGCATCGGCGCCCGGACCGTCGTCATCGTCGGCGAGCAGGACCTCGCGAACGGCGAAGTCACGGTCAAGAACATGGCGTCCGGCGACCAGACCACCGCGCCGTTCGCGGACTTCCCAGGCGACCGCGACGAACCACGCCTCGAGGACTTCGCCTGAGGGATGGTCCGCCGCGCGTTCCGCGTCGCCTACGACGGCCGCCCGTACTACGGCTTCCAGCGCCAGCCGGACGTCACGACCGTCGAGGGCGAACTGTTCGGAGCGTTGCGGCGCCTGGACGTCTTCGAGGGAGAGAAGCCGCCGGGGTACGCCGCTGCGGGTCGCACGGACGCGGGCGTGTCGGCGCGAGCGCAGACGATCGGGCTGGACGCCCCAGAGTGGTTGACGCCGTCCGCGATGAACGGCGAACTCCCGGACGGAATCCGCGTCTGGGCGTCAGCGGACGCGCCCGCGGACTTCCACGCGACCCACGACGCGAACTGGCGGGAGTACCGGTACTTCGTGTTCGGCCCGGACGCCGACGAGGGCCGCGCGGCCCGCGCGTTGGACCGCCTGCTCGGCGAGCACGACTTCCACAACCTCACGCCGGACGACGACCTGACGACCCGGGCGCTGTCCGGCGGTCTCGCCCGCGAGGACGACTTCCTCGTGGTGACGCTGCGCGCCAGCGGGTTCTGCCGGGAACTCGTCAGGCGCGTCGTCTCGCTCGTCCGGGACGTCGCGGCGGGCGGGTCCGTCGACCGCATCGAGCGCGTGCTCGGCCCCGAACCGGTCGACGGGCCGGACGGTGTCGCGCCCGCCCCAGCCGGCCCGCTGGTCCTCCACGACGTCGACTACGACCTCGAATTCACGACGGAGCCGCGGGCGGCCGCTGCCGTCAGGGACGCCTTCACGGCGCTGCACGAGGAACGGCGCTCGCTCGCCAGAGTCGCTCGCCACGTCGCCGACGAGGTCTGAGTACCGTTCGCGGCTGCGTCTCGGAGGACCAGGCCTCGCCAGGGGTCAGTCCCAGTGCGCCGGCCAGACGTCCGCGGCTTCCATGCCCGGCCGCATCCCGGCGTCCGCGAGCGTCTCGCGGAGCGCGTCGTCGTCGGGACGCGGGACGTCGCGGGCGGCGAGTTCCTGGACGAGCAGCGCGGTGAGCATCCCGTGCTCGCGGATGTTGCGGGAGTCCGCCTTGTCCCGGGTGTCGGCCGTCGTGTGTCCCCAGCCGCGGCCGCGGTCCGGCGTGACGCTGTGTAACTGGGTGGCGGGGGCGCCGCGCCGGAGGAACGGCCAGTGGTCGCTGTACGGATGGAGGACGTCTTCGACCGCTATCGGGCGGTTCGCTCGGTCGCTGACGTCGTCGAGAACGTCAGCGAACGCGTCTGTGCCGTGCGTGAACGCGCGCAGCGTCCGGTAGCGGCCCGCGCCGTCCACGTTCACGACCGCCCGCACGGACTCGAGGTCGAGGCCGGTGGCGACCGCTGTCGACCCGAGCAGCCCGACTTCCTCTGCACCGACGGTCGCCAGCCGCACCCGGGAGTCGAGGTCGAGGTCGGCGAGCACGCGCGCCGCGGCGACGAGCGTGGCGACCCCACAGCCGTTGTCGAGCGCGCCCTCCGCGACGTCGTGGGCGTCGTGGTGAGCGAGCACGACAACCTCGTCGTTCGTCTCCGGCCCGAGGACGCCAGTGGTGTTGGTGCCCGTCCCCGGGTCCGTGGCTGCGTCCACGGAGAGCGTGACGCGGCCGTCGCGGTCGGCGTACTCCCGGAGCCACTCCCCGCTCTCTTTGGAGACGCCGACAGCCGGAATCTCGGCCTCGCGCCCGAACCGGAGCGCGCCCGTCGGCGGCAACTGGCCGTCCCTGTGGTTGTAGAAGATGAACCCCGCGGCGCCCGCGTCCACGGCGTACCCGTACTTCTCCATGCGGTGGACGAACCGGCCGTCCGCCGGGCTGTCCGTGGACGCGAGGACGACTGTGTCCGAAAGGTCAGCGTCGTCCGAGAGGTCGCCGCTGACCCCCTCAACGACGTCGAGTTCCTCGGCCACACGCTGGACGTCTTCTTTCGTCCCGTGGCCGACGTCGACCAGTGGCGCGCTCTCCACGCGACCCGGCGGCGAGTACGGGAGCGCGAACGCCTCGAACTCGCGGCGGGCCGGCTCTGTGACGGCCAGCGAGCAGTCCCCGCGCCGCCACACCGGCAGGTCGAACTCGGTCGTGGTGACGCCTCTCGCGCCGCGTCGCGAGCGCG
>NZ_WUUU01000226.1 GCF_009831555.1 Halobacterium bonnevillei | reverse complement strand
GAGCGCGGCGCACGCGGCGGCGCCGCGGAGCATGTAGAGGTGGCTGTCGCCGAGGTCGCCGCGCGCGACGCCCCGGCGGTTTCGGCGGGCCTGGGTGACGCTGTCGGGGTCGTCGGGGTCGAACGCGACGGCCTCGCGAGCGTGCTCGCCGGTGACGCGTTCGTCGCCGCGGACGACGGGTTCGCCGACGGGCGACTCGCGGTCCGCTGGCGGTCGACCGGCTTCGTCAGTCATACACTGAGTAACGGTGTGGGGCGTAAAACACCTACTCCTCGTCTTCGACGTCGGCGGCGTTCCGTCGCTCGGAGAGGTGCTCCCAGATCTCCGTACAGCCGGCGCCGGGTTCGACGTCGGTGAGGTGGTCGTCGTCGCGCGTCTTGGCGTGGTCGGGGTCGGTGGTGTCGGCGTCCGCGTGGTCGTTCACTCGCGGGCCACCTCCTCGGCGTCGAATAACTCGGGTGCGGCGTCCGCGGACGCGTGCTGGCGCTGGCCGCGCGGGTGCTCTGGCATGGACAGTCGTAGGGCTGGAACGCCCATAACTCTCGCTTCGGCCGCAACGCCCGCCAGCACTGGCCGGTAGGGGCGACGCTTGACGGTGTCCGTGACGACTGGCAGGCGTTGCCAGCGCCGACGAGGGGAACGGCGGCGGGCCCGAACTACTGGTATGGCGACGCGACTGCGATTGCTCGACGACGCCGCGTGGGTGAGCGTGAACGACGAGCGCGCGGTGGGGACGAGCGAGGTGTGGCCGGTCGCGGATTCCTTCTGTTCGTGCGCGCTGGCGTGGCTGGTGGTGGAGGCGTACGTGGACGTCGGCGCGGACGGCCGGCAGGTCGAGGCGCGTGCGCACGGCCACTGCGTGTCCTGCGGGGAGGCCGGGACGACGGCCTGGCTGCCGGTCGGTCGCGTGACCGACGACGGGTTCTCGGACGTGACGGGGGTTCGTCGGTCGCGGCAGGGTTCGCCGGCATCGGCCTGCTGCGGGGAACCTTGACACCAAGCGCGGGTTGGTAAGGCAGACCGCCGACTAGGTGTGTATGCCCACGGACGTCGAGCGCTGGAAGGACGAGATCTACGGGAACGACATCCGCGAGCACCTGTTCAGGTTCGCGGAGGAGGGCTGGGACGCCATCCCGGACGACGAGCACGACGAGTGGTTCGAGCGGTTCAAGTGGTGGGGGCTGTACCACCAGCGGAAGGGCCAGGAGTCGTACTTCATGATGCGCATCGGGACGCCGAACGGCGTGCTCGAGCCCGGCCAGCTTCGGACGGTCGCGGAGGTCGCCGACGAGTTCGCGCGCGGCCCCGTCGACAACCCGGAGTTCGGCGCGGCGTACTGCGACTGGACGACCCGCCAGTCGATCCAGCTGCACTGGATCAAGCTGGAGGACGTCCCCGACATCTTCGAGAAACTGGAAGCAAACGGCCTGACGACCCAGCAGGCCTGCGGTGACTCGTGGCGGAACATCGTCGGGTGTCCGGTCGCCGGGAAGGACACCCACGAGCACGTGGACGCGTGGCCGGTCGCCGAGGAGCTCCACGAGACGTTCAAGGGGAACGACGAGCACTCGAACCTCCCGCGGAAGTGGAAAGTCTCGGTCACGGGCTGCGACCAGGGCTGCGGGCAGGGCGACATCAACGACCTGGCGTTCGAGCCGGCGGAGAAGCACGGCGAAATCGGGTTCAACGTCCGCATCGGCGGCGGCCTCGCGCGCAAGGAGCCGCGGTTCGCCCGCGACGTCGACATCTGGGTGCCCGAGGAGAAGGCCACCGACGTCGCGGCCGCGGCGACGCGGCTGTTCGACGACCACGGGGACCGCGAGGACCGGTACAACGCGCGCATCAAGTACCTCGTCGACGAGTGGGGCGCCGAGAAGGTGCGCCGCGTCCTCCAGGAGGACTACACCGACTGGGACCTGGAGTCCGCGGGCGACGACCTGCGCGACCAGTACACGTACAACGCGGGCGGCGACGAGCACGGCGACCACGTCGGCGTGCACGAGCAGCCGGACGGCAACTACTACGTCGGCCTGAACGTCCTCGTGGGCCGCCAGGGCGTCGACGACGTCTTCGAACTCGCGGACCTCGCCGACGAGTACGGCTCCGGGGAGGTCCGGTTGACCCAGCGCCAGAACGTCATCGTCACGGACGTCCCCGAGGACGACCTCGACGACTTCCTCGCCGAGGACCTGCTCGAGGACTACTCGCCGGACCCCCATCCGTTCATGCGGGGCTCCATCGCGTGCACGGGGACGGAGTACTGCTCGCTGTCAATCGTGGAGACGAAGAACCGCCAGGTGCGGTACGCGCGCTGGCTGAAACAGAACGTCGACGTGCCCGAGGGCGTGACGGACTTCCACATCCACCTCTCCGGATGTACGGCGTCGTGCGCACAGCCGCAGATTGCGGACGTCAGCCTCCGCGGGATGAAGACCCGCAAGGACGGCGACCCGGTCGAAGCGCTGGACGTTGGTCTGGGCGGCGGCCTCGGCGAGAACCCCCAGTTCGCGGACTGGGTGGAGATGCGCGTGCCCGCCGACGAGGTCCCGGGATACATCCAGAATCTGCTCGCGGTCTACGAGGACCAGCGCCGGGACGGGGAGACGTTCCGGGAGTTCATCGCGCGCCACGACGAGGCCGACCTCCAGGGGCTCGCCGAACCCGAGGAGACGAGCTACGAGGACCCCTACATGCACAACACGAAGATGACGTGGTACCCGTACGCCGACGAGGACGACATGGACGCGAGTCCCGCGCCGACGGACGGGGACGGCGAGACCATCTCGGCGGACGACTGAGATGGCCGACCGCATCCTCGCCGTCAACGCGTACACGACCTTCACGCTCCTCGACGGCGACGTAGAGGGACACGGCTGGCAGGCGGACGCGCCCGGCGTCCTGAACGTCTCGTCGTCCGACGACGCGGTCCGTCTCGAACTCGAACTCGACAACACCGCGACCGACGACGTGCCCGCGCACGCCGACCGCCTCAGCTCTCCCCCGCGGAGGCGCGCGAACTCGCCGCCGAACTCGAATCGTACGCCGACCGCGTCGAGGACTGACGCGGCGCCCGCCAGTCACCTGGCGGTTTCTGTCGTCCTACTGTTCTACCTCGTTGCGCTCGTCGTCGCCGTCGTCCCAGTTGGCGCGCGCACGCCACTCCTCGCGCTGCCGGCGTTCGCTGACGTGTTCCTCGCCGCCCGCGAGGTCCGCTCGCACGTCGTTCTCGAAGTCGCTGACGTCCGCGAGCAGGGCGTGTCGGAAGTCCTCGACGAGTTCGTAGCTCCACCGGTCGCCGACGGCGCCCGCGGGGAGGTGGTGGTCCCGGAGCGCGTTCGCGTACGCGTCGTGGCCGCTGTCCCGGAGCAGACCCTCCGCGTCGTCGAGGTGGTCCATGCCGCGGCCGAGGCTGTGGTGGAACGCCAGCAGGTGGCCGTACGCGCGGTAGACGTGTTCGACGCCGAGCTGGAGTTCGTGGAGCGCGTCCCGCTCCGTCGTTGAGAGGTCGGGCATACGGAGTGCTACGGCCCACGCACCGATATCCGTGGGGGCCAATAGCACGCCACTTCGGGTGTCGAGGGCGGGGGCGCGCGGCGAACCCGTCCGGCAGTGGGTTTTTCGGCGCGCCCGCCGACGCCAGTGGTATGTCGGCAGCGACGGCGTCGAAGGGGTCGCGGTGGTTCGTCTCGACGGGAGTCGCGTTCCTGGTCGCGTGGCAGGGCATCGCGCTCGCTGCCACTTCCGGCGCCCTTTCCGTCTCTCGGACGACCCTCGCGGTGCTGGGCGTCCACGGGTTCGTCCTCCACGTCCTCCTCGGGAAAGCGTACGCGCTCGTCCCGACGTACTTCGACCGGACGCTCGCCGCGCCGCGCGCACCGCTGGCAGCGCTCCCGTTCACCGCT
>NZ_WUUU01000225.1 GCF_009831555.1 Halobacterium bonnevillei | reverse complement strand
CGCGGCGTCCGACGACCTCACGTCGCCGCTGGACGAGCAGGCCGGGTCGCCGCCGTCCGCGGGCGGGCCGACGCCGGACAAGTACTGCGGGAACTGCACGCACTTCGAGTACACCGACACCGGGCAGGGCATGCAGCCGTACTGCGGGCTCTACGAGGAGGAGATGAGCGACATGGAAGCCTGCGAGTGGTGGGAGCGAAACGACCGCTAGCCTCTCGAGGCGCCGCCCGCCAGTCGGTCACAGTTCTGCGAGCCGGGCTTCGACGTCGTCCCAGTGACTGCCACGCCAGAAGTACTGCCCGCAGTCCGCACAGCGCCACAGCGCGTCGACGCCGTCGGTGACGTAGTCCGGCAGGGCCGTCGGCTTCGAAACGCGGGCCAGGTCGCCGTTGCACGCGCCGCAGCGCTCGCCGGGCGAAAGCGACAGGTCGACGCCGTCGGCCGCGAGTTCGCGGAGTTGCTCGTCGGTGTCTTTCGCTGTCACGAGAACGCTGTCCGACGCCTGCGCTGCCAACTGTCGGTCCCGGGTGACGAGCACGCGGCCCTCGCTGTCGGCGAGCCGCCGGAGGTCGTCGTCGGCGTCGACGCCGCGGTCGAGCGCGTACGCGGCGTCGTGGCCGCACATCCGCAGCAGACGCGCGAGGTCGCCGAGCATCGCGTCCAGCAGGAACCGCATCGCGGCTACTCGAGGAACTCCCGGACGCCGTCCGCGTCGCGGGTGTTGAGGACGTCGCCGGCCTCCGCCCACCCGCGGCGGGCGGTGTGGACGCCGTACTCGATGTACTCGTACTCGCTGGCGGAGTGCGCGTCCGTGTTCACGGCGATAGTCGCGCCGGCGTCGACGGCGGTCTGGACGACGCTCCCCCAGAGGTCCAGGCGGTGGGGGTTGCTGTTGATTTCGAGCGCCGTGCCGGCGTCTGCGGCGGCCGCTGCGAGCGCGTCCGGGTCGAACTGCATCGCGGGCCGGTCGTTGATGAGGCGGCCCGACGGGTGGCCGAGGACGTCGACCCCGGGGTGTTCGATGGCCGCGACGAGGCGCTCGGTCTGGTCGCCGCCGCTCTCGCCGAGGCCGCTGTGCGGGCTGGCGATGACGACGTCCAGGTCCGCCAGCAGGTCGTCGCTGGTCTCCACGACGTCGCCGTCCTCCGTGATGTTCACCTCGATGCCGTGGAACACGTCGATGTCGACGGCGTCCCGCGCGGCCTCGAGTTCGTCCACCTGTTCGCGGATGTCAGCGTCCGAGAGGCCGGTGTCGCCGAACACGCCCGGCCCGTCGGCGTGGTCTGTGATTGCGACGTAGTCGTGGCCGACGGACTCGGCGGCCTCGAGCATGTCCCGCACCGAGAGTTCGGCGTCCGACCAGTTCGTGTGCGTGTGCAGGTCCCCGCGGACGTCCGGCCGTTCGACGAGGTCGGGGAGGTCGCCGCTGATGGCCGCCTCGACCTCGCCGCGGTCCTCGCGGAGTTCCGGCGGCATCCAGGGGAGCCCGACCGCGTCGTAGACCCCTTCCTCCGTCTCGCCGGCGAGTCGCTCCCCGACGCGCTGGCCCTCCGCGTCACCCGCCACGTCGCTGACGTCGAAGACGCCGTACTCGTTGACTTTCTTGCCCTGCTCGATGGCGTGGTTGCGCAGGGTGATGTTGTGGTCCTTGTTCCCCGTGAAGTACTGCAGCGCCGCGCCGAACTCCTCGTCGACCACCACGCGCAGGTCCACGCGCAGGTCGTTCATCCGCACGCTCGTCTTCGTCGGCCCGAGGTCCAGCGTCTCGTCGACGCGGTCCCAGTTGACGAGGGCTTCGCCCACGGCCTCGCCGGCGTCGCTGGCCGCGAGCACGTCCACGTCACCGATGGTCTCCCGCCAGCGCCGCGTCGACCCGGCGACCTCGACGCGGTCGACCTCGTCGACGTCCGCGAGGAACGACCGCACGTCCTCGGCGACGGGGCGGCCGTCCCCGAGCAGTTCGCGCTCCTGTGCCGCCCGCGCGAACTCGATGTGGTCGAGGATGTTCTGCTCGGTCTTCGGCCCGAACCCCTCCACGTCCTGGACGTCTCCCGCACGGGCCACCTCCTCCAGGTCGTCCAGCGTCTGCACGCCGAGCGCGTCGTAGAGCTGCTTGACAGTCTTCGGGCCGACGCCCTCCACGGCGGTCAACTGCTCGATGTCCACGGGGAGTTTCTCGCGTTCCGCCGCCAGTTCCTCGATCTCACCGGTCTCGATGTACTCGACGACCTTCGACGCGATGGACTCCCCGACCGCGTCGATCTGCTGGACGGCGTCCGCGCCCTCCGCGGCGAGGTCCTCGACCGCGTCCGGGTAGTCGCGGATGTTCGACGCCGCGCGCCGGTACGTGTTCGGCTTGTAGTCGACGTCCTGGGCCTCCAGCAGGTCGGCGTACTCCTCGAGCACGCTCGCGACCTCGGTGTTCCGGCTCATCGCCCGACCCCCGGGACGACGGCCCGGATTCCCCGTCCGGTCATCGTTTGATGCCCTCGTTGTCGTCGTGGCCCAGCGCCTCCTTCAGGAACGAGAACCACCGCTTCTTGTCGGCGCGCTCGCTTGCCTCCATCTCGGCTTCGAGGTTCGTCGTGCCAAGCGACTCCAGGGCGTTCAGTGCCCGGTCGAGGCCGATGATGCCCTCGACGAGGCGCTCGCCCTCCTCGCGGGTGACGTTCCCGTCCTCGAGGCGCTGTCGGCGCTGCAGGCGCTCCCGACGCAGGAGTTTCTTGGCCTCCTCGACGTCCTCGCGGCGGTCCGCCGGCACCGACTCGGCCTGCTTCACCTCGAAGACGAACTCCCGTAATTCGAACTCCTCGCCCTGCAGGTCGACGACTGTCGGGATGGACGCTCCCACGGTCGCGGCCTCCCGGTCGACCCGTTCGAGGAGTTGTTTCCGCTCGAACTCGCGCATACCGGACCTACTGTCGGCACCCGCAAAAGCCCCCCGGCTACGTCACCTCGCCGCCGACCCACCCGAGAGTGGAGCGCACAGTTACCGCCCAGCGTCCGGATTTCCCGGCCGGAGCGTCGGAGACCCAAAACGATAACCACGGGCCTACCTAACCCACCGCCAATGGCGAAGTGTGACCGGTGTGGCGAGCAGGAGTCGATGCCATACCAGTGTCGGCTCTGCGGCGGGACGTACTGCTCGAAACACAGGCTCCCGGAGAACCACGACTGTCCGGGCCTCGACGACTGGAACGACCCCGGCGGCGTCTTCGACAGCGGATTCGACGACAGCGTCCAGGACACGGGCAGCAACGGCGACGGGCTCGCCGCCCGCGTGCCCGTTGACACGGGGCCGGGGGGCGTGCTCGCGTACTTCCGCGGGAACGTCGCGTTCACGCTGCTGGCGCTGATGTGGGTGACGTTCCTGCTGCAGTACCTGGTCGCGCCCGCGCTCGGCATCGGGCCTTACACCCAGGAGTGGTTCAACCTCTTCACGATCAACACGGCCGAACCGCTGGCCGTCTGGACGTGGGTGACGTCGGTGTTCTCCCACGGCGGCTTCGGGCACATCGTGTTGAACAGCATCGTGCTGTACTTCTTCGGCCCGGTCGTCGAGAAGCGCATCGGCTCCGCGAAACTCGTCGGCCTGTTCGTGATTGCCGGCGCGCTGGCAGGCCTCGCGCAGGTCGGCGCAGCGCTCATCGCGAACCCGTCGTGGTGGGGGCAGTCGCTGACGACTTCCACTGGCTCCGCGGTGCTCGGCGCGAGCGGCGCCATCGCCGCCCTCCTCGGCGTGTTGACGGTGCTCAACCCGAACCTCCGCATCTACCTCTACTTCGTGATTCCGATGCCGCTGTGGCTGGCGACGCTGCTGTTCGCGGGCTACTCCATCTTCGCGTCGACGGTCGGCGGCATCGGCGCGGGCGGCGTCGCGCAGTTCGCGCACCTCGCGGGCCTCGGCATCGGCCTGCTGTACGGCGCGAAACTGAAACG
>NZ_WUUU01000224.1 GCF_009831555.1 Halobacterium bonnevillei | reverse complement strand
GGCGCAGGCGAAGTCGACGACTGCCAGGTCGGCGTTCGGCGCCCGCTTCGATTCGGCCGCTGTCGAACCCGAGCGCGCGTGCGCCGCAGCGGTCGCCATCTCCACGGCGGCCTCGGCGGGCACCGCGGCGGCGTCGTCGGCCGCGAGCTTCCCGAGCATCGCCGCGTCCCGGAGTTCGTCGAAGAGGTCGAGGTCGTTGTTCGACGCCGCGCCGTCCGTCCCGAGCGCGACGGTCACGCCGGCGTCCCGCATCGCCTGGACGGGCGCCATCCCGGACGCGAGTTTCATGTTCGACGCGGGACAGTGCACGACGCTCGCGCCGCGTTCCGCGAGCAGTTCGTGCTCCGTCTCGTCGGTGTGGACGCCGTGCGCGAGGAAGTCCGCGTCCGTGAGCATCCCCAGTTCGTCCGCGAACTCCAGCGGCCGCTCGCCGCGCTCATCGACGATCGGCTCGACCTCGTCGACCGTCTCGTTGGCGTGGAAGTGCACCGGGACGTCGTACTCGCGGGCCGCCGCCACGAACTCCCGGAGGTACTCCTCGCCCACCGTCGTGAGGCTGTGCGGCATGTACGCCGTCCTGATGCGCCCGCCCGACGTGCCGTCGTACTCCCGCGCGACCTCGAGGCTCTCCTCGTTGTCCCGGTACGCCGCCCCGTCGTCCTTCCCGACGGTGACCACGCCGTGTCCGAGGAGCGCCCGCAACCCCGCCTCGTCCACGGCTTCCGCAATCTCCGGCACGTGGAAGTACATGTCCGCGAACGCCGTCGTCCCCGACCGGATCATCTCCACGAGCGCCAGGTCCACCCCCGCCCGCACGTCGCCCGCGGTCAACTCCGCTTCCGCCGGCCAGATGTCCTCCTGGAGCCACGCGTCCAGCGGCTTGTCGTCCGCGTACCCGCGCAGCAGCGTCATCGCCCCGTGACAGTGCGCGTTCACCAGCCCCGGCATCACCAGACAGTCCGCGGCGTCCAGTCGTTCGTCGCCCTCGTCTGTGTCGCCGACTGCCAGTATCTCGCCGCTGTCCCGGTCGACCAGCACGTCCCCCTCCGAGACCGTCATGTCCGGGTGCAGGACGCGGCCGCCAGCGATTCGCAGTGTCGTCATAGCGTCGGCTTCGACTGACGCACTTGTCTTTCTGTCGGGTACGCGTTCGTAGTCCGGTCTGGTGGGGTTCGGAGTGGAGTACGCGGCCTGGTGCGTCTCCTCGACCGCCCCCAGACGCTCGCTCCGTTCGCTCCGGCGCTTGCTGTGCGAGACGACCAGATGTACGCGAGCGCCTCGCCCCCTCTCGTTCCCTCCCAGTATCGGGTGGCCACCCGACCGGGGCTTTCTGGGCGTCGGAGGACGCTGTGACTACTGGGCGGACGAATCCACCGCCGTACCACTCGCCACCTGAAGGAAAACCTAGTTCCGAGTGCCACGCCTACACCGCTCACATGCGAATTGCCGTGCCAAACAAGGGCCGTCTGCACGACCCGACGCTGGAACTCCTCGACCGGGCCGGCATCGGCGTGCGGAACGGCGCCGAGCGCCAGTTGTACGCGGAGACGGTCGACCCCGACATCACGGTGTTGTACGCGCGGGCGGCGGACATCCCGGAGTACGTCGCGGACGGCGCGGCGGACCTCGGCATCACGGGCCTCGACCAGGTCCGGGAGTCCGGGGCTGACAACGTCGCGGACCTGCTGGACCTCGAGTACGGGACGTGCCGGCTGGTGCTGGCGGCGCCGGAGGACGGCGACATCACGGCGCCCGAGCACCTCGACGGGAAGACTGTGGCGACGGAGTTCCCGCGGGTCACGCGCGAGTACTTCGACGGGAAGGACGTCGATCCCGACATCGTGGAGGTGACGGGGGCGACTGAGCTGACGCCGCACGTGGAGATGGCGGACGCCATCGTGGACATCACGTCGACGGGGACGACGCTGCGCGTGAACCGCCTCGCCATCGTCGACGAAGTGTTGCAGAGCTCCGTGCGGCTGTTCGGCCGCGAGGACGTCCTCGACGACCCGAAAGTCGAGCAGGTGCGGACGGCGCTGCGGTCGGTGCTGCAGGCGGAGGGGAAGCGCTACCTGATGCTGAACGCGCCGGCGGACAGCCTCGACGACGTGAAGGACGTGATTCCGGGGCTGGGGGGGCCGACGGTGCTGGACGTCGACGAGCCCGGGATGGTGGCGGTGCACGCCGTCGTCGAGGAGCGCGACGTCTTCGAGGCGGTCAACGACCTGAAGCAGGTGGGGGCGTCGGGCATCCTGGTCACGGAGATCGAGCGCCTGGTGGAGTGAGCGGGCGGCCTCAGGGGAGGCGGTCGCCGGCGTCCTCGCTGGCTTCGACGGCGCGCGCGGTCAGCGGATACGTGACGTAGCCGATGACGGCGAACGCCGCCAGCGAGAGCGCGGCGAAGCGCAGGTGGCTCGTGGTGTTGCTGGCGACGGTGAGCACGGCCGCAATCGCGGGCGCGAGCCAGCCGCCGGCCGGAGACAGCGACCGCTCGAAGATGTAGCGCGCTGCGAACGCGACGACGGCGAGGATGCCGAAGACCGCGGCGGCGTCCACCGTCGGCGGATGGACGTAGGAAGCGACGTACGCGAGGACGGCCGCGAGGAGCGCGAGCGTGCTCCCGCGGACCGCCTGCCGCTTGTAGTCGTTCATGCTCGAATGTTCTCGTGCGACGACACTAAAAGCGCCTGGGGTTGTCTCGGTGGCTGTGAATCGTGCCGTCGCGGGCGGCGCTTCGCCCGGTGAGGCGTCGGCCAGAGAACCGAGGGCGGGCGACTGTGCGGGCTACCCCGGGGCGGTCCGCAGCAACGCCAGCAGGTTCGCGGCGAGCAACACGAGCGCCAGCGTGACGACGTAGTGCATCACGACCACGAGTCCCGCCGTCCGGTACTTCACGCGGTAGACGACGTGGACGGCGACGAAGTCGGCGGCGAGGCTGACCGCGACGATGACCAACGGGCTGTGTCGGACCAGCGCGATGGTGGTGACTGCGGGCGCGAGGCCGACGAGGGCGGCGCGCTTCCACGGAACGTCGCCGAGGATGTACGTCGCGGCGACGTGCGCCGTGAACGCGAACAGCAGCCAGCCGCCGAGGAACGTCCCGACGAACTGGCCGAGTGTGCCGGGTGCTGGCTGGACCTGGGCGAGGGGCACGGCCTATTCGAGCAGGCCGAGTTCTTCGAGCCGGGAGACGATCTTGTCGACGGCGTGTTCGGCGTCCTCGGGCTTCTTCCCGCCGGTGATGACCAGCTTCCCGGAGCCGAACAGGAGCGCGACGACTTCGGGTTCGTCGAGCCGGTAGACGAGGCCGGGGAACTGCTCTGGCTCGTACTCGATGTTCTCGAGGCCGAGGCCGATGGCGATGGCGTTGAGGTTGAGCTGGCGACCGAGGTCGGCGGACGTGACGATGTTCTGGACGACGATCTCGGGTTCGTCCTCCACCTGGATGCTGAGGTCGCGGAGCTTGTCGAAGACGATGCGGAGGCTCTCGTGGACGTCGTCTGTGGACTTCGCGCCGGTGCAGACGATTTTCCCGGAGCGGAAGATGAGGGCGGCGCTCTTGGGTTCCTGGGTGCGGTAGACGAGGCCGGGGAACTGCTCGGGGTCGTAATCCGCGCCTTCGAGGTCCATGGCGACGCTCTGTAGGTCGAGTTCCTGACCGATACCGGTCGAGGCGACCACGTTTTCAATGTTTATGGTTTCCTTGGGGTCGGTCATCGTTCGACTTAAACGACGTATTTAAGGTTTATAAAGTTTGGTAGTCCGGCTGGTAACGCCTCAAGTACCCCCGCAGGCCGGTAGCCTGATTGCTGGGCGGCGTCCACCTCGGGGCGTGTACGTCCTCGAACTCGGCGGTGCCGACGACGCGTTCGCCGCCGCGGAAGCCCGCGCTGCAGCCAGCGACGTCGAGGTCGTCGCCCCAGGCGTCGCCACTGCAGCGGACGTCGACTCCGAGCG
>NZ_WUUU01000223.1 GCF_009831555.1 Halobacterium bonnevillei | reverse complement strand
CGCGCTCGACGACGCGGGACGCGCTCGCGGCGGAGGTGGCGTCGTATGAGTGACCAGACCGGGCCCGGAGCGCTGGCTGCTGTGGTGGGCCTGCGACGACCGCGAGCACCGCGACCGCCCCGTACGGGGCAATTAGTAACTATTCCATCACTGGAACACGGTTCGATTGTTCGCTAGTTTTCGTCCGCTTCGCGGCGTTAGTCGCTACTGTAGTTTATTAAAATTGTTTGACAGGTTCGATTAGCTTAAGTGGTACGAGCCGCTACGCTAGGGTGCTATGAGCACATGTCCCGAGTGCGGGGACGACCTGACCCTGCACGACGACCTGGAGGTCGGCGAGATCGTCGACTGCGGCACCTGTGGCACAGAACTGGAAGTCGTCGACACCGCCCCGCCGGTCCTCGAGCGAGCGCCAGACCTCGCCGAGGACTGGGGGGAGTAAATTGCACGTCGGCATACTGTACTCCCGGATTCGCCAGGACGAGAAGCTCCTGCTGACGGAGCTGCGCGACCGCGGCCACGACGTCGAGAAGATCGACGTGCGCAAGCACGGGTTTTCCCTGGACGGCACGGACGCCCCCATCGCGGACTGCGACCTCGTGGTCGACCGCTGCCTGGCGACCAGTCGCAGCAAGTACGCCACGGAGTTCTGCGACCACTACGACGTCCCCGTCGTCAACACCCCGGAGACGGCCGCCATCTGCGCGGACAAGGTCCGGAACAGCCTCGCGCTCTCCGAGGCCGGCGTCCCGACGCCGGACACCACCGTCGCGTTCACGACGGACAGCGCGATGGAGGCCATCGAGTCCTACGGCTACCCCTGCGTGCTGAAGCCCGTCGTCGGGTCCTGGGGCCGCCTGATGGCGAAAGTGGACTCCCGGAACGCCGCAGAAGCGATTCTGGAGCACAAGGCCACACTGGGCCACTACGAGCACAAGGTGTTCTACGTCCAGGACTTCGTCGCCAAACCCGGCCGCGACATCCGCGTGCTCGCCACCGACGGCGAGCCCGTCGCCGCGATGACGCGGTCGGACGAACACTGGCTGACCAACGCCGCGAAGGGCGCGGAGACCGCTCCCTTCGACATCGACGACGAGGTCGAAGCGCTGGTCGCGGCAGCAAGCGACGCCGTCGGCGGCGGCCTGCTCGGCATCGACCTCATGGAATCGGGCGACGGTTACACCGTCCACGAGGTCAACCACACCGTCGAATTCAAGGCGCTGAACGAAGTCAGCGACGTCGACGTCCCGAGCGTCGTCGTCGACTGGCTGGAGACGAAAGCCGACACGCAAGTCGAGGTGACTGCCTGATGGCTGTCACCGAAGCCGACGGGTCGGCCGACGCGGAGACGGCGACCGCATCGGTCGTGGGTGCCAGCGGGTTCGCGGGCGGGGAACTCCTCCGCCTGCTCGCCGGCCACCCGAACGTCGAGGTGGCGCAGGCGACCAGCCGCGAGTACGCGAACAAGACGGTTGGCAGCGTCCACCCGAATCTGCGGGGCCTGGACCTGCGGTTCTCGGAACCCTCGGACCTCGAATCAGTGGACGTGCTGTTCGCGGCCGCGCCCCACGGCGTCGCGATGGACCACATCGACGCGTGGCAGGACGCCGCGGACACCGTCGTGGACCTGAGCGCGGACTTCCGTCTCGATACCGAACCGCAGTACGACGAGTGGTACGACGGCCACACCGCGCCCGAGTACCTCGACGACGCGGTGTACGCGCTCCCCGAGATTTCCCGCGACGACCTGGCGGGCGCGGAGCTGATTGCGGGCGGCGGCTGTAACGCCACCGCGACAATTCTCGGCCTCCTGCCGCTCCAGACGGCAGGCGTGCTCGACGGCGCAGACGTCGTCGTGGACGTGAAGGTCGGCTCCTCGGAGGGCGGCGCCAGCGGCGGCAAAGCGTCCTCGCACGCGGAGCGCTCGGGCGTCGTGCGCCCGTACGCGCCGACCGGCCACCGCCACGAGGCCGAAATCGAACAGGAACTCGGGCTCTCGGTGTCGTTCACCGCGCACGCCGTCGACATGGTGCGCGGCGCGAGCGCCACCTGCCACGTGTTCCCGGATTCGCCCGTCTCGAAGGGCGACCTGTGGTCGGCGTACCGCGAGACGTACGGCGACGAACCGTTCGTGGAGACGGTCGCCGGCGGAAGCGGCGTCTACCGCTACCCCGAGCCGAAGGCCGTCGCCGGCACGAACAACGCCGAGGTCGGGTTCGAACTCGACCCCGGCAACGAGCGCGTCGTGACGTTCTCGGCCATCGACAACGTGATGAAGGGGTCGGCGGGCCAGGCCGTCCACGCCGCGAACCTCGCACTCGGGTTCGCTGAGACGGCGGGCCTCCAGCAGCTCGGGATGCACCCGGTGGGAAGCCCATGACCGGGCGCGTCCCGGGGTGGTCGGCGTGACAGTAGTCGTCAAGATCGGAGGCGCGCGCGCCGTCGACCCGGCGGGCGCGGTGACCGACGTCGCACACCTCACGGTGAACGACGAGGACGTCGTGGTCGTCCACGGCGGGTCGACCGCGGTGGACGACGCGCTCGAGCAGGTCGGCAAGGAGCCCGAGTACGTGGAGTCGCCGTCGGGCGTCACCGGCCGGTTCACGGACGCGGAGACGATGGACGTCTTCGAGATGGCGATGGGGAAGGTGAACACCGACCTCGTCGCCGCGTTCGAGAACGCGGGCGTGCCCGCCGTCGGCCTGAACGGCGTCGACGGCAAACTGCTCTCGGGCCCGCGGAAGTCCGCGATCCGGGTCGTCGAGGACGGCACGAAGAAGATCCGCCGCGGCGAGCACTCCGGGACCATCGAGGCCGTCAACACCGACCTGCTGGAGACCCAACTGGACGCCGGCTACGTGCCGGTCGTGTCCGTGCCGATGCTCGGGAAGGACGGCGACGAGTCCCTCCCGGTGAACGCGGACGCGGACCGCGCGGCCGCCGCCGTCGCGGGCGCACTGGACGCCACGCTCGTCGTGTTGACCGACGTCGAGGGCGTCTACGAGGACCCCGAGGACCCCGAGTCGCTCATCGACGAGGTGCTGACGCCCGCCGACCTCGACGGCGTGCAGGACGCCGCCGAGGGGTTCATGACGAAGAAGGTGATGGCGGCGACGGAACCCTCGCGGGCGCGCCGAGGCAGTCGTGGTCGCGGACGCGAACAGCCGCGACCCCGTCGTGCGCGCGCTCCACGGCGCGGGCACGCACTTCCGTCCGGGTGCGCTGGGCGACGAGGCGGACGCGGTAGCCGACGACAACGGTGAGGCCGCATGAACTGCGCGAGTGCTGCGTCCACGAGGTGGTCGGCGTGAGCGGGTTCGTCTTCGGCGAGAAACCCATCCAGATCGAGTCCGGGGACGGCGCCACCGTCTACGACAACGCCGGGAACGCGTACCTGGACATGGGCGCGTCGTACGCGTGTGCGCCCGTCGGTCACTGCCACCCCGACGTGGTCGGCGCCGTGCAGTCGCAGGCCGAAGACCTCCTGTTCGTGCAGGGGTCGTACCCGACCGAGACGCGGACGGCGCTGTACGACCGCCTCGGCGACCTGGCGCCCGGCGAGACCGACAACGTCTGGCTGTGCAACTCCGGAACGGAGGCCAACGAGGCCGCACTGAAGTTCGCGCGCCACGCCACCGGCCGCGAGACGGTGGTCGCGGCGAAGCGCGCGTTCCACGGCCGCACGCTCGGCGCGCTGGCTGCGACCTGGAAGCAGAAGTACCGCGAGGGGTTCGCCGTCCCCGACAACGTCGAGTTCGTCGACTACGGGGACGGCGAAGCGCTCGCGGCCGCCGTCGACGACGAGACGGCTGCCGTGCTCCTGGAGCCGATTCAGGGCGAGGGCGGCGTCAATCCAGCGCCCGACGGGTACCTGCAGACGGCCCGCGAGGCCTGTGACGACGCGGGTGCGGCGCTCGTGTTCGACGAGATCCAGACCGGACTCGGTCGCACGGGCACGCTGTGGGCGTGCGAGCAGGCCGGCGTCGTGCCGGACG
>NZ_WUUU01000222.1 GCF_009831555.1 Halobacterium bonnevillei | reverse complement strand
TCTTGGACGAACAAATTGCTACAAGCGAAACCACATTAACCACGCTCGATCCCGGGGAAGAAGCAACGACATCGCTTGACGTTATCATCAAGGGAGCGGACATGTCCCAATCAATTATTGATGCCATTGAGCGCGTCTGGAACCTCGTGCGGCTGTACAATCTCCGCGAGGGTCACGAGCGCGTCGACGACGCGCTCCCGGACGCGATGACCGAACCGCTCCCGGACGGCCCGGCAGCGGGCGCCGCCCTGGACCCGGGTCGGTTCGAGGCGATGCTGGACGACTACTACGAGGCCCGCGGGTGGACCGGCGAGGGCGTTCCGGTCGACGAGACGCTGGCGCGGCTGGACCTGCAGGAGGTGGCACCATGACCGAGCGAATCGACCTGGACGACGTCGAGGTAGAGACCGACGATGAGGGGGGCGACGACGGCGACTGGCTGTGGCGCGACGACGACGCCGAGGACATCGACGGCGACCGGGGGACCGCCGCGAACCGGTCCGGGAGTCCAGCGACGCAGTCCGACGAGAGCCACGGGTCCGGTGCGGAAACGGACAGCGAGGCTGGCGGCGATGTGGCCGGCGACGCCCAGGGTAATCGCATCCCGCACGTCCCTCGGGAGGGGTCGAGCAGCCCGGCGGGCATTCCGAAGGACCGCGGCGGTTCGGGCGCGGGCGCGTCCGCTGACCAGAGCGGTCAGAACGAGGGTGGCGGTCAGCGGGACGAGACGGAAGCGGGGACTGCGGACGAGGCGAGTGCGGCGAGCGGTCCCCACGGCGGTGGCGTCGACGAGATGGCGACGGCGTACACGTTCGAGGCCGTCCAGCGCCTCGCCGACCCGCGGCTCGCGCTCGGGGAGACCAACGAGTGGTCGGACTGGGTGGGCCTGGTCGGCGACGTGCCCGCGCACGCAATCAACGCCTTCCTCCGGGAGCACCAGCTCGACATCGACTTCTTCAACGGCTCCGGGGACGGCCCCGCGGAGCGACTCGCCGCCATCGACGAGCACTCGATGTTCTACTCGGAGCGGATGGTGGTCGTCGGAACCGACGACGAACAGTGGATCGCGGAGGACGCCGACTGGGAGTTCGTGGCCGTCGAGGAGGCGGCGGAGCGCGCTGGCTGGTCGCTGTCCGAGTGAGGCGGGCTGTCGGTCCCGTGCCCGGTCCGGGGGAATGATTTTTCACCCGTGCGAACTATTTACATGATATGGTGTCGCGAAACGCGGTAGCCAACACGGGGTGGCTTCCGGTCGTCGCACTGCTGGTCCTGCTGTGGGCCATCGTCACGGCGGTCAACGTGGTCGGCCAGATGCAGGCGTACGCCGGTGGCGACTACGTCGGCCAGCCGTTCGTCAGCGGCGCCGTCGGGTTGCTCGTGTTACTCGGGTTCGGCGTCGCCGTCGCGTACGCGTACAGCGAGATGGGACGCAGCGAACCGGCGCCGGAGTCGTTCCCACCGGAATGATGTACGAGTGCGCCGAGTGCCAGCACATGGCGCGCCTGCCGGGGTGCGAGACGAACCGCACCACGCGTGAGTGCCCGGTCTGCGGCGACGTGACCGCGTGGCGCGTGGCGTTCGAGAACGAGGGAGTGAGCGACTGATGGAGTTCGACGCCAGCCAGCGACTGCTCGACGCGGCCGACGAGTGGGCCGACAAACGCATGACGGACCGGGAGGACGCCCTTGAGACGAAGGTCGAGCAGGCGCTACTCGAGGTCGAACACCTCGTCTCCGGTCGGGAGTCCGTCGACTTCGACGTGGACGGCGAGACGGTGCACTACGAACCAAGCGACGAACTCGCCGCGTTCCTCGAGCAGCAGGCGGCGGCGAACGGTATCGACCCGGAGGCAGTGCTCGCGATGCACGCAGACCTGTTCGCGACGGTGTTCCTCGACACCTACGACGAGGAACGCCCGCCGAACGCGCCGCCGACCGAGTGACGGAGGCCGAACCGGCTCAGTCTACCGTACGCACCGCCGCCTGCGCCGTGCCGACCACAACGTTTTCCACGGGCCATGCCCTACGAGAACACATGACACACAAGGATTCCGGCTGGGAGCCGGACGGAGAGGCGATGCAGTACGACGGCGACACGGTCGAAGACCACGCTGTCGGCGCCGGCCAGGTCAACGTCGGCGAACAGGACGTCGACCCCGCAGACCCGAACCCGGACGGCGAAGACGACTAACCGCGCTTTCTGTCACGCGACGAGGTCGCGCTCCAGTTCGACGAACCCGGCGAGCATGGTCACCGCCGCCAGGTAGAACGCTTCGTCCGTTTCGGCTTCGACGGCGTCGACGAAGTCGTCGACCCACTTCGCGAGGTGTTCGTCGAGGAACACGCGCTCGAACCCGACAGCTTCCGTCTGGCCGGCGCGCTGTCGAGCGATGAGGTTGCGCAGGAAGAGGAGTTCGACGCCGACGAAGTCCCCCTCCTCGCTGAGTTCGTCGTGGCCCCCCCACCCGGCGGCGCCGTAACTCGCTTCGACCTCCGCCAGCCCCGTCGACAGGAAGTCCGTGTCGTCCCGGAAGTACGTCTCGTGCGGCTGGACGGGCGGCCGCGGTCCGACGAACAGCTTCGTGTACGTGACGTTCAGGTCGTCGGCGACGTCCCCGGGGTCCTCGCCCTCGCGCTCGGCGACGAACTCGTGGAGGTACTCGAACCCGCGGTCGAGGTCGTCGTTGACCGACTCCTCGGGCGTGTCGAGGCCGCCGCCGAGGAGGCGCTCGACGAACTCGGGGTCGGGGACGTCGTACAGTGCGTCGACGAGGTAGTCGACGAGTTCGAGTCGCGCGTCGTAGAGTGCCTGCTGGTCCAAGCTCATGGTCACCTGTCGTAGACGAGTTTCGCGCGGCAGTCCCCGCAGTACTCGAAGATGTCGCCGGTCGTGTCGGAGGCGATGCCCGCGACGACGTCGCCGACCTCGTCGCTGATCTTCTCCGCTGACGCCTCGCTCGTGAACGGTTTGCCGCAGCGACGGCACTCCCGCATCTCGCCCTCCGCGACCGTTGTCCAGGCGTCACCGTCGTTGTGCTCGGGGAGCAGTTCGACCTCGAGGCCGCCGTCCACGCGGATGGCGTCCTCCATGCAGCCCGCCTCGCAGAGCCCGCAGTGCACGCAGCGCTCGTGGTTGAACTCCAGGCCGGCGTCCTCGCGGCGGAGCGCGTCCGTCGGGCAGAGGTTCGAGCACGTCGGCGTGAACGTGCAGTCGTCGTTCACGTCGACGCGGCCGAACGAGTCCAGGCCGGTGATCACGTCGTCGGCGTCGACGTGCGGGAGGATGGCGCGCACGCTCTCCAGCGCCCACTCGTGGGTGTTGAACTCGGGGTTCGGCGTCGACCCGTCGGCCACGCCCGTCGCCTCGTGCCCCGTCGGCACGGGGGACTCGTCGATGCCGGCGTCGACGAACTGGCCGACGTTCTCCGCGAACGCTCCGGGGTCGTCCGGGGCGGGCGCGAAGAAGGCGACGCGCTCCCCGAGGCCGAGGTCCGACGTCGCCCGGTTCAACCGGGTCACGAGTTCCGCCTTCGGGTCCGGCCCGGAGTGCAGGCAGTCGCCGCCACAGCCCACGATGGCGACGCCGTCCGCGCCTGCCGCCAGCCGCGTGCAGGACGTGGGCTTCGCCCACGGCATCCGCGCACGGGACGTCGACGGAGAGCAACGGGGGATAGTCGACCGCCTCGCCCTCTCTGGCGCGGCGGCCGTACGCGTCGAGCGTCCGGGACGCGCGCTCGCTGCAGACGAACGCGACGACGTCGGTGTCGAGGCCGTCGGCCGAGAAGACCAGTCCCGAGCGGTCCTCGGGCGTGAGCAGGGTTTCCACCTCGCGGGCGATGCGCTCGTTGGAGGGCTCCCGGGCGCGAACGGCGCCGGTCGGGCACGCGCTCGTGCACGCGCCGCAGGACTGGCAGGCGACCGGGTCGAACTCCACGCTGTCGACGGTCGGCCGGTCGACCGCGCCGTGCGGGCACGCGTCCGAGCACTCGGTGCA
>NZ_WUUU01000221.1 GCF_009831555.1 Halobacterium bonnevillei | reverse complement strand
CGCGCGCCCGAACCCGCCGTGGTCCTGGTCGGCGGCGCGAGCGAGTGCGTCAGCGGCGTCCACGAGCGGGCTGTCGTCGCCGACGTCCACCGGGTCGGGCAGCGACTCGAGTTCGCCGCTCGCCGCGCTCATCCACTGTTCGGCGCGGTCCTCGAGTTCCTCGCGGTTGTGTTCCCACTCCCCGGCGACGCGCTCCAGGAGCGGGAGGAACCCCGGTTGGTTCTGCTTGCTGTGCTTCGGGAAGTACGTCCCGACGTAGAACGGCTTCCGGTCGGGCGTGAGGAACACGGACAGCGGCCAGCCACCGCCGCCTCGCACGACGTTGCAGACCGTCATGTACAGCGAGTCGACGTCGGGGCGCTCCTCGCGGTCGACCTTGATCGGGACGAAATTCTCGTTCAGCGCGTCGGCGACCTCGGGGTCCGAGAACGACTCCTCCTCCATGACGTGGCACCAGTGACACGCGGAGTAGCCGATAGAGAGGAAGATGGGGTCGTCCCGGCGTTCGGCGGCCTCGAACGCCTCGTCGTCCCAGAGCTGCCAGTTGACGGGGTTGTCTGCGTGCTGGCGGAGGTAGGGGCTGCCGGCGTCCGCCAGGCGGTTCCGGTTCGTGGGGGCTGTCATACGAACCGCTCGGGTCGCCAGCAGTAAAACACCATCACCGGGCGGCCGGGGTTCTGGCCGCCGCCAGACGCAGACGTACCCGGGTACTGTCACCGTGAGGGACTCCGGAAACGCCGACCACTGCTCGAGAAACCCAGCCGTAGAGTCGTGTGGACCGAGACGACGGACCACCGGTGAGCACCCCGCAGTATACACGAACGAGTACACTTCACCGAACTGAAGGGGGAAGATTTACACTTGCTTGCTCACTCGATTCGAGTATGACCGAACGCGTTCTGCTGGTCGGCGGTGGCGGCCGCGAACACGCAATCGCTGACGCGCTCGCGGGTGACTGCGAGCTGTACGCCTGCGCCGGCAACCGGAATCCTGGCATCGACCGACTCGCGGACGGCTTCCGGGAACTCGACACCGGAGACCCGGCCGCTGTCGTCGACTACGCGCTCGACGTCGACGCGACGCTCGCCGTCGTCGGCCCGGAAGGACCGCTCGACGCCGGTGTCGTGGACGCCCTGGAGGACGAGGACGTGTACGCGTTCGGGCCGAAGCAAGCAGACGCCCGCATCGAGACGGACAAGACGTTCCAGCGGGAGTTCATGGCCGAGAACGACGTTCCGGGGCAGGCGGAATTCGAGACGTTCGACGACCCCGACGCCGCGGCCAAGTACGTCGAATCCGTCGACGGCGACGTGGCAGTCAAGCCAGCGGGACTCACCGGCGGAAAGGGCGTCCGCGTCACCGGCGACCAGGTTTCGAAGGCGGACGCCGCGGAGTACGTCCGTTCGTCCGGACACGACGAGTGGGTCGTCGAGGAGCGCCTCGTCGGCGAGGAAGTCACTGTGCAGGCGTTCGTGGCGAACCGCGACGTCCGTCCGACGCCCGCCGCCCACGACCACGGGCGCGCCTACGAGGGCGACGACGGTCCGAACACTGGTGGGATGGGGAGTTACACGGCGCCCGAGTGGACGCTCCCGTTCATGACCGACGAGGACTACGAGGCCTGCGTGGAGACGCTGGAAGCGGTCGTCGACGGGCTGCCCTCGTACCGCGGCGTCCTCTACGGTCAGTTCATGCTCACCGCCGACGGGCCGAAGGTCGTGGAGTTCAACGCCCGCTTCGGGGACCCGGAAGCGCTGAACACGCTCCCGACGATGGAGACGCCTCTGCTGGACGTGCTCGCTGCAGCGCGCGACGACGACCCCCTACCGGACCCCGAGTTCGCGGACGTCGCCACTGTCTGCAAGTACGCAGTCCCCGACGGCTATCCGACGGACCCGGAGGGCGGCACCCGCGTGACCATCGACGACTCCACGCTCGATGACGCCAAACTGTACTACGCGAGCGTCGACGCGCGCGACGACGGCATCTACACCACTACGTCGCGGTCGTACGCCGTCACCGGGTTCGGCTCCTCGATTCCCGACGCCGAGCGAGAGGTCACCGCGGCCCTCGGCGACCTCCCCGAGGGTCTCCGGGTTCGGACCGACATCGGGACCGAGGCGTTGCTCGAGGACCGCATCGACCACATGAAGGACGTGCGACGCAGCGACTGAGTCGGTCACTCCAGGCGTCTCCTGAGGAAGGTGACGAAGCCGTGCAGGTAGTCCGTCCCGACGGCCGCGACGATGACCGCGCCGAGCGTGTTGAACACGAGGTCGTTGACGATGTCGCCGACCCCCCGCACCGCAAGCGGTGCGTCCGCACCGACAGCCCGCGCCAACTGGCCCGACGCGAACTCCAGTAATTCCCAGAGGACGCCGGCAGCGAGCACGAAGACGACGATGAACACCGCACGGAACTCCCCGGGTACGGATATCTCGTCGGAGTGGGTCTCGAACGTCCGGAGCGTGACGTACCCGATGCCGGCGATGACGACGGCCGAGACCGTGTGCGCGACGCTGTCGTACCACCCGAACCAGTCGTAGGGTCCCAGCGAGCCGATGGTGTGCACGAACACGGACAGCGTGATCCAGAGTACGAGCAGGGGGTCCATCGAGTAGTCGTACTCGCGCCGCAGGACCGCCGGCAGCAGCGTGACGGCGAGGCTGACGCCGATTCCCGTCGCGAGACCGAGTCGCACTCTGAACAGCGTGTACGCGAACAGCGCGAGGAGGACGGCCTGCATGGCGCGGACGGCCATCCGCTCGGTGGCGTCGCTGGCGTCGAGGACTTCGTCGCTCATGTGTCACTGACTGCCGGTTCCTGCTCGCTCCCGCCGCCCTCCGCGCGTTTGAAGTACAACTCGAAGGCCGAGCCGACGACCACCGCGACGAGCGTCACGAACACGAAGTCCCACTGGATGCGTGCCTGACTCACCACGAGACTGGTCCCGAGTAGTCCGTCGGCGTAGAACCGGACCACGGTCCAGACGCCCTGGACCGCCATCGTCGCCAGCACGGCGAACGCGATCGTGAACCGCCGGCTCATCTCCACCTCCGTGTACGCGTCCAGTTCGGCCACCCCGACTAGCGCGAACGCGGCGACAGCGGTGTAGGACGTCAGCTCCTGATGGAAGCCCAGCGTCTGGCCGACCAGCGCGACGGCGCCGAGGGCCAGCAGCGGCCACGGGACGACGATGCGCGAATCGCGTGCCGCCGCTGCGGGGAGCGCTGCCACTGCGACGAACGTCACCTCGAATGCACCCCAGAGGGGGTTGCCGGTACCGACGTTCCACATCGCCGACAGCACCACGCCGCCGAGGAGGACCCAACCGATGAGTGCGTTTCGGCGGACGCTCCCGTCCGCGTGCGTCTCGTTCACATCGGCTCTCATACGTGCGTGCCACGGAAAGATATAGGGCTGATACTGAGAGATCGGGCGGCTTACTCGCGGTCTTCGAGCGTGACGGCCTCGACGTCGCCCCCGGTCTCGACGTCGACGTCCTGCGCTGCTTGCACGCTCTCGCGTGCGAGTTCGACCGCGTCCGACAGGCTTTCGGGCGGATCTTTGCCCTCGAGAAAGCCGAGCGCGACCGCGGACCCACTGCCTAGTGCCCCGGTCGTCACGGACACGAGGTCGCCAGACGTTCCGACTCGACGGACACTGGCGTCGCCGACGTCGTCTCTCCCAGCGACCAGCGCTTCGACGCCGACGTCCGCCGCTGCGCTGGCGGCAATCCTGCCGAGCCGTCCGACGTCGAGGTCCGTTCCGGTCTCGACGTCCACCTGCTGTAGTTCGCCCTGGACCGTTCGCGCGAACTCGTCGACGTCTCCGCGGTCACCGACGGCGCCGACGATGGCGCCGTCGAACTCGAACAGTTGCTCGGCGTTCTCGCTCGTGACTCTCCCGTCGTCGACGGCGAGCGTGTCCGACGCGAGCACCGCGCCGCCGTCCGCGTCGATGGCGACGACGACCCCCATCGGGTCACCTCCAGCCCGAACCGCGGGCGGCGGGGCTCATCGTTGCCGCCG
>NZ_WUUU01000220.1 GCF_009831555.1 Halobacterium bonnevillei | reverse complement strand
GCGACGAGGTGGGCGACGTCGTCCGTGGTGGCGGCCGAGGTGGCGTTCGATCAGTGCCCTCCGGTCTGGCGGCCGTCGGGCCGTGACCGACGTCGTGGAGGAGCGCGGCGGCGCGCACGGTGTCGGCGCGAGCGCCCGTGACGTCGAGGTGCTCGAGCGCGCGGTCCGCGAGGTGGAACACGCCCAGCGAGTGCTCGAAGCGCGTGTGGTTCGCCGACGGGTAGACGAGCCGAATCGTGCTCAACTGCTTGATGTGGCGGAGTCGCTGGACGGGCGGCGTGTCCAGCAGTGCCTCCGCGACGCCGTCGACCTCGATGTAGTCGTGGACGCTGTCCTTGATTGCGCGCATCCCTACCGGAGGAGGGAGCGACCGCCTCAAAGGTGGTTCGGAGACGTCGCGAACCTTTGACGGCGACGGTGGAGTTAAACCGTTTCGTGCCATAGTGTACCATGCAGCGCACAGCTCGGGACGAGCAACGACGGGAAAGCCCGGGGCGGCACGTCATCCCCGCCTCCGGGGTCACGACACGACTGGCCACCGACGAAACGACCTTTTACCTGCGCGAACTACCACGAGTCGATGAGTCGGCCACGCATCGCGTTACTGAACGCCGCCCACGACCCCACCGACACGACGCGGAACTTCCGCCGGGAACTCGACGCCGACCTCGCGGAGTTCCACGTCGTCGACGGCGACGTGCCGTCCCATCGTGAGTTCGATGGCGTTGTCGTCACTGGGTCGCGGTCGTCGGTGTACTGGGACGAGGACTGGATTCCGCCGCTCGTGGAGTACGCCGCGGACTGCCACGACGCCGGCGTTCCCGTCCTCGGCGTCTGTTTCGGGCACCAGGTGCTGGCGGCCGCGCTCGGCGGCGACGTGGCCGACATGGGCGAATACGAGATCGGCTACCGGGAGATCGACCGCACCGCCGCCGACCCCGTCTTCGACGGCGTCGGCGAGACGTTCACGGCGTTCACGACCCACTCCGACGCCGTCGTCGACCTCCCGCCGGGCGCGGAACTGCTCGCGGAGAACGAGTACGGGATCCACGCGTTCCGGGCCGGCCGGTCCGTCGGCGTCCAGTTCCACCCCGAGTACGACACGGCGACCGCCGAGCGCGTCACGAAGCGGAAAGACGACCTGAGCCAGGAGCGGGAGAGCGAGGTGCTCGCGGGCATCGACGACGAGAACTACGCGGCGGCCTGCGAGACCAAACAGCTCTTCGAGAACTTCACGCAGTCGCTGGTCGAACCGCGGCCCGCGGACTGACACCGCGTCGCTCGGCGGGTCGGCAACGCACGTGTCGCCGGACTAGGAGGCTTTTTGACCGGCGCTCCCCCAGTAGAGACCATGCTAGACTACGTCGACCTGGAGGCCGACCTCTCCGCCGAGGAGACGCTCATCCGGGACACCGCCCGCGAGTTCGTCGCCGAGAACGTCCAGCCGGACGTCGCCGAGCACTACCTCGAGGGCACGTTCCCCACGGACCTCATCCCAGAGATGGGCGAACTCGGGTTCTACGCGCCGAACCTCGACGGCTACGGCCTGCCGAACGTCAGCGAGAAAGCCTACGGCCTCCTGATGCAGGAACTCGAAGCGTGCGACTCCGGGCTGCGGTCGATGGCGAGCGTGCAGGGCGCGCTCGTCATGTACCCGATTCACGCCTTCGGCAGCGACGACCAGAAGGACCGCTGGCTGCCCGCGCTCGGCGAGGGCGAGGCCGTCGGCTGCTTCGGGCTCACCGAACCCGAGCACGGCTCGAACCCCTCCGCGATGGAGACCAGCGCCGAGCGCGTCGGCGACGAGTACGTCCTGAACGGCTCGAAGACGTGGATCACGAACTCCCCCATCGCGGACGTCGCCGTCGTCTGGGCGCGCGACGAGTCCGAGGACGGCACCGTCCGCGGGTTCCTCGTCGAGACGGACCGCGACGGCGTCACCACGAACAAGATCGGCGAGAAGCTCAGTCTGCGCGCCTCGATCACGGGCGAGATCAGCCTCCAGAACGTCACCGTCCCGGTCGAGAACCGGCTGCCGGGCGTCGAGGGCATGAAGGGGCCGCTGTCCTGCCTGACGCAGGCCCGGTACGGCATCGCGTGGGGCGCGGTCGGCGCGGCCCGCGACTGCTTCGAGACGGCCCGCGACTACGCCACCGACCGCGAGCAGTTCGGCCAGCCCATCGGCGGCTTCCAGATGCAACAGGACAAGCTCGCGGAGATGGCCACCCAGATAACGACCAGCCAGCTGCTCGCCCACCGGCTCGCCGATCTCAAGGAACGCGGCGACCTCCGCCCGCAGCACGTCTCGATGGCCAAACGCAACAACGTCCGGATGGCCCGCGATCAGGCCCGGATCGCCCGCGAGATGCTCGGCGGGAACGGCATCACCACGGACTACTCGCCGATGCGCCACATGGCGAACATGGAGACCGTCTACACGTACGAGGGCACCCACGACATCCACACGCTGATTCTCGGCGAGGACCTCACCGGGATTCCGGCCTACCAATAAGCGGCGACGTCGAGCGTCATTTCACTCCCGACAAGACACTTACCGGTTCCTCGGGAAGACCGAGCCATGGTCTCCCGCAGACGCCTCCTCCAAACGACTGGTACGGCCATGCTCGCGGCGGTCACCGGCTGTGCGAGCAGCGACGGTGACGCGGCGACAGAGTCGACCGAGGAGCCGACGACGGCGGCGACCGGCGACTCGACGACGGAACGCGAGGGACAGCGACAACTCGCTGGCGAACAGGTGGCCGCCAGCGACGTCCCGGACGGCGCGACGGTCAGCGTCACGACGCCGGAACTCTACAGCCTGGTCCTCGACGCGGCGAGTGCGGACGGCCGCGTGGACCTCCAGTCTGGCGGCGACGCCGACCGCAACGAGACGCTGGCCCTCGGCCAGTTCGAGTACGTCGAGTTCCGCGGCGAGACGTACGAGCCGACGGCGTCGTTCGCGGCGTTCGCGGCTGAGGCCGCCTACAAGTACACACTCGAAGCAGTCGACGACGGCGAGGTCGAGGAGGACGACGAGGTCGCGAGCTACGACTCGCTGAACGACGCCGAGCGAGCGGCCGTCGACCGCCTCCTGAACGGGTCGGTCACCATCGGCCACCACGAGGACCGAACGGCGGACGACGTCCGTGACGTCACGGGCTACGAGTACGTCCGCGTCGACGGGCAGACCTATCGGCCGCAGACGACGGTCGGCGACTACGGCCCCCACCACATGCTCCGCCTGGACGCCGCCGACCCCGGCGAGGACGCGCAGGTCGTCAGAATCGCCGACGACGTCCCCGACGCGGGGTGGCGCGGCGCCGTCACCACCGTCGCGAGCGAGGACCGGACGCTCCTCCTCGACGAGGTGCCGGACTCGGACGAACTCACAGAGTACGTCGAAACGGTCGATTACTTCGCGAGCGCCGCAGCGGTCGCCGCGGTCAGCGTCGTCGGGGACGCCGAGTAGGCGTGCGCACGGCGCGTCACTGCTTCGCGGGCGGGTCGTCGCGAACGATTTTCCCGAGGAGGACGCGGTTGTTCGCGCCCCACCGGTAGAGTCGCTCGCGGAGCCACTCGTAGCCCGGAACCTGGCGGAGCACCGCGAACGCGGGCGCGAGGAACGGGAAGTCGTACGCGAGCGCGCGCTCGACGGCCTCCCCGCACGAGTAGACGGCGTCGTCGGTGAGGAGGTGCGTGCACCTCTCGTAGTCGTCGGGGAGCCGGGCGAGCTGGTCGGGCGTCAGCTCCTCGAAGCCGACGAGTTCGACGTCGCCGTGGCGCGCCGTGAACCGCGCGCACCACGTGCAGAACCCGCACTCGTCGTCGTAGACAACCCGCGGCGGATGCTCGGTCATGTCACGAACTTGGTGTGCCGGGACAAGAAAGGCGTCGGTCGGCCCGGGCGGGCCCGGGCGCTCGACCCGGTTCGTCGCCGCAGTCAGTCGAGCCTGGTTCGCTCGTCGCCGCAGTCAGTCGAAGCTGCCGGTGACCGCGCCGCACTCCTCGCAGACGGCCCGGATTTCGGAGTGGTCGTCGGCGAGTTCGATCGAGTGGGAGGTCCGTTCGCCGCAGTCCTCGCACTCGCGGAGAATCTCCGTCTCGCCGGCGTCCTGCGGCGCGCCGATTGCCAG
>NZ_WUUU01000219.1 GCF_009831555.1 Halobacterium bonnevillei | reverse complement strand
CCGCGAGACCCGCCGCCGCAGACACCACCACGCTCGACGCAGCGGGGCGGCGGCGAGCCACTGCGCGCGTCAGCGACGCCGCGCCGCGTCGCGATTGGTCGGTCATCGATTACCCGTCCATCGTCTCCGGGGAGACGGTGACTTGAATCACGTCCTCCGTTGCCGGATAGTCGTACCCGTCCTCGACGTCCATCAGCGACCGAACTGTCTCGTCTTCGGCGTCGCCCGCCCCCGCCTCCATCTGTCGGGGTGCCTGGTCGCCGCCTTCACCGGGCGCCTGGTTCTGCTCCGTGCCGGCGTCCCACAGCTGGATGGCGTCCGTCACGTCGCCGTGCGCCGCTTCGCCGTCCTCGAACAGCGGGATTCCGTCCGCGCCCGGCGCGTAGAACAGGTCGTTGGACTGCACGAACATCGTCGCCAGCGACAGCCGGTGGTCGTCGGACGCCTCGACAGTGAACTCGTACGCCTCGCCCGGGCCGATGGGCCCGGGTTCGTCGCCGCCCACCGGCACCGCTACGGCATCGGCAGTCTCGGCGTCCATCGCGGCGGCCTCGGCGAGGCCGCTCGCCACGCCGTCCTCCGCGAGCGCTTCCAGGTGGTCACTGGCGGCCTCACCGCGGGAGAACAGTGGATTCTCACCCTCGTGGACGGCGTACGCCGACGGCGACAGCGGCACCGGCTTCCCGCCGTCCATCGTCTCGAGTGCGTCCTCCTCGGAGACGTTCTCCACGCGCACCGTGAACGACGCCGACATCGACTCCGTCGTCGTCTCCGACATCGCGTCCTCAGTCGTCATCTCGTCCTCGGTCGTTCCCATCTGTTCGTCCGTCGTCATCTCGTCCATCTCGTCGGTCGTCTCCTCGTCGTCCGACCCGCCCGTGCAGCCAGCGATCGTCGCCGCGCTCACTGCTGCTGCCGTCGAGAGGAATCGCCGCCGCGTCGTGTGTTCTGGCATCTCGTCTCTACGGTGTTCCTGACAACTAAAGGAGATTTTTCAAACTCCGGACCGGCTCTCTCCGGACTCTCTCTAGAATTGAACGCGTCGGGGGAGCCCAGCCGTCGACTCCCCGTGAGGGCAGAACGAGAGTCGCCTCCTCGAAACAGGAGACCGCGGCCGATTACTCGCGGTATCGACCCGGCCCCGTCAGGGTGCCAGGCGATTCTTCCGGTGTTTCATCTCCGAGTTGTAGTACTCGAAGGTGTGCGGGCACCACTCCGACGCGAGGTCCAGCAGCTGCTCGGTGAGGTCGCGGATCTCCCACTGGGCGTCCGCCGCCGCGCGCATGTCGGCGATGTGCATCAGCGACCGCGGGTTCAGCGTCACCACGATGTTCACTTCCGTTCCGATCGGCAGGACGAACCGGGCGTCCTCGGGCGGCATCCCGAGTTCCAGGAGTTCCTGGTAGTCCTCGACGGACTGCCGGACTGACGACCGGAACACTTCCTCGCGGCGCTCGACGTCCTCGTCGTCGTAGTCGCTGGCGCTCTGGTTGCGGCCGACCCAGTCGGAGTCCGTCGCGGACGGCGGCGTCACCACCATCTCGCCGTCCTCGACGTCCTGCGGGTCCACGTCGTCGAAGGAGACGTACCGCATCGACTGCACGTCGAAACTCGCGTGCCGGTGGCGAGTCAGTTGCGCCATGCACGACCGGCTCGCGCCCTCGATGGCGAACGTCGCGCTCGGGTGCTCGAAGGGGCCGTAGTGCCCGCGCTTCACGAGCTTCGCGACGAAGTTCGCCTTCTGTTCCTCGATGTCGTCGCCCTCCACGCCCTCCATCACGTCCTCGAAGGACAGTTCGGCGACGTAGTCGCTCATGTAGTCGTTTCGCGCGCCCCGGCAGATGAGTTCCTCCGGGTTCTCCGTCGCTTCGAGGAGCCGAACTTGCATACTGGGCGTGGATGCTCACGCCGACGACAAAAACGCTCCGAACGCCCGGCCGCGACCGTCGGTGCTCTCCGTGCCCTGCCGGACTGTCGCGGTTCAGGCCCCGCGAGCACTTTCAACCCAGCCAGTAACGCAAAGTGCCGGCGAGGTCGATGTTTACACATGCCGTACCAGAAGGCAACGATCGCCGACGCCGAATCGGTCCTTCCGGACGACGCCCGCGCGAAGATGTTCCGGCTGAAAGACCCCCTCGACACTGACGAGGTGGCGCTCACGCTGTTCACGATGGAGCCCAACTCCGAGGGGATGGAACACGACCACGGCGACGACGGCCAGGAGGAGGTCTACTACGTCGTCGAGGGCGGCGTGGACGTTGACTTCGGGGACGCGACGGTCTCGCTGGACGAACGCGAGGCAATCCGCATCGACCCCGAGGAGTCCCGCCAGATCAAGAACCGCGACAACTACTCGGAGCTCGTCCTCGTCGGGGCGCCCCGCTGACAGTCGTCGCCTCCGACTCAGTTCCGCGGTTCGCGGCTCTCCCCTCCATCCCGGTCGGTTCTTGGATCGTGGACGCGAAACGCGGCGTCTCGACAACCCCTAAGTGCGGGCTCTCGTATCGTGGGTATGGCCGAGAATCTCGCTGCGGGCGTGCAGGCGTTCACGAGCAACGCGTTCCTCGTCGACGGCGACCGGACGGTCCTCGTCGACCCCGGTGCGAACTTCGACGTCGTCGGGACACTCCGCGAGCGCGACGCGGACCTGGACGCCGTCGTCGTCACGCACACGCACCCGGACCACGTCGGGAACCTCGAGGACGTCACGGACGCGTTCGGGGTGGACGCGTGGGGGTTCGACGCGAGCGAGGACGGCGTCGACCACGAGCTCGCGGACGGCGACACGGTCACGGTGGGCAACCACGACTACGAGGTGCTACACACGCCCGGCCACCACCCCAACCACGTCTGTCTGTACTCGCGGGCCGCGAGCGTCCTCTTCTCCGCGGACCTCGTGTTCGCGAACGGGAGCTTCGGACGAACGGACCTCGCGGGCGGCGACCGTCGGACGCTCGTGGAGAGCATCGAGCGCGTCCTCGACGTCGTCGACAGCGACCTCGACGTCATGCATCCCGGGCACGGCCCGAGCGTCACCCGGGAGGCCGCCCAGAATCTCGAACTCGCCGCGCGGGCCGCGCGCTTCGGCTGACGACCCGCTCCGGGTCGGTCAGGTATCGACGCCGTAATAGCCGGGTTCGTCCTCCTCGCGGGGCTCCGCGACGACGAGGTCGTCGCTGTACAGCATGACCCACGGAATCGCCCAGTCCAGCAGGACGTTCTCAGTGTTCGGGTCGAGTTCTGCGTCCGGGTCGAGGTCCTGGAGGAGGCGCGCGATCTCGTACACTGTGTAGAGCTTGTCGTCGTCGAGCAGCTCCGCCGGCGTGTAGAAGTCACACGGGAAGAGCTCGTCGAACTCCGATTTCGGGACGGGCATACGCTCAGTGACACCGCGACGCCGCAAAAGCGCTTGGTACCGCCGCCGGGCGGACGGCCGCTTGGGGAACGCTTATACGACAGACACGCACATCCACGCACAAGCGGTTGTATGACAGCATACGACACGGAGCCTCAGTCGGACCTCGACGGCGGGAAGGCGGCGCTGGTCGACGCCCTCCGGGACGCGCTCGGTGAGAACCTCCGCGACGTCTGGGTGCTCGACCAGCGCACACAGGAACCCCTCTACGTGCGGACTGACGTCGCCGACCGCATCGAGGACGTCGACGTCGAGAAACACATCGACAACGAGCGCTACGGGTTCGTCACCCGGCAGACGTACAACCTCCTCCACTACTCGGAGTTCCGGTACACGCACCGCGGATTCGACACCTGGGAGCTGTTCAGGACGTTCGTCGCGGCGGACGGCCAGCAGGTGGGCGTCCTGGTGGGCGTGGACTCGGACGGCACGAACTACGACTTCGGGGCACTCACCGACACTATTCACGACCTCGGCGACGAGTACGGCATCGCAGCGTTCCAGCCGATCCCGCCCGAGGACAGATAGCAGCGGCCGGGAACGCAGCGCTGCTGCCCGCTGCTGCGTGTCGCGCCTTCCCGTCCCCAAGAAAAGTCGGTGGGTCGAACGCCCCTACTCGAAGAGCGCGACGGCGTCCTCGTAGCGGTCCGCGACGTCGTCCCAGTCGACGACCTGGAAGAAGGCGTCGACGAAGCTGCCGCGGTCGGGGCCGTAGTCGTAGTAGTAGGAGTGCTCCCAGACGTCGAGCGCGAGGATGGGGTGGGAGCCCCAGAGGGCGCCCTGGT
>NZ_WUUU01000218.1 GCF_009831555.1 Halobacterium bonnevillei | reverse complement strand
CCTCGGGTCGTTCGGCACGACGTTCGTGCTGATCCCCGCCTTCGACGTCGTCACCATCGCCGCGTTCTACGGGGGCGTGCTGCTCGCCGCCGCGGTCGTCGTCGCGGACCCGACGCCGCTCGCCGCCGCCAAAATCGGGGTGGCGGTGCTGGTCGTGTTCTCGGCGGCCGTCGTCGGCATCTACGGCGTGGACGTCGGCGAGGACACCATCTACACCGACCAGACCGCGTACTCCGAACTCCGGGTCGGCGAGGACGACGGCGTCCGCACGCTGTACCTCGACGGCGTCCGCCACTCCGCGACCTACACCGACGGCCGCGACGGCTACGTCTTCGAGTACAGCAAGTACGCCCACATCCCGATGCTGTACGACGACGACGTCGAGGACGTCCTGTTCGTCGGCGGCGGCGGGTTCAGCGGGCCGAAGCGGTTCGCCGCCGAGTACGACGTCGACATCGACGTCGTGGAGATCGACCCCGGCGTCGTCTACGCCGCCCGCGCGCACTTCGGCGTCAGCGAGGGCCCGAACTTCGACATCCACGTGATGGACGGCCGGCGGTTCCTCGAATCCACCGACGAGGAGTACGACCTCGTCGTACTGGACGCCTACCAGCGCAGTTCCGTGCCGTTCCACCTCACCACCGTGGAGTTCATGGACCTCGTGAACGACCGCCTCGACGACGACGGCAGCGTCGTCGCGAACGTCATCAGCGCCCGCTCTGGCGACGGCTCGGAGTTCTTCCGCGCGCAGTTCAAGACGATGCAGGAGGCGTTCCCGAACGTCTACGCGTTCCCGACGTCCGAGACGGACTCACTGCAGAACATCGAACTCGTCGCGACGAAGGGGCAGGCCCGCTCGCAGGCCGAACTGGAGGCGCTCGCGGCGGAGCGAGACGTCGGCATCGACCTCACCGGCGAAGTCCAGAACTACACCCCGCCCAGCGAGGTGGACACGAGCGACGTCCCGGTGCTCACAGACGAGCACGCGCCCGTGGACGCGCTCCTGCAGGGCCAGGTCGGGAAGGAGTACGTCGTCCTCGAGAACGAATCCACGACCACCAGCGAAGCCGTTGGCGGACCATCCGTCGATGGTCAGCTCAACGTCGCCCGGGCTACGGCGTGACGGTGACCGGCGTAGCCACTATCTCAGTTCCGCAGTCGCGTCACTCCTCGAACGTCTCGACGATGTTGACGCCCGAGGACGCGCCGATTCGCTCCGCGCCGGCGTCGAACATCGCCTGCGCGTCCTCGTAGTCGCCGACGCCGCCGCTGGCCTTCACGGGGAGGTAGTCGCTCATCAGTTCGACGTCGGGGACGGTCGCGCCGCCGTCCGAGAACCCGGTCGCGGTCTTCACCATGTCCGCGCCGGCGTCGACGGCGGCCTGGCAGGCGTCGTGTTTCTCCTCGTCGGTCAACAGCGGCGTCTCGATGATGACCTTCACCGGGAGGGGGGTGGCATCCACGACAGCCGCGAGGTCCGCCTCTACGGCATCGAGCTCGCCGGCCTTCAAGCGGCCGACGTTCGTCACGACGTCGAGTTCGTCGGCGCCGTCGGCGTACGCCACGCGGGCCTCGCTGGCCTTCGCGTGCGGTTCGTGCTGGCCGTGCGGGAAGCCGACGACGGTCGCTATCGTCAGGTCCTCCGGCGCGTGACTCCGGATGTCGCGGACGTAGCAGGGCGGGATGCAGACGTTCATGCCGTACTCCGTCGCCTCCTCGACGACGCGCTCGACGTCGGCGGGCGTCGTTTCCGGGCCGAGCACCGTGTGGTCGATGCGTGCGGCGAGGTCTTCGCGGTTCATACCCAATGCAACGGGGAGTTCGCGGTAAAATGATGGCGATAGACCGGCGCGAGACGTGCTGCAGTCCCGAATCAACGACGCGAGACGACAGCCGTGGCGCACGCCCAGAGCTGCGACGCGAGACCTACTGCACTCTACACCGCGAATCCGTCCGCGTACCCACGACAGGTCGCGCTGTCGGGGTTCACCGCGCCCCTGGAGACCCCGGACTCGGGCGCTGGCGCCTGCTGCGGCGGGTCGTTAATCCCCCTCGACACCGTAGTTCCCGTATGCGACCGGCTACCAAAGCAGCCCTCGTCGGCGCCGGCGTGATCGTCGCCGGCTGGGTCGGGTGGGGCATCTACTCGACGCGGACCACCGAAACCGTGCCCTACGAGCGGCTCCGAACGGTGGACGGCATCGAACTTCGACGATATCCACGGACGGTTCTCGTCGAAACCGCGGCAGCGAACCAGCGACGGGCGTTCCGTCGACTCTTCGCGTACATCTCGGGCGCCAACGTGAGCACCGAATCCATCTCGATGACCGCACCCGTCGAGACCCGGGGCGGAACGTCCGTAGCGATGACCGCGCCCGTTCGGTCGAGGGCCACCGACGGCGATGACGACGAGGTGCGGATGGCGCTCTACCTGCCGGCCGAGTACACCATCGAAACCGCCCCGGAACCGACCGAGCCTGGCGTCGAACTCGCCAGCGAACCGCCGAAGACGGTCGCCGTGGACCGGTTCTCGTGGTACGCTCCGGAGTGGCGGGTCGAACGACGGGCCCGGAGCCTGCTGTCCACGCTCGAACGCGAAGGCATCGAACGGCTGGGCGACCCCTTCCTCCTCCGGTACAACGACCCCTGGACGCCGCCGATCCTGCGGCGAAACGAGGTGGCGGTCGAGGTCGTCCACGTGGACTGACTTCCGAGACAGGGGCCGCGAACGCCGTGGTCGCCACTGGAAGAACGCCCTCGATACACCTGAACGAACGCCGCCGACGCCACTGCGACAGCCGAGCGGACGCGGACGCCAATCCCTTTTACCCGCGACCCCTACGGCCGGCCATGCTCGCACCGGAGGTCGAGACCACCGCCGACGACATCGCGGAGATGGAAGTCCGGGGTGCCGCCACTATCGCTCGAGCCGCCGCTGACGCGCTGGAAGCGCAGGCCAGCGAGAGCGACGCCGACACGCCGGCTGCGTTCCGCGAGGAGATGCGGACGGCCGCCCGCCGCCTGAAGAACACCCGGCCGACCGCGGTCAGCCTGCCGAACGCGCTCCGGTACGTCCTCAAGGAGATGGAAGGTCGGTCGGTCGACGACCTCCGGACCTCGACCCTGCAGGCCACCGGGGAGTTCCGCGACCAACTGGACCGCGCACAGGACGACCTCGGCGCCATCGGCGCGAACCGCCTCCGGGACGGCGACACCATCATGACGCACTGCCACTCCACGGACGCGCTGGCCTGCGTCGAGGCCGCCCTCGAGGACGGCAAGGACATCGAAGCCGTCGTCAAGGAGACGCGGCCCCGCAAGCAGGGCCACATCACCGCCGAACAGCTCCGGGAGTGGGACGTCCCCGTGACGATGGTCGTGGACAACGCCGCGCGCCGGTACCTCGACGACGTCGACCACGTGGTCGTCGGCGCGGACTCCATCGCCGCCGACGGCTCCGTCATCAACAAGATCGGAACCAGCCTGCTCGCCGTTTCCGCCCGCGAGCGTGGCGTACCCATAATGGTCGCGGCGCAGACGCTGAAACTCCACCCGGACACCCTCACCGGTCACACCGTCGAGATCGAGATGCGCGACGAGACGGAAGTCCTCTCGGACGCCGAGCGCGCGGACCTCGGCGACGTCGACGTCGAGAACCCCGCGTTTGACGTGACGCCGCCCCGGTACGTGGACGCCATCGTCACCGAACGCGGCCAGTTCCCGCCCGAGAGCATCGTCACGCTGATGCGGGAGCTCTACGGCGAGGGCGGCACGGAGCCGTGGGCGGAGGAGTGACGGCTTCGCGACTCAGGGGCGGGGAATCCCCCGAGGCGCGAGCGCCCGACTACCAATACCCGCGGCCGCGAGCGCCCGAACAACTCTACCCGGGGCCGCGAGCACCCGAATAACAAAGTTCTCAAGGCGCGCGTGCGCCCTCCCGGTATGGTCTTGCCTACCGGGTTCGCGCTCCCGCCGCTCCCACATCTCCTCGTCGTCGCGGTGGCCGTTCTCACAGTCGGATGGCTGCTCGTCGACGACGGCCCTCGCGTCGACGACCGGACGGTGCTGGCGTTCGCGCCGTGGATGGCGCTCGGGTCCGCGCTCTACGTCTGCTTCCAGCTCCAGTTGTTCCCGGACGCGGTCGCGCCGTTCTTCGGGTCGCCGATCGTGTACGCGACGACGTTCGCCGTCGCGGGCGCGACGTGCTCGCGCGCGGCGGACCG
>NZ_WUUU01000217.1 GCF_009831555.1 Halobacterium bonnevillei | reverse complement strand
TCGCGGCCGCACTCCGGGAGTTGGGCGTCGAGGAGGACGACGTCGTCACGATGTACATGCCGATGATTCCGGAGTTGCCGGTGGCGATGCTGGCGTGTGCGCGCATCGGCGCGCCCCACTCCGGGGTACGACGAGTCGGTCGCCGAGTCGGTGCAGTCCGCGACGTAGTCGCTTCCCGCCGGCTCGCTCCTCTCGGTGCGTTCGTCAGTTGTCCGCTAGTCCGGGCCGCCGTCGTCGTACTCCAGCGGTTCGGCCGGGACGCCCGCGACCGTTTCGCCGGGCGGGACGTCCTCGACGACGAGCGAGTTCGCGGCGACCTGAGCGTCCTCCCCGACAGTGACGCCCGGGAGGACGACGACGCCCGCCCCCACCATCGCGCGGTCTTCGACGACGACGTCGCCAGTGCGGTACTCGTTCTGGAGGAATTCGTGGCACAGCAGGGTGGCGTCGTAGCCGATCACCGCGTCCTCGCCGACCGTGATGCGTTCGGGCCAGAAGACGTCGGGCGTCGACTCGAGGCCCCAGGCTGCGCCCGCGCCGACCGTGGTGCCGATGCTCCGCAGCAGCCAGTTCTTGGCGCGGAGGCTCGGGCAGATGCGAGCGAGCACGACGACGACGTAGTTGAGGGCGACCCGGAGCGGGTGTTTGGCGTCCGGCCAGTGCCACAGCGAGTTGCGGCGGCCCGGCGTGGGGTGCCGGTCGAGGCGGTCGTGGCGCGACACGCTCCCGGGTTCGGGGCCATCTGCCATCAAATTACGTATTTGCGGGCCGCCCACCGCTCGTCTTCGACGCGCGACGAAAGCAGGTTTTATTATCGTCGAATCTGTTTCGTCGAGTGACGAATGACTACTCGACAGCTGCCGACGGGCGTGGAGTCCCCGCGCGGGAAACTCGTCTACCTGTACATCTCGACGCGGGAGCAGGCGACGCTCGACGAACTCCACGCTGAACTCGACGTTCCGCGAATTACGCTGTACAGCGTGCTGAAGACGCTCCGCGGGCGCGGCCTGGTGCGCGAGGACGGCGACCAGTACGTCCCGGCCTGACGACGCTCCCTCGTACTTAGAGACACGCTCTCGTTCGCTGGAGGTGCGTGCTACTCTTCGATCGGCGTGAACGTCCCGGTGACGTCCCAGTCGTGCACGCAGTAGACGTCGCCGACCTCGTCGTCGGCCACGCGCCAGTTCCCGGCGTCCTCGTCCCAGCGCTCCGAGCGCCCACACTCCGTGCAGGTTCGTTCGTTCGGGGCTCGAATGTTCACCATTACGCGAACCCAGACGGCCCGCGGGCTTGAGTCTTCGGCCCACGGCACGCTGGGGCACGATTCACGGGCGAAACGGCCCGCGGTCCAAACAGTTACGGCGTCGGCGGGCGCCGACTCTGGCATGCAGTTCGGAGTGATCTCCACCGCGAACATCGCCGACAAAGCCGTCGTGCCCGCCATCCGGGACTCCGACCACGAAGTCCGGGCCGTCGCCTCCCGGAGTCCCGACGCGGTCGCCGACTTCGCGGACCGCCACGACATTCCCGAGACGTACGACAGCTACGAGGCGTTGCTCGACGCAGACGTCGACGCCGTCTACAACCCACTCCCGAACGCGCTGCACGCCGAGTGGACGAAGCGTGCCGCGGACGCGGGCCTCCACGTGCTCTGCGAGAAACCGCTGGCGTCGGACGTCGAGGAAGCCGTCGAGGTCGTCGGATACTGCGCGGACGCCGGCGTCACGCTCATGGAGGCGTTCATGTACCAGTACCACCCGCGGACCGTGCGCGCGCTCGACGTCGCCCGCGAGGAACTCGGGGACCTCCGCCACGTCCACGCGGCGTTCAACTTCCCACTCCGCGAGGGGCCCGACGTCCGCCTCGACCCGGATCTCGCCGGCGGCGCGCTGATGGACGTCGGCTGTTACGCTGTCAGCGCGGCCCGCCAGTTCCTCGGCGAACCCGCCCTCGCGGACGCCAGCACCCACGACCACCGGGACTGCGGCGTCGACACCGAAATCGCAGGCGCCCTGGAGTTCGACGGCGGCGCGACGGCGACAGTCGAAGCCAGCTTCGAGACGCGGGAGCTCCAGACGTACCGCGTCGAGGGGACCGAGGGCTGGCTCGAAGCCCGGGACGCCTACAACCCCGACGGCGGCGAGACGGTCCTCCGGTGGGGAACCGGCGAGAAGACCGTCGAGGAGACGTTCGACGACGTCGACCAGTACCGCCTCGAAGTCGAGCACTTCGCAGCGAGCGTCGAGGCGGGCCGCGACCCGCTGACTGATGGCGAGGAAGCGGTCGCGAACATGCGCGCCATCGACGCGCTCTACGAGGCCGCCGCGACGGGCGAGACGATTCCGCTCTGAAGAGTCGTCGTTCGCGCGCCGCCCCTGTCAGTCGTCGGTCGCCCGGTCGGCGACGACGTGGTCGCTCCAGAAGCGATCCAGTTGCGGCCCCAGGAAGTCCGGTGTCATGCGCGTGAACTCCGCCTGTTCGCCGGGCCCGAGGTACTCGTGGACTGAGTGCCGGGCGCCCTCGACGTACCGCTGGCCGACGAGCGCGCGCACTCCCACCTCCTCGGGGCCGCGGATGACGCGGCCGATGGCCTGCCGGGCGCGCCGGACGGCCGGAACGGTGAGCGCGTACTCGAAGGCGTTGTCCTCGCCGAAGGCGTCCGCGTAGGCGCGGCGGACGGCGCGGACGCGCGGCGACCCGACGTTCACCAGCGGGACGCCGACGACGGCGCACGTCGAGAGCTTCTCGCCGTCGTAGTCGACGCCCTCCGTGAGCGTGCCCCGCGTGCTCGTCACCATGACCTTGCCGTCCCCCCTGAAGAACTCGGCTTTCAGGTCGTCCGTCGCTTCGTTCGACGAGGACTCGTCGACGAGGACGTCCTTCTCGACGGCGTCCGCGAGGTAGTCGCCCGCCCACGCTGCCTCCCGGTAGTTCGGCATGCAGACGAGGACGTTGCCCGGCGAGCGCGCGAGCGTCCGGAGGACGTAGCGGTACTCCTCGCGGGTCTGGTTGTCGTTGTCCCTGGTCGGGTCGCCGCGGTTGCGCGCGGTGAACGGCGTGGCGTCCACGAGGAAGCTCGCGCGGTTCTCGGCGGGGAACCGGAGGTCGTAGCGGCGTTCGACGACCGGTCTAGCTTCGGCGTCGCCCGCGCCCGCCTCCAGGCGGTCCAGGCCGGTGACCTCGCGGAACACGTCCAGAGGTTCGAGAGTCGCGCTCATCAGGACGCCGCCGCCGAGGCCCGCGAACGTCTCCCGGAGCGCCCGCGCCGGCATGCAGTTGTACGTCACGAGCGCGGGCGTGTACGTCTGCGCCCACGCCGCGCCCGCCCGCCCGGACTCCTTGGGCGCGTGCTCCAGTTCAATCTCCCGGAAGTACGTCGCGTGGTCGCGCTCCCACCACCGCTGGAGCGTGATGCCGACCGCGCCGCACACCGCCGACCGGTCGCCGTCGTCCTCGATGACTGCCTCCGCGGCCGTCCCGATGTCCGCCAGCGACCGCCACAGGCCGCCGGTGTAGCCGTGCTGTTCGGCCCACCGCGTCAGGTCGTCCGGTTCGTCGGTCTCGGGGTCCCGGAGCGGAATCTCCTGATCGTACTCCGGGAGGTCGCGGGTGTCTCTGGGGTTGTATCCCTCGTTCGCGAGGTACTCGGCGACCCGGTCGTCCAGCCACTCGAGGACGTCACCGAGGAAGTCGACGGCCTCCTCGACGGCAGTCAGCGACACCTCGTAGCTCTGCAGTTCGTCGCGGACCTGCTGGCGGTTCGTCTCGCTCTGCTTCGCCGTGGTGAGCAGCGACCGCAGGTCGTTGCGGGCGCGGGCGAGCGTGTGGCGGCCGACGCGGTCCGACAGCAGGTCGCGGACGCGCTCCTCGAGGCGGTGGGCTTCGTCCACGACGACGAACGTCTGCTCGTCCAGCAGGTGTTCGGTGAGGCCGCGCGTGTTCGGGTCGAAGAGGTGGTTGTAGTTCCCGATGACGACCTCCGCGTGGTCCAACATCACCTGCTGGACGCGGTGCGGACACGTCCCGTACTCGACGGCGGCGGGGAGGAAGTCGTCGCTCGTCGCGACGTTGTGCCGGCCGACGTCGAAGCCGACCGGCGACCCCTTGTTGCGGCCGTACCAGTCCGCCTCGAACGGACAGAACAGCGGCGACTCGCCGTCCGAGAGGTCGTCGGGCGCGCTCGGCTGGACCGGCACGTACGGCGATTGCGCGCCGTCCGTCCGCAGGGGGTTCTCTGAGAGGTTGTGCTCGCTGTCCGCGCGCGCCAGCGCGCGAGGTCGCG
>NZ_WUUU01000216.1 GCF_009831555.1 Halobacterium bonnevillei | reverse complement strand
AGGCCGGGCGGCAGACCGACGACGACAGCGGACTGTGACCCGTCGAGGAGAACGGGGACACGTCGGCGAGTCCTCCGAGCGCGGTCGCCGGGAGGGCGACGCCAGCCGTGACCGCGGCGAGCACGCCGACGACGAGAAACGCCAGCCAGGCGGCGCCGTAGACGCGCGCGAGGAACACGTCGAAACTCACGTCGAGCCGGCTCGCGCGGTAGCGCTTCCGGTCGGGGTCGTGGCGCGTGCTGTCGGCGTTGCGCGCGAACAGCGCGTACAGCGCGCGGTCGAGTACGCCGAGCGTCGCCGTCACGACTCTGCGCCTCCGTCACGTCGCTGGGTCGGTCGCCGGTTCACTCGCCGGCCCTCCGCTGGAGTCGCTCCATGGTCGCGGCTTCGTCCGTCTGGAGGTCAGACAGCAGCCCGAACAGGGCCTGGAAGTCCGAAACGTCCTCTCGTTGGAGGTACTCGACGTACCGGCGCTTCCGCTCGAACTCGTCGTGGACGTCGGCGACCGGGCGGTCGGTCTGGGCGGCGAGGCGGTCGAGGAACCGCACGGCCTCGCGGCCGACGAACGTGAACTCGCCGCCGGGCGTGCGCTCGACGACCCGCCGGAAGTGAATCGTGTCGCCGTCCTTCCGGACTGTCTCGACCGCCGGGTCCTCGGGGTCGGGGTCCGCGACGAGTTCCACGACGTCGCCGACGTACCGCTGACCGTTGACGTGCCGCGGGAACACCACGAGGTCCAGTTCCCGGAGGAGGTACGGCGGGACGCCCTGTTCGATGGCGCGGTTCACGAGCGTCTCGACGTCCTCGGCGTGCGTGGTGCCGACGACGCCGTGGCCCGTGTTGAGGACGTTCGCGAAGCTCTCGAAGCTCTCCGGGCTGTTGATTTCGGCGATGACCTCGACGTCGGGGTTGAGATAATTGGTCTCGGTCATGAGGTCCGCCATGGAGACGCGTTTGAACTCGCGTTCGTGGTCCCGCGTGGTCAACGAGACGCCGGTTTCGTGGGGGAGTCGGACCTCCCGGCTGCCCTCGTCGATGCTGATGGGGCGGTCGTCGAAGGGGACGAACGGCATGTGCGCATTCATCAGCGTCGTCTTGCCGACGCCCGTCGGGCCGGAGAACAGGACGACGCCGTGGTGTTCGTACGCCAGCCAGAGCAACGCGACGACGTCCACCGAGAGGCTGTTCTGGTGGAGCAAGTCCACGGGCGTGAGCGCGTCCGCGGCCTGCTTTCGGATGGAGACGTGCGGGCCGCCCTCCGAGATGACCGGGAGCGCGACGGCACACCGGATGGTCACGTCGCTGCTGACCTCGGCGGGTTCGAGGTTGACCTTCGCCGACGGGTTGGAGGCGTTCAGTTCGACGCCGTCGCGGGCGGCCAACTGGGTGACGAGGTTGACGAACCGCTGTTCGTCCTCGAGCACGAGGTTCGTCGGGATCCGGTCCGCGTTGGCTCCCAGGCGGCCGCGTGGGACGACCTTGACGCGTTCGTCGACGGCATTGGCTTCGACGTCCTCGAGTCGGTCGTCGCGGATGGGAACGGTGAGTTCACCGTCCCCGACGAAGTCCCGGAGGACGTAGTACGTGAGGTCGTCGAGGCGGTCGTCGCTGAACCGCCGGCCGACGGGCGGCACGGCGAGGCCGTACTCGGCGAGCGCGGACCGGAGTCGGTGTTTCGTGGCGTCAAGCCACGCTCGGGTGTTCCGGACGGTGAGGCGTCGCGTGAGGAACGCGCGGGCGCGGTCGGTGACGAACGCTGCGCGGTCCGGGCCGTCCCCGAGCAGCCCCTCGACGTTGGCCTCCCAGATGCGTTCCTTGCACTCCGCGATGAGTTCGTCGTCGCCGGGGAGGCGGTCGGGTTCGCGGACGGCGTACTTGGTGTCGAAGGCGTCCGTTCCGAGGACGCGCTCCCGGTAGACGACCACCGGAATCTCGAAGTCCCGGAACGGGACCGTGTACCGGGCGAGGCGTTCGGAGAGGAAGCGGTCGAGGTGCGGCGGGTCGGCCGGGAGGTCGGTGGCGGCGGGCGCGTATTCGGTGGTGTGGACGACGAGGGAGTCGGTGGCCGCGTCCGCGACTTCGACGCCGCCGTCGAGCGCGAGCGGGGTGAGTTCGCCGAGGCCGCGGAGTTCACACAGCGCGTGGAATTCGACGCGGCGGCGGGCAGCGGGCGAACAGTCCGTGAGTCGTTCGAGGATGCGGCGGTGTTTCTCGCCGAGCCCGTCGGCCACCCGCTCTCGGGTGCCTTCGCGGGTTCGGGGTCGCGACAGCTGCGCGTCCGCGAAGTACTCGGTGACGCTGTCGAGCGCGTCGCGGTCCGCGGTGCCGAGCACTGGTGGTCGTGCGTCGTACGCGAATTCGCCGTTGCGTTCGGTGACGGTGACGACGACGCCGGGGTGGACTTCGTACTGGCTCCGGACGTCGGGCGCGTACCACGCGTTCGAGTCGTCCGGCGGGATCGGAGCGGGCACCGTCTCCTCGCACACTGACATTGCGGACGACTCGCTCCCACTTTGATTTAAATCTTAGCACTCGAGAATTAAGATCGGGGATGTTTGCGAATCCCCTGGACGTGACCGGGTCAGGGACAGTCAGACGACGAGAACGAGTCGGGGTCCTCGCCCTGTCGGACTGTCCGGGTCGCGCCGTCGTCGATGGCGAGGAGCATCGCCTGGCCGCCGTACCCGTGGGTCTGGTCGTGGCCGCGAACGACCACACAGTCGACGTCGTCCGGAATCTGGACGGTCGATGAACGCGTGAATTCCAGCGTGCCGTGGGCGTGACTGAGGTCGCGGCGGCCGAGGCGGTCGCCGTCCAGCCGTTCGACCTGCCACCAGTTCGCGTGGCCGTCCTCGCCGTCGTCATCGTGGTACAGCGTGACGTCGAACCGAACGCCGTCTGTGACGGGCTCCGTCTCCACGCCGGTCACGTTCGCCTCGCGGAGATCCAGGGCACTGTTCCCGGTTTCGTCGCTGCGGCCGGTGGTAGCGTCGTCCCCCGTCGTGGTGCCACCGCTCGAGGCGGCTGGGCCGTTTCCGATGCACCCGGTCACTACGGCCGTCGCAGCGCCAGCCAGTCCAGCGAGTAGGTGTCGTCGCCGCACGCCAGCACACACGCACTATAGACACATAAGCGGGCGCTGCCGGTGCCGGGAGGGCGGGAGGAGGCATACCGCCTGAAGACACCGAGACACGTTGTCGCAAGACATATACTCACAAACTCACAACTCCCGGAAGTGGACCGAAACGTTCGCGCCCTGATAATTGCCCTCCTCTGCGTGCTCGCGGTTTCGTTGGCGGCCGCGACGCTCGCGAACCCCCAGGACACCGCGGGATCAAGCGGTGGCCCCGGCGGTGGCGTCGGTGGCGACAGCGGCACCGCAGACGAACAAGGCAACGAAGGCGAAGATGGTGCAGACATCGACGACAACTCCCTCGCCGGCGAGCAACCGATACAGCTCGGCGGCGCGTGCGTGCCGTTCCTGTTATCGCCCGCGTTCGCCGGTCTCCTGCTGGTCGTCTACGGAATAATCGGGTACCTGACGTACCGCACGCGGGGCCTTGTGCCGGCCGTCCTCGTGCTGTTCGTCGTCACAGCGCTCGTCGTGGCCCCGCCGTGGTTGATCTTCACGGACTGCGGCTCCCAGACGGAAAGCGACCAGGGCGGGACGCTGCTCCCGGAACTGCCGTCCGGGCCGTCCGAGGGCGGTGAAGCGACGGGCGGGTCCGGCGAGGAGACGCTGTTCTCGCCGCCGCGCGTGCTCGCCGCCCTGTTCGTCCTCGCCATCGTGCTGGGGCTGGTCGCGTTCCGCGCGACCGGCGACTCGGAGCCGGTCGATACGAGGCCCGTGGAGGAACCCGTGTCGGAGTCCGACGACGAGGCGCTCGGCGCCGTCGGAGCAGTGGCCGGTGACGCCGCCGACCGCATCGTCGAGGACGCCGACGTCGAGAACGAGGTGTACCGCGCGTGGCGGGAGATGACCGACCACCTCGACGTCCGGAATCCCGAAACGAGCACGCCCAGCGAGTTCGCTGACGCCGCTCGCGACGCCGGCATGGACGACGTGCACGTCGACGAACTCACGGCCCTGTTCCGTGACGTTCGCTACGGCGGCGCCGACGTGACGCCGGCACGCGAACAGCGGGCTGTGGACGCGCTCCGGGCTATCGAAGCGTCCTACGGAGGTGGCGACTGATGCTGCGGCGCGTCCTCGCGGCGTTCGGTGTGCTGTTCGTCGCGCTCGGCGTCGCCGTCGTCGCCGCGCCGTCCCTCACGAACGTCGTCCGGCTCCCG
>NZ_WUUU01000215.1 GCF_009831555.1 Halobacterium bonnevillei | reverse complement strand
GCTGCGTGCCCGCTGGGACGTCGAAATCGTCGACGCGGACCGACGAACCCGCGGACGCCGACGGGACGATGGACTGGACGGCCAGCGAGGCCATGAGCGGCCGCGAACGCGCGCCGGACGCAGTCATCGACCGTGGCGCCGTCGGGAAGGAACCGATGGTCCGCGTCCTCGCAGCGGACGCCGCCGACCTCCTCGAGAAGTTCAGGACTGTCGCGTCGCTGGAGCGCGGCGAAACGCGGGCGCCGGACGACGAAGCCCCAGTCGCCGCAACCGACGATGGCGCCGACGAGGCGGCCATCGGCGATGGCACCGGTGACGACACCGACGACGATGCCGCTACCGGGGACGCTCGCGACGCGTCACTCGAAGGTGACGCCGACGTCGTGTAGGCCGTCGTTGTGGATGGCGAGGTTGATGAGCAGCGGCGTCAGCGACTCGACCTCCGCGGCGTTCGCTAGCGGGCCGGCGTCGAGCGCCCGCAGTCCCTCGATGCCCTCCGCGAGCGCGGCGACGTTGCGCTTGGCGTCCTCGTCGTCCCCGACGACCAGCGTGTCCAGGGAGAGCTCGACGTCGAGGTTCGCGAGCCGGTCCGCCGAGAGATTCTGGAACGCGCCGATCACGGTGACGTCGTCGGGCGCGGTTTCGACGACGAGTTCCGTGACGCTCCCCGCACTCGGCGGGTTGTAGCGAAAGCCGCCCGCGCCCTTCTGCATCCCGACCGCCGGCGACACCAGGAGGACGTCGTCGTCGAGGCGGTCGGCCACCTCCTCGACCACGTCGGCGACGTGGTACGGCGGCACCGCCAGCACGACGACGTCCGCTCGGTCCGCCGCCATCGCGTTCTCGAACCCCGTGATCTTCTTCTCGACGCCGCGGCTGTCCAGTTCCGTCTCGTACTCCTCGGCCTTCGCGCGCGCTCGCTCCGGGTCCCGTGATCCGACGACGACCTCGTGGTCGGTGTCGTAGGCCCACCGGAGCGCCAGCCCTTCGCCGATGTCGCCTGTCCCGCCGAGTAACGCGATTCGCATACCCTATCGTCGCCCGGCGACCGGTTAAGAATTGCGTGACCCACGCACGGGCTGGTGTGTCGTGGTTCGTCGACTCGCCGCGAGACAGTCCACCAGCCGACCGAACGCGGGTACCTACTCCGAGGAGACGACGTCCGGCAGGTCGTTCACGGAGTCCAGTACGCGGTCAGCGCCCGCGTCCTCGTACTTCTGGCGGCCTTCGGCGCGGAACTCCGACGCGAAGTCGACGCTCGCGGGGTCCGAGGCAGCGCGAGCGAGTTCCGTGATCGTGCGCGAGCGGTCGTCGTCCGTGATGCCGGTGTACGTGTCGCGGTGGTTCACGGGCAGCGAGAACGACGAGCGCTCGTCGTAGCCGAGGTGGCCGTGGTCGGCGACCGGGTGGTCGATGACGTCGCCGAGCAGCGGGAGGTCGAAAGCGTCCGCGACGTCGCTGGAGACCGCAACGCAGACGAGGCCGCCGGCGTCGTTCCGGAGGCGCGCGACGGCGTCGGGGGTGACGGCGCCGGCGGGGTAGAAGAGGTCGACTTCCCCTTCGCGGTCGGCGGCGTCGTGGACGAGCACGGGGTCGCCTGCCGCGAATGCCTCGACGGCGGCCTCGACGCGGGCGACGTTACTGCTCTTCGACATGGATGGTCACCTCGTCGTCGTCCAGCAGGCCCAGTTCCTCGCGGAGTTTCTCGGGCGCGATGAGTTCCGCCTGACTCTCGTCGTGGTGGGTGCGGTCAGGGACGATGACGTGGACGGGCGAGAACGTTTTGCCGTCGTCGTTCTCGACGGCCGCTGGGTAACAGGTCGCCGGGCCGTACGTGCGTTCCTCGTCCTCCCAGCCCTCGATGCGGACGCCGTCCATCGCCTCCAGCGCGGAGCGAGCGCGCTGGCTCTCCTGGTCGAGTTCGACGTTCAGCGTGCCGAGGTACGGCTCGTAGCCGAGTTTCGCCTCGAACTGCCGCATGTAGCCGGGGAGGCTGATGTAGTGGCGGCCCTCGCCCATGCCGCTGGTGACGGTGCCGGCGAGGTCGAGTTCGCCGGCGTCCTCGAAGATGCGCCGGTAGTCCTCGTACTCGCGTTCGAGCGTGCGCTCGCCGGTGTCCGTGATGGCGACCCACTGGCCGTCGTTGACGAGGTCGCGCTCCACCAGCTCGGACTCCTCGAGCGCCTGGAGGCGCCGGGAGGCCGTCTGGTTCGAGGCGTCGAGGCGGTCCGCGAGGTCCCCGCAGGAGACCTTTACTTCGCCGCGGCGCGCGCCGTCGAGCGCGAGCAGTTTCAGCACGGCGAGCTCGTCGAACCCGACCTCGCGCGTGCCCGTGGCTTTCGACATAGCTGGGAGTACTACAGCGCCCCGCATAAGAATACCGGAAGTGGAATGCGTTCCGTAATTGGGGAGCGTTTGGAGTGGGGGTCAGTCCGCAGTTGCGTCCGCCCAGAACTCCGAGTCCGCTTCGAGTTTCGGCACCCAGGTGTCGTGGTCCCGTGCCAACAGCGCCACCCTGGACACTTCCTGGTGCTTCAGGACCGAGTGCTCGGGCATGTTCGCCTGCACGGCCTCGGCGAACGCGAGGACGTCCTCGTGGTCCGGCATCGCCTCGCGGTCGAGGCGGTCCCTGGAGTCGCCGACGTGCATGTACGCCTTCAGTTCCACGAAGTCCGGGTCCGCGCGGTCGTAGAATCCCGCGTACCAGTCCGGGTTCGCCATGTTCTCTCCGCCGACGAGGGTCGTCCGCAGGACGGTCCGCGTCTCGTCCTTCTCGTAGAGGACGTCCATCGCGTCCACGAGTTTCTCCCACGCGTCGTCCTCCGTCGCGCCGACCACGTCGTCGAACGTCGCTCGCTCCGGCGCGTCAACGGACACGTACAGCTGCGTCGGGTCGCACTCCGCCAGCACCTCGGGGCGGGTGCCGTTCGACACCAGGAACGTCGTCAGGCCGCGGTCGTGGAACGCCTCCAGCAACTCGGGCAAGTACGGGTACAGCGTCGGTTCGCCGTCCAGCGAGATTGCGACGTGGCGCGGCTCCATCGCCTCGTCGAAGCGCGCTCTGGGGACCTCGTCGTTCCCGCCGAACCCCGAGAGCAGTTTCTTCTGGAGCGAAATCGAGGCGTCCACCACCGCCTCCGGGTCGTCCCACTCTACGCCGTCGAGTTCGTACGTGTGGCCGGCGTGGTCCCGCCAGCAGAACACGCAGCGCTCGTTGCACCGCACGACCGGCGTCATCTGGATGCAGCGATGCGACCGGATCCCGTAGAAGGCGTGCTTGTAGCAGGTGCCCTCGCCGCGGAGCGCGTTCGCCGTCCACCCGCAGGTCTGCGCGGCGGTGTGGTTCTCGTGGTGGTAGTCCGGGTCGTCCACCTGCTTCGGCATACCCCCGGATTCGGCCAGCGCGTGGAAAAACGTGGCGCTACCGACGGCGCGTCCTCCCGGATTCAGTCACGACGCTCGCGGCCGTCGGCGAACGCGACGTCCGAGAACTCGAAGCGCGCGCCGCCGTCCTCGCTGTCCGTGACCGCCAGCGTCCACCCGTGGGCGTCGCTGATTCGGTCGACGATAGCGAGGCCGAAGCCGGTGCCGTTCCGGGCCGATGAGTACCCGTGCTCGAGGACAGTCTCCCTGTCTTCGTCCGGGATGCCCGGACCGTCGTCCGCGACGTAGAAGCCGTCGCCGGCGTCCAGCGGACCGACCGTGACAGCGACGCCGTCACCACCGTGCTCCACCGCATTCCGGAGGAGGTTCTCGAGGAGCTGCCGGAGGCGGGACCTGTCGGCGACCACGACGCAGTCCGCGGTCGTCTCGACGGTCGCGTCGGCAGTCGAGACGCCCGCCCAGCACTCCTCGACGAGGTCCGGGAGCGCGACCGCTTCGGGGTCGTCGATGGACTCGCCCTGTCGCGCCAGCGACAGCAGGTCGTCGATGAGGTCCGCCATGCGGTCGTGCGCGTCGGCGACGTCCTGGAGGTTCTCGTTGTCGACCTCTCCGCGCGCGAGCTGGAGGCGGCCATCCGCGACGTTCAAGGGGGCCCGGAGGTCGTGGCTGACGATGCTCGTGAACTCGTCGAGGCGTTCGTTCTGGCGCTGCAGTTCGTCCGCGCGCGTCTCCGCCTCCGCTTCCCGGATGCCGATGGCGAGGCCGCCGATGGAGCCGAGCGCGACGGCGATGGCCTGCGTGCCCAGCGACCAGTCCACGTCCACGCCCGGGTGGGCTACGCGCAGGAGGGTGAACGCGAACATGGCGCCGACGCCGCCGAGACACCACGCCAGCACCCGGGGATAGAGGTCCGGGTCAACTCCGAGTTCGGCAGCCAGTGGGTGAGATACCACAGGACGAGTCCCGGCAGGCTC
>NZ_WUUU01000214.1 GCF_009831555.1 Halobacterium bonnevillei | reverse complement strand
CTCGCCGCCCTCGTCGTGGGCGTCGAGGAGTTCGTACAGCCACGCCTCGCCGGTTCCCGAGCGAACGCCCACCCGACCGCCCACGCGGCGTACAGCACCGCGTACTGCAGCGGCGAGTCCAGGAAGACGAACACGCCGAGCGCGCCCGCGGAAATCGCGTTGCCGGCGGCGAGGCTGGCGCGCCGCCCGATCCGGTCGCCGACGTACCCCGTCGGAATCTCCGCGGCGACGAGCGCGAACGCGAACACGCCCTGCGTCAGGCCGACGACCGCCCAGCCGTACTCCTGCTGGAGGTACAGCAGCCCCACGGGCAGGTAGAACCCGTAGGCCGTGGTCGCGCGGTAGGCGTAATATCGTCGTATCGCCGCACGGGACTCCGCCATCGAACAGTTGCACGGCTGCCTGTACTAAGGGCGTTCCCGAGACTCAGTTAAAGTAATCTCCCTGTCACGTTTGTGCGGCGGGGTGCGAGTGCCGCCACCAGCGAGCGCGCGAGCGCCGCGAAAGCCGGCGCGTCGACTCCGCCAACAGCGACAGCGCCCGCACTGCCGCTCGGGGAGTGGAACGAGTAGAAAACCGAGAGACCGGACCGCTGACCCGGTTACTGCGGGCTCGGACTGCCGCCGGTCGCGCCGGACTCGACGCCCCCTTCCAGGGCCTTCCCAGTCAGGGACTTCAGGCGGTCGACCAGCGAATCCTTCTCGGGTTCGCCGACGAGCGCGACGTCCAGCACCTCGCTGATGTGCGAGACCGGGATGATCTCGATCTGTTCTTTGTACTCGTCCTCGATCATCACGTCCTGTTCGTTGGCCTCGGGGATGATGACGCGCTTGCAGCCAGCCTTCGCGGCGGCCTCGATCTTGTGCGTGACGCCGCCGACCGGGAGCACGTCGCCCCGGACGGAGAGGCTGCCCGTCATCGCGAGGTCCTGTGCGACCGGGATGTCCTCGAGGGCGCTGATGACCGCGGTGGCCACCGTAATCGAGGCGGAGTCGCCGTCGACGCCGCCCTCGCCCGTCTGCACGAACTGGATGTGGATGTCCTTCTCGGACATGTCCTCGTCGCTGTACTTCTTGATGATCGCGGAGACGTTGTCGACTGCCTCCTCCGCCATCTCCTGGAGTTGGCCCGTGGAGTACACGCGGCCTTCCTCGCGGCTCAGCGCAGGCGTGATCTCGGCCATCACTGGCAGCATGATACCGGAGTCGCCGCCCATCACGGCGAGCCCGTTGACGCGTCCGACGGACTCCTCCTCGGCCGTCCCGAGTTCGTAGTCCTTGCGGCGCTCGATGTAGTCGTCCACGAACTGCTGTTCGATGGACCGCGAGCGCTTTTTCGCCTGCAGGACGTCGTCGCGGGTCGTCAGCTCGTGATCGCGCGAACTGGCGATGTCGCCGGCGACGCGGACGAGGCCGCCGAGGTCACGCAGCTCCAGCGTGAGGTGGTCTTTGCGGCCGGCGCGACGCTTCGCCTCGAGGATGACCTCGCGGACGGCGTCGTCGTCGAAGTGCGGCAGCTGGCCGTCCTTCTCGACCTCCTGGGCGACGAAGCGCGCGTACTTCCGCCGCATCTCGGGCGTGTCCTCGATGGTGTCGTCCATGTACACCTCGTAGCCGTACCCCCGAATCCGGGAGCGCAGCGCCGGGTGCATGTTCTCCATCGCGTCCATGTTCCCGGACGCGACCATGATGAAGTCACACGGCACGGGCTCGGTCTGCACCATCGCGCCCGAGGAGCGCTCGGACTGGCCGGTGATGGAGAACTCGCCCTCCTGGATGGCCGTCATGAGCTTCTGCTGGCTGCGCACGTCCAGCGTGTTGATCTCGTCGATGAACAACACGCCCTTGTGCGACTTCTGGATGGCGCCGGCTTCCACGCGCTCGTGGCTCGGCGTCCCCATGCCGCCGGACTGGAACGGGTCGTGGCGGACGTCGCCGAGCAGTGCGCCGGCGTGAGCGCCCGTCGCGTCCTCGAACGGCGCGGTCTGGCTGTCGGCGTTGTTGATGAGGAGTTTCGGCACCATCGCGTCGCCGCCGCGGTCGGTGTACCGGAACGCCAGATAGATGACACCGGCCGCGAGCACGCCCAGGAGTGGCTGGCGAGCCATCAGGAACGCGTACCCGACGACCAGCAGGATGATGATCCACATGAGGAACGACCGCATCTGGTTGCGTTTGCGGGCTTCCTCCTGGTGGGCTTCGACAATCTGTTCGCCTTTCCCGGCGGGCACCGTTCGGACTTTCGGCTCGTTGGAGTCGTCCGGGTTGTTGTACACGAGGACGTCCTGCAGACTCTCCTTCGGCAGGAGGTGGCTCATCGCCTTCGCGAGCATCGACTTCCCCGTCCCGGGGGAGCCAATCATCATCACGTGGCGGTGCTGTTTGGCGGCCCGCAACACGATGTCCCGGGCTTCCGACTGGCCGATGACCTGATCGACAAGCCGGTCCGGCACCTCGATCGCGGACGTATCCGGGATCTGGAGGCCGCCAAGCAAGTCGTCCTCGGCGTTTTCCTCGTCGATTGTGACGTCGCCTTCCACGCCGACCTCGCTGCCGAGGTCTTCGAGGTCCTCGACGGTCTCGTCAGTCTCGGCCGTCGACGCCGCACTGTCGTCGCGGCCGTCGACGTCCGGACTGTCGGCGTCGGGACTCTCGGCGTCTGGGCTACCGACGTCGGACTCGTCAGCGCCGTCGGTATCGGCGCCGTCGGCGTCCGCGTCGGAGTCCTCGTGGAGGGGCGCGTCCTTCGTCGATTCGTTGCTCATAGAAGTGGTTTCGACAGTCGAAAACAAGGACGGGCGACTGATATACTTTCTCCCTCGGGCGAACGCTCTACGGCCCGTATTGCCGGTTTCTGGGGCCTCAGACGCGAACGTAGCTTCGGTCGGGCTTCGGATGGGGGCCCAGGGACTGGCGACCGGAAACTCGCCATTCTTATGTTCGCTGACCGGGTTTCACGAGGTGAGGGATGACTCGCGGGTTCTACATCGGCCGCTTCCAGCCGTACCACAACGGCCACCACCGCGTCGTCGAACAAATCGCCACCGAGGTGGACGAGCTCGTCGTCGGCATCGGGAGCGCGGGCGACTCACACACCGGGCGCAATCCGTTCACAGCGGGCGAGCGCATCATGATGATCACGAAGTCGCTGGTGGACTTCGACCTCGTGACGTACGCGGTCCCCATCGAGGACCTGGACCGGAACGCGGTCTGGGTGAGCCACGTCCAGTCGATGAGTCCGAACTTCGACGTGGCGTACTCGAACAACCCCCTTGTCATCCGCCTGTTCAACGAGGCCGGCATCGAGGTGCGACAGTCCCCGATGTTCGATCGGGAGGTCCTCGAGGGCACGGAGATCCGCAACCGCATGGAGACGGGCGGCGACTGGACGGAGCTCGTCCCGAAGCCCGTGGCGGACGTCGTCGACGAGATCGACGGCATCGACCGCATCCAGAAGGTCAGCGACACGGACGCGAACGGCGACGCCGACCCGGAGTAACCCCAGCGACGCCACCGGACCCGCCTCGGCGAACGACGTCGGGGGTTCGTGGAGGGAGTTTTTTCACCGACGGCGCTCCAACGGGAGCGCATGATTACGCTGAGTTCGGACTTCGGGTCGCCGTATCCGGCGGCGATGAAGGGCGTGGTTTTGCAGGCGACGGACGCCCAGCTGGTCGACGTCGCTCACGACTTCCCGCGGCAGGACGTGCGCGCGGCGGCGTTCTGGCTGCGCGAGGTGCTGCCGTACTTCCCGCCGGCGGTCCACCTGGTCGTCGTCGACCCCGGGGTCGGCACCGACCGGAAGGCGGTCGTTGTGCGGGCCGGCCGGCACGCCATCGTCGCGCCGGACAACGGGGTCGCCGTCCCGGCGGCCCGCGAACTCGGGGACGGCGTCGAGGTGTTCGAAATCCAGGTCGAAGACCCCGCGAGTTCGACGTTCCACGGGCGCGACGTGTTCGCGCCGGCGGCCGCGGACGTCCACGAGCGCGGCGTCGAGGCGTTCGACGGCTACCCCGAGTACGAACCGTTCGAGGACTTCGAGGACCTGTCGTTCCCCACACCGGACCTGACCGGAGACGTCCTCCGGGGCGAGGTTCTCGTCGTCGACGGGTTCGGGAACGCCATCACGAACCTCCCGGGACGCCTGGTCGCCGACCGGATGGGTGACTCCGTGCGCGTCGACGGCGACCGCGTCCCCAGCGAGCGGACGTACGCGGCAGTCGACCCCGGCCGGCGCCTCGTCACCGTCGGGAGCCACGGGAACGTCGAACTCGCCGCGAACCGCGGCCGCGGCGACGACGCGTTCGACGTCGAACCCGGCAGCCCGGTGGAACTCGCATGGTGACCGCGTTCGAGGTGCTGAACGCAGTCGGCCTCGTGGCCTTCGGCGCGGTGGGCTCACTGAAGGCCGCCGAC
>NZ_WUUU01000213.1 GCF_009831555.1 Halobacterium bonnevillei | reverse complement strand
GCTTCGTCGCCGCAGCCGGCGTCTGGGTACTCGCTCGCGGCATCCGGTACGCCGACGGCTTCGGCCGCCCGCTCGCCCTCTTCGCGGCCGTACTGTTCGCCGTCTGGTACTTCGGGACGCCGGCGTTCACCGACGGCGCGTCCGGCATCCTCGCCGGCGTCGTCTGGCTGTTCGACCCGACCGTCGGCACGGACGGCGGATTCACGTACAACCGCTTCGTGTGCTCGTGAGCGCGTCGTTCGTCGCGCTCACGTACTGGTGGTGCGAACGCACCGTCAACAGCCCGTACGGCCGCGTCCTCCGTGCAGTCCGCGAGGACGAGGACGTCCCGCGGGCGCTGGGCAAACGGACGTTCCGGTACAAGGTCCAGAGCATGATGTTCGGGTCCGCGCTCGCCGGCGCCGCCGGCGGCCTCTGGGCGACGCACATCGGGTTCATCGACCCGACGCAGTTCACCTCGGAGATCACGTTCTTCGCGTTCACCGCGGTCATCATCGGCGGGAGCGCGAACAACCGCGGCGTCGTCGTCGGCACGCTCGTCTTCTGGACGCTGCACACCGGCACCAGATTCCTCAACGACTTCTTCCCCGCAGAGTTCGCCACCCAGCTGGCGGCGCTCCGGCTGATGTTCATCGGCGTCCTCCTCATCGTCATCCTCTACTACCGCTCGGAGGGGCTGCTCGGCCGGCAGACCTACGACACCGGCGTCGCCCAGGGAGGTGGTGGCGGTGACTGACCCGATCCTGGAAGTAGCGGACGTCGAGAAGCACTTCGGCGGCATCACCGCCCTCGACAACGCCACCTTCGACGTCGACCCCGGCATCACCGGCCTCATCGGCCCGAACGGCGCCGGGAAGTCCACGATGTTCGACTGCATCACCGGCTTCCTGCAGCCGGACGGCGGCAGCGTCCGCTTCCGCGGCGAGGACGTCACTGCGGAGCGTCCCCCGTCGGTCGCGGACCGCGGCCTCGTCCGGACGTTCCAGATACCCCGGGAGCTCCCCGAGATGACCGTCCGGGAGAACCTCGCACTCGCCCCCAAGGGGCAGAGCGGCGAGCGCCTCGTCACCGCGTGGACGCGCGGCGGCGACTACTTCGACGACGAACGCGACGCCCAGGCCGGCGCCGTCGAGATGGCCGAACGACTCGAGATCGACCACCTGCTGGACGCGCCCGCGGGCGACCTCTCGGGCGGCCAGCGGAAACTGCTCGAACTCGCTCGCGCGCTCCTCACCGAGCCGGACCTCGTCCTCCTGGACGAACCGCTCGCGGGCGTGAATCCGACGCTGGAGAACAAGATTCTCGACCACATCCAACGGCTCGAGTCGGAGGGGTACTCGTTCCTCTTCATCGAGCACGACATCGACGTCATCATGGAGTACTGCCAGGAAGTCATCGTGATGCACCAGGGCGCCGTCCTCACCGCGGGCGACCCGCAAGCGGTGCGGTCGGACGAACGCGTCATTGAAGCCTACCTCGGGGGTGACGGCGAATGAGCGACGCGCCACTGCTGGACATCGACGCGCTGGACGCCGGCTACGGCGACCTCCAGATTCTCACCGACGTGGATCTGCGCGTCGGCGACGGCGAGTACGTCACCATCGTCGGGCCGAACGGCGCCGGGAAGTCGACGGCGATGAAGTCCGTGTTCGGGCTCACCACCCACATGGGCGGGTCCGTGACGTACCGCGGCACCCCGATTCACGGCGCCGAAACGTCCGAAATCATCAAGCACGGGATCACGTACGTCCCCCAGTCCGGGAACGTCTTCACGAGCCTCACCGTCCGAGAGAACCTCGAGATGGGCGTGTTCACCGAGGACGAGTTCCCCCGGGAGACCCTGGAGACCGTCTTCGAGTACTTCCCGATTCTCGAGGAGCGACAGCGACAGCGCGCCGGGACGATGTCCGGCGGGCAGCGACAGATGCTCGCGATGGGTGCGGCGTTGATGTCCGACCCCGACCTCCTGTTGCTGGACGAACCGTCGGCGGGACTCGCACCGGACCTCGTCGAGGACCTCTTCGACCGCATCGACGAGATCAACGACGGCGGCACGGCCGTCCTGATGGTCGAGCAGAACGCGAACGAGGCACTGCGGCGCTGCGACCGCGGCTACGTGCTCGTCAACGGCGAGAACGCCTACGACGGCCCCGGCGAGGAACTGCTCGCCGACGAGGAAGTCCGCCAGCGGTTCCTCGGCGGCTAGCGCGGCGCGGCACTCACAGCGGGTCCTCGTCAGCTACCGCGTCCCGGCACTCACGGCGATTCCGGGTCGAAGCGCTCGTTCCGGCCGTCCCATGTTTCCACGGATTCTTCCGCCCGGGTGTCGACGTAGGCTTCCAGCCCGTTGCCCGCGGGGTCCGCGAAGTACAGCGCTTTGCTGATGCCGTGGTCGACCGGCGTCACGGGGACGTCGCGGGCGGCGAGGCGGTCGGAGACCGACCCGAGTTCGGCCGCCGAATCCACTTCGATGGCCGCGTGGTAGAGGCCGACCCCGCGCCCTGCGTCCGGGGCGTCCGCGCCGACCGCCTGCAGCGCGACGTCGTGGTGATGGTCGCCCCACGACAGGAACGCGAACCGGTCGTGCTCCTCGGTGACGTCGAGGTCGAAGACGTCCTGGTAGAACGCGAGCGACCGCTCGAGGTCGCGGACTTTCAGGTGAACGTGGCCGAGGTGGAACGGCGTGTCGCTCATACCACACGATAGGCGCGGCGGCAGTTAGCATCCGGGGTCGAAGCGGCCGCTGCCGTCACTATCCGTCCTCAGCGAAGCGGTCGGCACCCTCACTCGTCCTCAGCGAAGCGGTCGGCGGCCGTCTCGAAGGAGAGTTCGGACTGCTCGTCGCTCCGGCGGGCCTCCGCGGCGGCGATGGCTTCCGGGTCGGGGTTCACGTCGTCGTCGATGCGCGCCCACGAGTCGTGGATCTTCGCGTGGCACCACCGGCAGAGGTACACCGTGATCTCGTGGCCGACGTCGTCGGCGTCGTCGTACGCGAGGTGGTGTTCCTCCAGGAGTGGACGCTCGTCCTCGTGGGCTCGCCGGCGTTCTTCGAGGCCGCAGCGCACGCACTCGCGGTCCTGCTGGCGGCACCGGAAGTGCGGGCAGTCCGCCCACGCCCAGTCGCCCTCGGCGACCGGGCACGCGAACTCCTCGCGGCGGCGCTCGGCGGCGAACTCGGGGTCGTGTTCGGCGTGCTCGAACGCGTACCGGCACTTGCCGTCCCCGGTCACGTAGTCGCAGACGCCGGCGTGCTCGTAGGGGTCCTCCACCCCGACGGCCGTCCCGGTCGGCGTCTTCTTCATCGACCTGGCGTAGCGACCGCACGGGGTAACGCTTTTCGCCGTCGCCCGAGGAGTCCGACCGTGCACCTCCGCCACGAACGCGACGGCGACGTCGCCACGCTCGCCACCGACGTCGACGTCGCGTCGTCGTTGTTCTCGCAGGCCCGCGGGTTGATGTTCCGGCGGTCGATTCCCGACGACTACGCGCTCGTCTTCGACTTCGCGGACGCAGACAGCCGGGACGTACACATGGTGTTCGTGCCCTTCGACATCGACGCGCTGTGGCTCGAGGACCGGGAAGTCCAGCGCGTCGAGCGGCTCTCAGCGTGGACGGGGCGCGGCAAAGCGCGCTGCGACACGCTCGCCGAACTGCCCGCGGGCGCCGCCGACGACGTCGCGGTCGGCGACCGGGTCTGGCTCGCGGACTGAGAATCACAGACGTGCCTGCGCCCCGACAGGCAATACCTGACACACCCCACACCTTCAAGCGTGCGTAGCCCGGCTAGTGAGATACACCATGTCGGACCACACCGGCACGGAGGATAGAGGAAGTCGCCACACGGCGGCTGGCCGCGAAATTCTCCGGCACTACTAACTCCCCTGGGCTCGCCAGCGACACCGACGTACAGTTTCTCGACACCACGCTCCGCGACGGCGAGCAGGCGCCCGGCGTCTCGTTGACTGCAGACCAGAAGGCGACAGTCGCACGCAAACTCGACGCCGCCGGCGTCTCGGTCGTCGAAGCCGGCAGCGCGTGCACGAGCGCCGGCGAACGCGAGACGATTCGCCGCGTCACGGGCCTGGACCTCGACGCGACAGTCACCAGTTTCTGCCGCGGCGTCAAACGCGACGTCGAACTCGCGCTCGACTGCGGCGTCGACGGCGTGAACCTCGTCGTCCCCGCCAGCGACCGCCACGTCGAACGAAAAGTCGGGACGACGCGCGAGGACGTCCTCGACACCACCCGCGAACTCGTCGAGTTCGCGACCGACCACGGCCTCTGGGTCGAGGTCATCGGCGAGGACGGCTCCCGGGCCGACCTCGACTTCCTCAGCTGTCTTTTCAGCAGTACAACAAGTCCCGGGGCGGGAGTTCCTGGTGCCACCCAGATTTTGTATCTGTCTCCGAAGTACCAGAGAGCAACATGAGTAATCACGTAATTTAGGGCGTTGATATACG
>NZ_WUUU01000212.1 GCF_009831555.1 Halobacterium bonnevillei | reverse complement strand
TGCCCGCGAGCGCGGCGTCTGTTGGCCAGTCGAGGAACGTGGCGGCGAGGCCGACGCCCGCGACGACGAACCCGACAGTGTGGGCGTACCGGTCGGTCACGTCCGCGGGTCGGGGCTACGCCGACAAAGGCGTGCCGTTGTGGACTCGCCGCGTCGGTCCGGCGACCGGGTCGCGGCTGCTCGGCGCGACTGTCCCGTCAGTCCACGACGAGTTCGGTCTTCTCCCGGAGCGCCTGGTCGCCGCGGAGCAGCCCCCTCGCCGCGTCTTTCCCCCACTCGACGGCCGGCTGGGTGAACGTCTCGACGCCGTAGAGTTCGCCGGCGAGCACGCACGCCGCCTCCACGTCGAACAGCAGGCGGCCCAGCGAGCGCTCGTCGACGGCCGGAATCTCGATTCGGACGTTCGGGACGCCGGACTCGGCGAGGCTGGCCTCTGTCGCCTCGAACTCCGCGTCCAGGAGGTCGCCGAGGCTGCCGCCCGCGAGGTAGTCCAGGCCCGACAGGTCGGTGTCGGGGACGCCGTGGTCGTCGCGGTCCCGGGGCCGCAGCAGCGTCACGAGTTTGTCCCGCGGGCCAGCGCGGTACAGCTGGAGCTGGCTGTGCTGGTCGGTCGCGCCGAGGGCGCGCGCCGGCGTCTGCCCGAGGCCGTCCTTCCCCAGCGACTCCGCCCAGAGCTGCGCGAACCACTCCGCGAACGTCTCCAGGGACTCCGCGTACGGCATCATCGCGTTGATTCCCGCGCCCCGGACGTCGAGCGCGTACGCCGTCGCCCCGTACGCGTACGCCGGACAGTCGAACAGCGACCCCGCGAGCGCGTCCATGCCGTCGCGGCCGCCCGCCAGCAGTTCGTCGACGTCGTGGCCCGCCAGCGCCGCAGCGGGCAGCCCAACGGTCGACAGCACCGAGAACCGACCGGGGGCGCCCTCGGGCGCGTCGAGCGCGGGGAGGGCGTGCTCGTCGGCGAGTTCGCGGAGGTTCCCCGCCCGGCCGGTCGTGACGAACGTGCGGTCCGTCCAGTCGACGCCAGCGTCCGTCATCGCCTCGCGGACCACGAGGAAGTTCGCGAGCGTCTCCGCGGTGGTCCCGGACCGCGACACGACGTGCATCGCAGTGCTCGAGAGGTCGAGGCCGTCCAGCAGCGCGGCGACGTACTCGGGGTCGACGTTGTCCAGGAAGTAGCAGTCGAGGTCGCTGTCCAGCGCGTCGACGAGCGTCGCGGCGCCGAGCGCGCTCCCGCCGATGCCGACGGTCAGGAGGACGTCGCTGTCTTCGAACGGGTCGACGGCCGCCCGGATGGCGTCGGCGTCGGCGCGCTCGGGCAGGTTCAGCGCCGCGTACCCGAACTCGCCGTCGGCCATGCCGGCCGCGATGCGGTCGTGGGCGTCCGCGACGCGGTCGTCGAGTCGTTCGAGCGCAGCCCTGGGGACGCCCGGGGTCGCTTCCGCGGCGAGCGCGTTCCCGATGTCGACGTTCATACCTCCATTCGCGTCGGCCGACGGCTTAAGTCGCCGTGCTTCGCGGTCGCGGCTTCGGGCAGCTGCTCGCCGACAGCTGGCGGCGAGTCGCCGTGCTTTTGCTGCGGTAGCGCCGACGCACCGACAATGGGTCGCTTCGACAGTTACTCGGGCCTGCTGACCGCGTTCCCGTACGCCTTCCGGCAGTCGACCTCGCGGCTGTTCCGGAGTTACGTGGTCGTGAGCGCCGCCCTCGGCGTCGTGTTCGCGTTCCTGATGACCGGCGCGTTGCTCGTGCTCATCGGGAACACGGCGGGCGCACGCGGCGGCTCGCTGACGCTCTCGCGGACGTTCTACGTCGTCGTCGGGCTGTTGCTGTTCCTGCCGCTGGTCGCGCCCGTGCTGTTCGTCGCGCGCCGCCACCGCCGAGACCGCCGGGTGGCAGCCGAGTACGACACCGCGCTCGCCGCCGCGGGCTACCTGTTCGCGTTCTCCGTCTACCTGGGCGGCGTCGCGTCGATGCCGGCGCGCTTCGAGACGAACGGCGAGGTGGTGACGCGGCCGCCGCCAGAGGGCCTGTTCGCGCCGGTGGTCGAACTCCTGTACGCGATTCCGCCGGCGGCGTCGCCGCTGGTGCCGCTGGTCGGCGCGCTCGTCGTCTACGCCGCCCACCGCCGCTACGGGTCGAAACACGGAAACGGCGAGCCGGCCTACTCCGGGTGATGACTGACGAGAAGACCGCGACGTTCCTCGTCACCAGCGCGGACGACGAGTCCGCGGTGCTCTCGGACGTCCAGGACTCGCAGGTCCACACGCTCTCGGAGAACCCCGGCGTCGAGGAGGGCGACGTCCTCGACGCGACTGTCGCCTCGGACCCGCCGATGAACGTCACGTACAGCGTCGTCGAAGTCGAGCAGCGCCGGCGCATTCCCGTCGAGACCTCCGACGAGACGCCGACCCGGCGGTCCCGCGAACTGGCCGCCGACCTGGAGGCCGGCGAACTCGAGACGATGGAACGCGCCGGCGTGGGCGAAGTCCACGTCCTCGGCGTGCCCGAGGACTCGGTCGAGGAGACGGTCGAGGACGTGCTGACCGACGAGCAGACCGTCGCGCGCGCCGCCCGCATCGGCATCGACCACGTCGAAATCCGGACCGGCGACGACTTCGTGAGCATCCGCTACATGCCGTAGTCCCGGCGCCTGACCCCGTCGTCGCGCGTCCGGTGGCTGCGTCGCCGGCCTGCAAGGCCTGTCGAAGCCACGCCTTTTAGACCGCCCCCGTTCCAACGAGGGGTGTGAATCAGTGGGTCGCGTCGCTGGAAGATCGGGTCGACCCCATGGTCGGGGTCGCCGTCGCGATTGCAGCCGTCAGCACGAGCGCGATCTTCGTCCGGTGGAGCGGAGCGCCGAGCGTCGTGAAGGCGCTCTACCGCGTGCTGTTCATGACGGCAGCGGTGGCGCCGTTCGCGCTCCGCGACGCCGCCGACCTGCGCGCAATCGTGGGCCGCGACCTCGCCTTCGCGGTGGTCTCCGGGCTGGCGCTCGCCGCTCACTTCGCCAGTTTCTTCGAGAGCCTGGAGTGGACGACCGTGGCGGCCTCGGTGACCCTCATCACCACGCAGCCGATTTTCGTCGCGGTCGGCGCGGCAACCCTCCTGGACGAACGACTCACGCCGCGGATGGTCGGCGGCATGGCTGTCGCGTCGCGGGCGCGTTCACGATGTCGGTCGGCCCGCTCGTTGTCGACCCGCTGATCGGCGGCGGCGACGTCGCCGCGGCGCTCGCCGCCACGTTCGCGGGGAGCTCAGCACAACTCTACGGCAACGCCCTCGCGCTCACCGGCGCGCTCGTCGGCGCCGTCTACACGCTCTCCGGGCGCTCACTCCGCCAGCGGCTCTCGCTGTTCGCGTACACGTTCGTCGTCTACGCGGTGTGTACCGTCGCGCTCGGCGTCCTCGCCGTCGGAACCGGCGCGCCGCTGCTCGGCTATCCACGCAGCGAGTGGCTGCTGTTCCTCGGGATGGCGCTGTTGCCGGGGATGTTCGGGCACACGGTCATCAACTGGGCGCTGAAGTACGTCAAGTCCAGCGTCGTGAGCATCTCCCTGCTGGGCGAACCCGTCGGGAGCGGTCTCCTCGCGCTCGCGTTGCTCGGCGAGGTTCCAGCTGGCGTGACGGTCCTCGGCGGCGTCGTCGTGCTGGTCGGCATTTTCGTCACGACGCGTGCGCGAGCCACGTAAAGCCGATCTCCGGCGAGATTACTGCTGTTCTCCGGCGAGATTACTGCTGTTCTCCGGCGAGACTACTGTTCTGCGGGCTCCGGCCCGGCCTCGCTCTGGACCTCCCACCCGGAGTCGATGCCGCAGGCCTCGCGTTCGACGAACTCGATGGTCGTGTCCTCGTCGAGTTCGCCGTCGCCGTCGACGGCCACGACACCGAGCGGGACGTCCGGACTGTCGCCACAGCACCCGACGTCGAGGAACACGTCCCAGGTGTCCCCCTCGCGAGCGGGGCCTTTCGTCTTCTTGAGGTACGACCGCATGTGGTCGGTCCTGAGCTGGTCTTCGCCCCAGTCGCTGATGTCCGCCGGATACGACACGGTGACACTCGACGTAGCCATGGCCGTGGCTACGAGTGCCACGAGTATACGCGTACCGCCCCCGTTTCCGGGATCCGGCTCCCGACGGCGAGCTCAGGCCGGACGTCGGCCGCCGGTTCCTGTTGGCTGACAGGCGACGCTTTCAAGCTTACTCGCTGCGTACAGTAGCGTACAATGATGGCGACGACACACGCGCTGGTGGGGCTTGCAATCGCCGCAGTCGTCTCCCTCGTCGCGCCCGAGTTCGGGATGATAGCGGCCGCTGCAGGCATCGCGGGCGGCGTGTTCCCCGACCTCGACCTCTACGCGGGGCACCGCCGCACACTCCACTTCCCCGTCTACTACGCGGTCGCGACCGTGCCCGCGGTCGCCGTCGCCCTGCTCGCGCCCGGGACGTGGACGGTCGGGGCCGCGGGCGTTCCGTCCGTCGCCGC
>NZ_WUUU01000211.1 GCF_009831555.1 Halobacterium bonnevillei | reverse complement strand
GTCGCGACGCCCTCGATGCTGCGGCCGGGCAGCAGGTCCGCGCTGAGGGCGCGGCGGTAGATGACCGACGCGGTCTCGCGGACGTCGTCGGGCTGGCCGAGCGCGCTGCCCATGCGCTCGATTTCGGCGAGTGCCTGTTTGAGGTTGCGTTCCTTGCTGTTCTGGGTGCGGAAGCGCTCGTTCCAGGTGCGGAGGCGCTGCATCTTCTGGCGCTGGCGGCTCGACAGCGAGTTGCCGTTGGCGTCCTTGTCCTGCCAGCCGATGTTCGTCGACAGCCCCTTGTCGTGCATCATGTTCGTGGTGGGCGCGCCGACGCGCGATTTCTGGTCTCGTTGTGCCGAATCGAACGCGCGCCACTCGGGCCCGTGGTCGATGTCGTCCTCCGAGACGACGAGGCCGCAGTCGACACACGCGGTCTCACCGCGAGCTTCGTGCTGTGCGAGGCTGCCGCCACATTCGGGGCAGCTCTGGGTGGCGTTCTCAGTGGTGCCCGTGCTGGTCGTTTCCTCGGTGGTGCGCGTTGCGGCGTCACCGTCGTAGCTTCGGATTGTCGTCGTACTCATTGTGATTGTTGGCCGGGACGGCGCGTAGCGGATCGGCTCCCGGTGGGCCTAGTCTAACCTAATGTAAGGGATGCTAGCGTATAAATGTTGCGCCGGATTTAAGTACAACGAGTGATTTCCGCGGGAGTTTTAAACGTCCGCGGGACCCCACTCGGCCGGCTGGCCCGCCGCGTACTTGCTCCACGCGTAGAGGAAACTCGGGAGCACGTAGACCGTGACCACAAACGAGGTGGCCAGCGCGAGCACGACGAGGACGCCGAGGCTCTGGAACTGCGGGTGTGGGAGCAACAGGAACGTGGCGAACGCGCCCGTCGTCGTCAAGGTGCTCCCGAGGAGGGCGCCGCCGGTGCCGACGAGGGCTTCGCGGAGCGCGTCGACGGTATCGCGGCCGGCGCGGCGTTCGTGCGCGAACCGGTCGCTGACGTGGACGCTGTAGTCGATACCGAGCCCGACGACCAGACTCATCAGGAGCGCGGTCAGCAGCGTCAGCGGAACGTCCAGGACGTACATGCCGCCGACGACGAACGCGGTGACCAGCAGGACGGGGAACGCGGTGACGAACCCGAGCGAGGCGCTGCCCTCGGCGAGCCTGTAGACGACCACGAGCAGCAAGACGACAGCCGTGAGCGCGACGAGCAGCGTCTGGAGGACGCCGTCAGCGATCGTCGAGAGCTCTGCGGTGGTGAGCGTGCCCTGACCGACGCCGGTAGCGCTGAGGCCGTCGGCGTCGTCCACGATACCTGCGGCCGCACGCATGTGGTCGTTCTGGACATCGTAGGTCGTGGTGCGGTCGAACGGCACGACGACGCGCAGTGACTGGTAGTCGCCGTCGGTGCGCTCGACGACCTCACTGGCTTGCTCGGGCGCCGCGGCGTACAGTTCGTCGTAGACGGTTTCGAGGTCCCGGTCGGGGACGCCGTCGCCGTCGGTGTCTGCGTCTGCGAGTGTCGCGGCGAACTCGTCGACGTTCGCCGCGACCTGTTCCATCACGGCGACTGGCGACTGGAAGGGAACGCCCTCGCCGGGGCGTTCGAAGAGCGCGCCCGTGTCGGCGAGGTGGGTCTTCGCCTCGTGGACGCGCTCCAGTGTGTGGTCTGCGGTTACGTCACCTTCCACGAGTAGATTCGACACGCGGCGGTTGGAGTCGTCGGCGTTCCGGTAGTGCTCGGTGACGAAGTCGGCGTCCTCTCTGAGTTCCGGCACCTCCCACGCGAGCGGCCCGGGGAGGTTCTGTTTCCACTCGGCGGTTTCGTCGGTCTGCTGCTGGAACGCCTGGCGGTCCAGTTGCGTCCACGCGGCGGCGCCGACGCTGCCCGCAATCAGCGCGACGACGATGACGACGGGCGCGGCGCGCTTGGCGAGCGTGACGCCGCTGGCGAGCAGTGGCTTCGCGAACCGCGTCTGGCCGAGCGGGCGGTTGGTACGGTCGAGGCCGACGTATTCGAGCGCGCCGTCGATGGTGACCTTGAGCGCGGGGACGACGGTGACGAAGATGACGAACGACGACACCACGCCGAGCGTGATGGCGAACGCGAGGTTTCGGATGCTCGCGAGCTCGTTTGCGGCGTTCGACAGGAAGCCCAGTGCCGTGGTGACTGTGACGAGCGCGAGTGCGACAGCGACGGCGGACAGCGACCGCCGCATTGGTGCGCGAATCGGGTCGCCGGCGTCGCGTTCCTCGCGGTACCGCGTGAAGACGTGCAGGCCGTAGTCGACGCTCAGGCCGACGACGAGTACGACGCCGATGATCATCGTGTTTCCGGCCTGGATCTGCAGCCAGCCGAGGATGCCGAACATCCAGAGGACGGAGAGGACGACGCCCGTGAACCCGACGACGATGTCGACGACGTCGCGGTACGCGAACGCCAGCACCGCGAGGATGATAGCGAGCGCGACCGGGACGACGAGCGTGACGAAGTTCTCCTGCATCTGCGCGTTCAGGTCGCCGATGGCGTGCTCGCCGAGCGTGAAGTAGTGTGGGTTGGGTTGGTCGTCGGCTTCCTCGTAGAGCACGCGCTGGGCGTCTGCGAGGGCGTCGTCGCTTGCGTCGGCGTCGAACCGGAAGAGGATGCGTCGCGTGGCGGATTCGGTGGACCCTGGTTCGTAGTCCTGTGGGAGCAGCGCCAGGGCGGCCGACTCCTCGGTGAGGGTCTCCGAGACGATTGCCTTCACCTCGTCCGTACTGGCGTCCTCGAGTGCGGCGATCTGCTCGTCGAGTGACGCCGTGGGGTCGCCGGCGGCACGGAGTGCGACGACGTTCGAGACGCCGAGCACCGGTCTGTCGTCGACGGCGACCGCGGAGACGGCCTCGGTCTGGAGAACTGTCCGCTGGTATCGCAGTGATTCGAGGAGTGCGGTCTTCGAGAGGACGTTGCCGTCGTCGTCGCGGAGGTAGACGGGCCGCGTGTCCGCGCTGGATTCGGTGTCGTCCTCGTAGCGCTGCTCGATGTACGCCTGTTTCTGAGCGATCTCGGTGTCGCCGAGCGCGTCGTCGTCGGCCGGCTGGCTCTCCATCTGGAGTTGCCCGACGCCGGCGACGACCGCGCCCGTGAGGACGAGGCCGACCACGAGCACGAGGCGGTTGTGGTCGGTGGCGACGCCGGCGACGCGGCGGAGCAGCGTCCGGATCATGGCCTGTTCACCGGGGCGTCGCCGTGGCTGCGGAGGTCAGTTTGCAGTCGATGCTGTCTCGATGCCGTGCGCTGCGAGCCCGTGTGGAGGGGAGGGCCGGAGCGTGCTGGACAGCGGGATTGCACACCTGCATATACGACAGGGACTCAAAAAGTGTTTCCAGAATACACGTTCTGTTTTCGAGTTGATAGTGAGGCGCTCTCACACGGCGTATCGGTGCGGAGCCGGCGACCGAGTTTGGTAACTATGATGACTGTAATTATGGGGGAACGGTCTTCGACACCCAGCCCGTCGCCCCGCTCGGGTACGCCGACGACTCGTCCTCGGGCTGGAGGGTTCCGGTCCCGTCAGTCGCCCGCACGACCACTTCGTGGCTGTCCGCCGGCGGGTCGTACTCGTGGACCCACTGCCGCCAGACGTCCGCACCCGGCAGCGGGTCGGTGAGCCGAGCGTCGGTCCACGTGTCGCCGCCGTCCGTGGATACCTCGACGCGCTGGATACCGCGGGTGCCGGCGTAGGCGTGCCCCGCGACCTGCTTGCGGCCGTCCTCGAGGTCGTTGGCGGCGTGGAGTTTCGCGACGGTGTTCACGGGGCCGGTGCCGTGCCAACCGCGTTCCTCCCAGTAGCCGTCGGCCTCGGTCTCCAGGATCTCGATCTCGGTGAGCCACTTCACGTTGATTTCGCCCCAGTGCCCCGGAATCAGGGCGCGAGCGGGGTAGCCGTGGCCGCGCGGGAGCACGTCGCCGTTCATCCCGAACGCGAGGAAGCCGTCCTGGAGGGCGGCCAGCGGGAACTCCTCGTAGAAGCCGTCGGCCGCGTGCAACATCACGCAACAGCCCTCGTCCGGGCCAGCGGGCTCCACGAGGTCCATGATGGGGATGCCCTGCCAGAGCGCGTTGTCCAGCTTGTGGCCGTTGAGCCCCTCGCCGACACACCGCAGCGAGACGAACCTGTTCTCGGCGCTGCGCTCCGTGAGGTCGTCGTAGGTGTACGTCCGTTCGTCCTCGACGGCGCCCGTGACAGTCAACTCCCAGTCGTCGGCGTCGAGGTCCGGGTCGACGGAACTGATGTCGACGTTGTAGAAGTCCTCGCTGACCAGCGGTTCGATGCCCTCGACGTCGAACGAGGCGGCGCTCGCGCGCTCGAGCATGTCGTCTGCCTCCGACTGTACGGCTGCGTCGACGTCCAGCGTGCCGGCCTCGGACGGACCCGTTGCGCTACCGCCGCCCTGAGCGAGGGAGATCACCTGCGTGAACCCGCCCGGAGCGCCGCCCGAACCGGGGAATCGTCCCTTCGGTGTTCAGGTCGCTGATTTCGTTCCCGTCGATGACG
>NZ_WUUU01000210.1 GCF_009831555.1 Halobacterium bonnevillei | reverse complement strand
CCACCACGACGAACGCACCGAGCGCGTGCTCGCGGCCGTCGACGAACTCGCGCCGGCAACCCCCTGGGAGGTCAGCGCCGAACTGTTCGGGGACCTCTCCCGCATCCACGTCCTCCACGGCCCCGGCGAGGCGTACGCCCACCTCGACCACCTCGTCCACGAGGGCGTCCTCGCCGAGACGTCGGACGGCTACGTGCGCGCCTGAGTGGCCGCTCGCTTCCGCGCCCCGGGGGATTCAGCTTCGCGACTCGCTCGGGCTCGGCACCGACGGAGACGGGCTCCGGAACCCAATCTCCTTTGCTCGCCCGCGAGTAGGGCCCGGTATGGTCGCAGAAGAGTCCACAGCGGAACTCGAGGCCGGCGACACCGCACCGGCGTTCGAACTCGAAGGCACCGACGGGGAGACGCACGCGCTCGCTGACTTCGCGGACCGCGACGCCGTGTTGCTCGTGTTCACGTGCAACCACTGCCCCTACGCGAAGGCGAAGTTCGACGCGCTCAACGACATCGCCGCGGACTACGACGACGTCGCGGTGGTCGGCGTCAACCCCAACGACAGCGAGGAGTACCCGGAGGACTCCTTCGAGCGGATGCGGGAACTCGTCGCCGACGGCACCATCCACTACGACGCGTACCTCCGCGACGAGAGTCAGGACGTCGCGCGGGCGTACGGCGCCACCTGCACCCCGGACCCGTTCCTGCTGCGGAACGCCGGCGACGGCTTCGAGGTGGCGTACCACGGCCGCCTCGACGACGCGCTCAACCCCGACGACGAACCGACGCGCGAGGGCGGCGAGGTCCGGGACGCCATCGACAGCGTGCTCGCGGGCGAGCCTGTCGAACAGGCGTTCAACCCCTCGCGCGGCTGCTCCATCAAGTGGACCGACGACTGACCGACGCTGACGCTCCGGCCGCTGAGTGACTTCCGCGTGTCCGCACGTCGCCCGTCCCTCGGACCCGAACCGCTAAGGGTCACGCTGGCGGACCATAGGCCATGAGTCAGGTACTGGACAGTACGGTCGAGGCGTTCCTCCAGGCGGCGAACCCCGCGCCGCCGCCCGTGCTCGAGGAGATGACCGACTACGGGCGCGACCAGAACTTCCCGGTCGTCGGGCCGGACGTCGGTCGGTTCCTCCGGGTCGTCGCGCGCCTCGCGGACGCCTCCCGCGTGTTCGAGTTCGGGTCGGGGTTCGGCTACTCTGGCGCGTGGTTCCTCGGCGCGCTCCCCGACGACGGCGAACTCGTGTTGACTGACTACGACGAGGAGAACCTCGAGACCGCCGAATCCTTCCTCTCGCGACTCGACACGGATGCGACGGTCCACTACGAGACCGGTGACGCGATGGCGACGTTCGAGGCGTACGACGGACCGTTCGACGTCGTGCTCGTCGACCACGAGAAGTCGAAGTACGTCGACGCCCTCGAGGACCTGCGCGGCGACCTCGCACCGGGCGGCGTCGTCGTCGCGGACAACATGATGGCGGGTCCCGTCGAACCGGAGGCGGTCACCGAAGCGCTCCGCGGCGCGGACCCGGTGGACGACCACACGGCGAGCGTCGCTCGATACATCGAGCACGTCCGCGACGACCCGGAGTTCGAGACGGCGTTCGTCCCGCTGGGCGAGGGCGTCGCGGTCAGCGTGAAAACGCAGTGAGCGCCTGTCGGGCCGATTCTTCGGCCTGCGCTCGGTCCGTCAGTCGATGACTGCCAGCACTTCGTCGGCGTGCTCCTCGGGGTCGACGCCCTCGAACGCCGCGACGATGTCGCCGTCCGGACCCACGACGTACGTGTTCCTGAACGTCACGTCCATCACGTCCCCCATGATTTCGCGTTCCCCGTACGAGTCGTACGTCGTGGCGACCTCGCCGCCGTCGTCGCTGAGCAGGTCGAACGGGAGGTCGTACTTCCGGGCGAAGTCCTTCAGGTCCTCGACGGGATCGTCGCTGATGCCGAACACGGGCACGTCGCGGGCCTCGTAGTCGCTCCAGCGGTCGCGGAAACTGCACGCTTCAGTCGTGCAGCCGGGGGTGTCTGCCCGCGGATAGAAGTAGACGACGACGTACTGGCCGGCGTGCTCGGACAGCGAAACGACGTCTCCGTCCTGGTTCGGTAACTCGAAGTCCGGCGCGGGTTCGCCTTCTGAGAGCATACGCCGCGTTTTGCCTCACGCCCCGAAGCAGTTACGGTACGAGCGCAAGCGCGTAGAGGACTGCCATTCCCACGACGACTGTGGGGAGCATGTCCTCGGTCCGCCACGCGACGACGGCCGCAACGGCACCGGCGATCAGGCGGTCGTTCCCCAGGGTGAGTGCGAGTGCGCCGTCCGCAAGCACGAGCTCCGGGACGACGAGCGCCGCCAGCACGGCCGGCGGCACCAGCGAGAGCGTCGTCTTCACGCGCGGTGGCACTTCGTCGACGCGCCCGAAGAGCGTGATGAACGACACCCTGAGCACGTACGACCCGACGGCCGCCCCGACGACGACCAGCCACAGACGCACCGACCCGAGTCCGGCTGCCGGCGTCATCGGGACCCCCTCCAGTGGTTCACGACGAAGCCGGCGCTGACGCCGGAGAGCGCCGCGACGATGATTCCGAGGTTCATCGGGACGCCGACGGCGGCGACGGCGACGAACCCGCCGACGGCGGCCGCCACTGCCGTCGGCTCGTCGGCGATGGACGGCACCAGCAGCGCGAGGAACAACAGCGGAACCGCGAACTCGAGCTGGAAGCCGTCCGGGATGCGGTCGCCCAGCAGCACGCCGCCGGCCGTCCCGGCGACGAACGACACGTAGATGGCCAGCGAAACGCCGAGATAGTACGCGAGCCTGTCGGTGTCCTCGTCGCGCTCGTACTCGGTGACGGCCAGGGCGAACGTCGTGTCCACGACGAACTGCGCGCAGACGAGGCGCCAGCGCTCGGAGAACCGCCGGAAGTGCGGCGCGATGGCTGCGCTGTACATCGTGTACCGGAGGTTCACGACCACAGCCGTGAGCACGACGATGAGGGCGGGCGACCCCTTCTGCAGGAGTTCGATTGCCGCCAACTGGGACGCACCGCCGAACACCAGCACGGACATCGAGACGGCCTGCACGCCACTGAACCCCGCCTGCAGCGCGGCGACCCCGACGACGAAGCCGAACGGCACGTTCGCCGGGAGCGTCGGCAGCGAGTCCCGCACGCCCGACACGAAGTCCTCGCGCTCTGTCACTGCCTCGCAGTAGGCGGCGTCGCGCGCATGAACGTTCCGACACCGGCACACCTGCGGCTTCCTCCCCTCTCGCTCGTCCGTAGCGGCGACGCCGCAGCCGGTCGGCTGTCGGAACAGACAACGCCAAGCAACTCCAGTCACAACGGTTCGGATATGACCGAGGGGACCTCGGACGCGGGGACCCGGCTGCGCCTCGACCTCTGGCACCCGAACTGCTGGGCGATCCAGGCGACCGAACGCAATCCGGGCGGGATTCTCGCCCACGCCGTCTACGAGGCGCCGGTGGAGGGGACGTCGACGGCCAACGGCCTGTTCACGGCGTACGGGGAGACCGAGTCGGAGGTCGAGGCGCTCATCGCCGACATCGAGTCGTCGCCGCTCACGGAGACGGTGCGGCGCCTGCAGACCCAGTTCGACACGCGGCGCCACCGCATCGCGCCCGGCGCCGTCTCCCGGGAGTTCTTCCTGGAGCACGACCCCGGGGAGATGATCTGTCCGTTGTTGCTCGAACACGGCTTCGTCCACACCGCACCCGGGAAAATCGAGGACGGCCGCGAATCGTGGGACGTGCGGTACGCCGGCCAGCGCGAGGACATCGAGGCGGAACTGGAGGCCATCCGGACGGAGACGGGCGGCGACATCGACGTGGAGAGCGTCGGGACAGTCGGCGGCGACCCCGTCCAGGGCCGTCGCCTGGAGCGACTCACGCAGGCCCAGCGCGAGGTGTACGAACTCGCCCGGGACCGCGGGTACTACGAGTGGCCCCGGGAGACGTCGACGCGGGACCTGGCGGCGGAACTCGACATCTCGAAGACGACGCTGCTCGAACACCTGCGGACCGCGGAATCGAAGCTCCTCGACCCGTAACTGTCGTCCAGAACGCGGTCCGCAGCCGCTGTTACAGCGACTGTTCGGTGCCGACGCCCGCGTCCGTCGCCGCGTCGTAGACGTACGAGGCCGCGGCGACGTCCAGGACGGCAGAGCCGACGCTCTCCATCACGAGGATCTCGTCCTCGGTCTTCCGGCCACCGTCGCCCTCGAGGACGTCCGCGATGGGAATCAGGTCGCTCTCGTCGAGGTTCGTCGCAGTGACGTCGCCGATGCCGGCGACTTCCTCGGGAACGTCGGCGAACACGCGGGCAGCGCGGTCGAAGACCTCGGGTTCGAGTTCCTGCATCTCCGCGTTGTACGCGCCGACGGCGACCACCAGCGCCCCGGGTTCGAGCGCGCCGGCCGGGAACACCGGCTCGCTGCTCGTGGTGGCGGTGACGACGACGTTCGCTCCCTCGACGGCTGCCGTCGGAGAGTCGACGGCCTCGGCGTCGAGTCCCTCGTCCCGCAGGTCGCTTGCGCACTCGTGTCTGGAGTCGCTCGGGGAGTACACGGCGACGTGTT
>NZ_WUUU01000209.1 GCF_009831555.1 Halobacterium bonnevillei | reverse complement strand
GTGCAGCGCGTCGTTGCGGGCGGTCTCGTCGACGTTCGCGAGTTCGAGCGCCGCGCGCTCGGCCTCCCCGACCCGTTCGTCCGTGCTTCGGTCACTCATTGTCCTCACCATTCACGGGCACGAATATGGTTCCTACGGCGTCACCGCTCGCGATGCGGTCGAGCACGTTCGGTTCGGTCGACCCCGCGATGATGGCGGGGATGCCGTGTTCGCTGACCGCGCGCGCCCGCTCGACTTTCGTCCGGATGCCGCCGAACGTCTCGGCGGCCGTGTCGTCCACGAGTCCCTGGACGGCGTCGTAGTTCGCGCCCACGGCCTCGACGCGCTCCGCGGCCGGGTCGTCTTTCGGGTTCGCGGTGTAGACGCCGCCGACGTCGGTCAGCGTCACCAGCAGGTCGACGTCCACGCCCATCGCGACCGACGCGGACAGCATGTCGTTGTCTCCGATGCGGACCTCTTCGGTTGCGACTGCGTCGTTCTCGTTGATGACCGGGACGACGCCCCAGTCGAGCAGCGTCTCGATGGTGTTGTGGAGGTTCGTGAACCGTTCGGGCGTCGAGAGGTCGTCCTCCGTCAACAGCAGCTGGGCGATCTTCTGGTCGTAGCGGTCGAAGCTCTGCGTGTAGTGACGCATCAGGTGGCTCTGCCCGAGCGTCGACAGCGCCTGCGTCTCCTCGACGGTCTCCTCGACGCTCCGCTCGAGGCGCCCCTTTCCGGCGCCGATGGCGCCCGAGGACACGAGCAGGACCTCCGTGCCGTCCGCGCGAAGGTCCATGATGTCCGTCACGAGCTTGTCGATTTTCGTGCGGTCGAGGCGCGACTCGTCGTCCGTCAGCGAGTTCGTGCCCGCTTTCACGACCACGCGGTCGGCGGCCGCTGCCTGCTCCCGCGCGTTCGTCACCGTCTCTTCGTCCACCGCGTGGATGTCGGCAGCCTCACGCATCGTCGAACGCCTCGGAGAGTTCCTGCGACCGGTTCCGCGCCGCTTCGACGGCGTCCCTCACCGCTTCGTCGGCGTCGCTGCCCCACAGCACTTCCATGCCCTCGATGGTCGTGCCCTCCGGCGAGCAGACCGCGTCGATGAGTTCGTCGACGCTGCGGTCGTCCTGTCGGACCGTCTCCGCGGCGCCCTTGAACGTCTGGGCGGCGATGACCTCCGCCTCCTCGGGTTCGAGGCCGGACTCGACGCCTGCGTCCTTCATCGCCTCGATGAGGTAGAAGACGAACGCCGGGCCGCTGCCGTTGACCGCCGTCGCGACGTCCATGTACTCCTCCTCGACGGTGACGTACTCGCCGAGGTCCTCGAGCAGCGCGCGGACATCGTCGGTGACGCCGATTTCGGTCGCCGCCGCGGCCATGTCGCCGGTCTCCGCCGCGAGATTCGGCATCACGCGGACGACCGACGCGTCGGTGCGATCGGCGACGAACTCGCGGGGGACGCCGGCCGCGAGCGTGACGAGCGTCTGGTCCGGGTGGAGGTCGACGTCGTCGAGGACTGACTCCACGATGTGTGGCTTGACTGCGAGCACGACCAGGTCGCTGCCCTTCGCCGCTTCGACGTCGGTGGTCGTCTCGCTGGCGACGTCCGCGACCCTGTCGAGGGCGTCCGTGTCCAGGTCGATCGCTGTTACATCGTAGCCCGCCTTCGCGAGCCCGCGGAGGAATGCACCCCCCATGTTACCGCAACCGATGACGCTGACGGATTCCATCTTACACGGACACAGGACACTGAGCAACATACGACCTGCGTTCGCGTCATGGTCTGACGAACTGGCCTTCGCGCCGGGATAGCGCCGCTCGGGGCGTCGGTCTAGTCCCCGAATCAGAACTGAAGTTGTGGGGTCGTCGACCCCAAGCTCTGGGCGCAGGCTCAGAACTGGAGGTGGGAGGTCGAACTCGGGTCGTCGTCGTCTCCGTCGTCGTGTTTCGTCCCCTCGTAGAGGAAGCGCACGTCGTCGTCAGTCAGGTACACCTGGCCGTCGTCGACGTCCACGTCCACGGAGACGAGGGTCGTGTCCGCCGCGTCGCCATTGTCGCAGTACCCCGAGCACGCGTCGAACAGCGACCCGTGTTTCGGGCAGACGACTTCGCCGTTCCGCACGATCGCGCCGATGCCGTCGCGGTAGAGCCGCTGGGCTTCGTGCGTACAGCGGTTCACCCACGCTTCGACCGCGTCGCCGTCCTCGTCGTCGCAGGGCACCAGAAACACTTCCTCGTCCGTGCCGTGTTCGTCCCGCACCGTGAACGCCCACGACCCCTCCTCGCGGACCGCGTCCACGCTCGTCAATCTGTAGCGACTCGACATCGGTCAGACCGCGTTCGTGAGGAGCGCGCTGGCGTCCAGCAGCAGGAGCACGGCGACGATGGCGGCGCCGTAGAGGAGGCCGGCAGCGTCCTCGCCGTCCTCGAGTTTGCCGCCCGCGACCTCGACGAGGCCCGCGAGCGCGAACCACAGGACGACCATCGTCAACACGAGGTGGCCCTGGCCGGTCCCGGTGAGCGAATTCCCCTCGGTGTAGCCGGCCAGCGTGAGCATGTAACCGCCAGTCAACAGCAGTACGGCGGCGCTCGCCCGGGAGATGTTCCGGAGCGTGCTGACCAGCGAGTCTCGGACGCTCACGGAGACGCTGTTCGCGACCCCGGGGAGCGTCGCGGCTCCGTACATCACGCTGCCCGTCCACAGGCCGGCGAACAACAGGTGAAGCGCGTACACGACGGTCTCGATGGCTGCCATAGCGGCGCCTTGGGAGTGACTGGCCGTAAAACGCGGGGGTTCCGGCAGTCAGTCCCGTGAAGGCACGCTTAAGGCCCGCGCCGCACTTGCCTCGGGCATGGAACTACGGGACCTCTCCGACCACGTGGAGTACCGGGCCGGTCGGGGCATCGAGGAGGTCGCACGGGAACTCGGACGCGACCCCGAGGAGTTCGTGAAGCTGTCCTCGAACGAGAACCCCCACGGCCCGAGTCCGAAGGCAGAAGCCGCGATCCGGGACGCCGCGTCGGAGGTCCACCGCTACCCGAAAGCCGTTCACAGCGACCTCACGGACGCACTGGCGTCCAAGTGGGGCGTCACCGGCGAGCAGGTGTGGGTCGCCAACGGCGGCGACGGCGCACTCGATTACGTCGCGCGGGCCATGCTCGACCCGGGCGACCGGGTGCTCGTACCGACGCCCGGGTTCACGTACTACGGGATGAGCGCACGCTTCCACCACGGCGACGTCGCCGAGTACGACATCCGCGTCGCTCCCGGAACCGACGACAGTGAGGACTTCGCCCTGACCGCCGACACCGTGCTGGACGCCTACGACGGGGAGCGCGTCGTCTACCTCACGAGTCCCCACAACCCGACGGGCGACCGGTTCACGCTCGACGCCGTCGAGCGGGTCGGCGACGAGACGGACGACGACACGCTGGTGGTCGTCGACGAGGCGTACGGCGAGTTCACGGACGCGCCGTCCGCGGTGTCGCTGCTGGACGAGCGCGACGACGTGGCTGTCCTGCGGACCTTCTCGAAAGCCTACGGGCTCGCGGGCATCCGCCTCGGCTACGCAGTCACGCCGTCGGCGTGGGCGGACGCGTACGCCCGCGTCCAGACGCCGTTCGCGGCGAGCGCCATCGCGTGCCGCGCCGGCCTCGCGGCGCTCGAGGACGACGAGCACGTCGACCAGACCGTCGAGACCGTCGCGTGGTCGCGGCAGTACGTCCACGACGAACTCGACGCGCGAACGTACGAGAGCCACGCGAACTTCGTGCTCGTGGAGGTCGGTGACGCGACTGCGGTGGCGGAGGCCGCGAAGCGAGCGGGCGTCCTGCTCCGGGACTGCTCGAGTTTCGGGCTGCCCGAACACGTTCGCGTGACGTGCGGGACGCGCGAGGAGACCAAACGCGCCGTCGAAGTTCTGACCGAAGTCCTCGACGAGGTGGTCGCGGAATGACCGCGACGACCCGGGAGGTGGCGCGATGAGAGTCGCCGTCACCGGGACGCCAGGCACGGGGAAGACCACGGCCACCGAGCTACTGGACACGGACCTCGACGTCGTCCACCTCAACGACGCCATCGAGGAAGAGGAACTGTACACGGAGGTCGACGAGGCGAGAGACAGCAAGGTCGCGGACCTGGAAGCCGTCCGCGAGTGGCTGGACGGCCGCGACAACGTGCTCGTGGAGTCGCACCTCGCACACCTCCTGGACGCCGACCGCGTGGTGGTGCTGCGGTGTGCGCCGGGGGAACTGGAGCGGCGCCTCGTCGAGCGCGGCGAACCGGCAGCGAAGGCTCGCGAGAATGCAGAGAGCGAGGCGCTGGACGTCATCCTCTCCGAGTCCGTGCGCGTCCACGGAGAGCGCAACGTGTACGAGATCGACGCGACCGACCGCGACCCGGGCGGAGTCGCCGACGAGATCGCGGCCGCGATTGCCGGAGACCGCGACCCGTCGGCCGGCGACGTGGACTTCACAGACTACCTATGACGCGTACCCACAGCGAGTCGCCATGACGCTGGACAGACTCCGCCCGCTGGCGACGCGATTGATGGCGCCGTGGGTGCGTGGCGCCGTCGCCGTCGGCGCGACGCCGAACGTCATCAGCATCGTCGCCTTCGTGTTCGCCATCGGCGCGGCCGTCGCGTTCTACGTCGCGACGCCGCTTGCGTACGCCGTCGGCGCCGCTGTTCGTCGTCGCGAACGGGCTGGCTGGACCTCC
>NZ_WUUU01000208.1 GCF_009831555.1 Halobacterium bonnevillei | reverse complement strand
CGACCGCACCGACGTCGGTGCGGTCGAAGCCATCGACGGCGTGTCGTGGACGATCGACCAGGACCTCCCGCCGATGGCCTGCGACGACCCCGAGTTCGCCGACCGCGTGCTCGACGCCGCCGGGGCCGTCCAGGCCGGTGCGGGCGCTCACGTCGCGAAACCCCACGCGACCGACGCCGGCTGGCTCGCCGACGCCGGCGTGACCTGCGTCGTCTGCGGCCCGGCGGAACCCGGCGAAGCCCACACCGCGTCCGAGAGCGTCTCCCTCGACCTGCTCGCCCGGTGCCGAAGCGTCTACGAACGCCTTACAAATTCGTAGTTGGCGCAGAATAGTGGTAAAAACGACATTACTAGATGCTGTAGACATCCCAGAAAGCGCCAAGGGACTTTAGGCGCTCCCAAGGTTTCTTTCACGGATTCTGAGAGCATTCTAGTACCAACCCTGGGGTTTAATTCTATATTTGCAGTAATCACTCATATGTTGGATAATTCGAAAATACGGGAGATTGCACCACACCTTGACAAATACGATCTGGGGTTTGGAGCTAGTCTACTTCTGGTTCTCGTCGCCGCTTTCGCCCCTTTTATTCAGGGTCTCAGTCTCCCTGGAATCGTGGCCGCTTGGAGTGGATTTGTTGAGTCCTCAGGGACGATTGCACTGATTTCCGCCTGGACTGCTTTCATCGCCCTCTATAGGTTACGTCATCGTCCGAACAAAACCCGTCCAGCAGTTCGAGAAGATTTTGAACGCGAGGAGGGGGAGGAGAAATTTGATTTTGGACTCCGCAACTACGGTCCGGGCCCCGCTCTTTACTTCCAGGCAGTCGCAACTGTAGAGAAAGGAGGGTCGGTAGAAACCGTCTCACGATTCGTACCTCACGATGAACCAATACATCTCAACGATGGTGAATTCATCAGTCTAGTAGATGGTATGGGGGAAGAGGGCCTAATCGAGATTCAGGAAAAGTACGGGAATGCAACGGGTGATGAAGACTCTCCTGCGATGCTAAAATTATATTATAGCTACGTCTCTCAATCGGGGGTTCGGGAACCAACCGATGTATTTGCTAACCGAGACGATGATAATATTCTCTCTGAACTCAAACAAACAGATAACGGGGTTCGACGTATTGAGTTGAGCAGATTGGTGGATAACTGCCTGACTTAGTCATGAAGGGATTTCCATAACCAAGACCTCACTACTACGCGTTACTGGACAAATCGTTTGACAAACTGATTCAAGTTCCAGGCAGACGCGGCAAACCCGACCGAAGCTCCAACTGCGAAAATATAGGGTGTGAATGGGTGACTACGGCCAATATAATACGCTGGGATAGCGCCGATGAGAAGAACCAATTTGAGAGCAATCCATGTTTGCTTCCCTATGGCAACCACTACGGGATTTCCCTCGTATTCCCAGAGTGGTAGTGTAGTGAGTACATCGAGACCATGGCCAACTACGAACGCGATTGCAGATATTTCAACAAGAGCCACTTTGTTACCTATCTGAACCACTGGCTGATAAGTTTGAGTAGATATTGCTAAAGTGTAAGTCCGCGGCTTCGCACACTGCCCTCCCAATTTTTAATCCCCAAATTTAGAGGTTATAGCTCGCCGGCAATCCGAGAGGACAATCCTCATAGGCACCGAACTGTTCGGCTAGCGTATGTCCGCGCAGGCTACTGAGGAGGTCCCCGACGCCTACGAGGCGCTCCTCGACCACTACGAACAGATTTCGAACGTCAACGCCGCGACCAGTCTCCTCTCCTGGGACCAGGAAGTCATGATGCCCGAAGGCGGGACGCCCGCTCGCTCCCAGCAGAAGTCCACCCTCTCCTCGCTGTCCCACGACCTGCTCACGGAGGCGCAGGTCGGCGACTGGCTGGACGAACTCGAGGACGTGGACCTCACCGGCGAGCAGACTGCCGTCGTCCGCGAGATTCGACGCGCCTACGAGCGCGCCGACCGCGTCCCCAGCGAACTCGTCGCCGAGATCTCCGAGACGACGTCCGAAGCCCTCCCCAAGTGGAAGGAAGCCAAGGCGGAGGACGACTTCTCCGTCTTCGCGCCGATTCTCGAGGACCTCATCGAACTCAAGAAGGAGTACGCCGAGCACATCGACCCCGACAAGCCCGCCTACGAGGTGCTGTTCGCGGACTACGAGCCGTACCTCGACCTCGACACCGCGGAGCGCGTGCTCGAACGCCTCCGCGAGGAGCTCGTGCCGCTCATCGCGGACATCCGCGAGAGCGACGTCGAACTCGCCGACCCCTTCGAGGGCGAGTTCGACGTCGACACCCAGGAGGCCCTCGCGCGGGACGTCCTCGACACCCTGGGCTACGACTTCGAGCACGGCCGCTTGGACACCGCGCCGCACCCGTTCTCCACGGGCAACCAGTTCGACGCCCGCGTCACCACGCGGTTCGCCGAAGACGACCCGCTGGGCGCGCTCACCTCCACGATTCACGAGTTCGGGCACGCGCGCTACACGCTCGGCCTGCCGCGCGAGCAGTACGGCAGCCCGCTGGGGGAGTCCCGCGACCTCACCGTGCACGAGTCCCAGAGCCGCCTCTGGGAGAACCACGTCGGCCGGTCTCGGGTGTTCTGGGAGAAGTTCCTCCCCGAGATGCAGGCGCGCTTCCCGCAGGTCGCCGAGGCCACCCCCGAGGACGCCTACGAGGCCGCCAACGAGGTCTACGAGGACAACCTCATCCGGGTCGAAGCGGACGAACTCACCTACCACATGCACATCATCGTGCGCTTCGAGATCGAGCGCGAGCTCATCGAGGGCGACCTCGACGTCGCGGACGTCCCCGAGCGCTGGAACGACAAGTACGAGGAGTACCTCGGCGTGCGCCCCGAGACTGACGCGGAGGGCTGCCTCCAGGACATCCACTGGAGCCACGGCTCGTTCGGCTACTTCCCGACCTATTCGCTGGGGAGCGTGCTCGCCGCCCAGATCTACGACGCCCTCGAAGCGGACGTCGGCGACGTCGACGAGAAGGTGCGCGACGGCGACTTCGACGTCATCGCGGACTGGCTGGAGACCAACGTCCACCAGCACGGCGCCCGGTACACCACCCCGGAACTCGTAGCGGAGGCGACCGGCGAGGAGTACAACGCCGACCACTTCGTCGACTACGTCACCGAGAAGTACACCGACCTCTACGACCTCTGATACCGGGCATCGAGCCCGATTCGCCTCCGCCTCTCGCTCCGGATCCCTGTTCTTCGAGACGAACGTACACGTGGGGCCAACCGATTGATTAGTGCTGCCGGTGTAGCCGGCTGTATGCAGGCCGAGAGTACCGTCGAGTTCGTCGAGAAGTGGCAGATGGGCGCCGTCCTGCTGCTGTCGTCGGCGTTCGTCGGCTTCCTCACAGGGAGCGCGCTGGGCCGCGGGTTCCCCAGCGACCTCGGCCTCCCCGGATTCGTCGGCGGCGCTACCCTCACGTTCCTCGCGCTCTCGTCCCTCCTCTACGGCCGGTAGCCTCCGCAGCGACAGCCCGCTGCCCCCCTCGCCGCCGTGGGGGCGTCACCGAAAGCTTATGCCGGATTCGGCGGGAGCGTCCCGCATGCCCGGTCCCGTCTTCCTCTCCGGCGACAGCGTCACCCTCCGGCCACCCGAGCGCGGGGACCTCGACGCGATACAGCGCTGGATGAACGACCCGGAACTCTGGCGCCCCGCGCTGGACGCGAAGCCGATGAACGGCGCCCTCGCCGAGGAGTTCTTCGAGACGACGCTCACCACCGAGGACGACGTGAAACTCGTCGTCTGCGTCGACGACGAGCCCGTCGGGATGGTGTCGCTGACGGCCAGCCAGTACGGGCCGACGGCGACCGACCGCGCGCGAAGCATGGAACTGGCATACCACCTCGATCCCGAGTTCCACGGCGAGGGGTACGGCTCGGAGGCCGCGGGCCTCGTCGTCGAGTACGGCTTCACGGACCTGAATCTCAATCGCATCGAGGCGTCCGCCGGCGCGTTCAACGACGCCTCGCAGGGGCTGCTCGAATCGCTCGGGTTCCAGCGGGAGGGCGCTCGGCGCGACGCCGCCTACTACCGCGGCGACTACTACGACATGCTGACGTACGGACTGCTCCGGGAGGAGTGGGACGGCCGGTAGGCGGCCGAGTTCCGGCGACCAACCAGGGGTGCCGGGTGGCTTTTCCCACTGCCTGCCGAGTGCTCGACCATGCGCGCTGCAATCTTCCAGGGACCAGGCGACATCACCGTCGAGGACGTTCCGAAACCCGAACTCGAGGCGCCGACCGACGCCATCGTGCGCGTCACGCACACCGCCGTCTGCGGGTCGGACCTCTGGTTCTACCGCGGCGACAGCGACCGCGACCCGGGGTCGGGGGTCGGCCACGAACCGATGGGTATCGTGGAGGCAGTCGGCGACGACGTGACGTCCGTCGAACCCGGCGACCGCGTGCTCGCGCCGTTCGCCATCAGTTGCGGGTACTGCGAGTTCTGCCGCAAGGGCCTGCAGACGTCCTGCGAGAACGGCGACGGCTGGGGCGGCGACAACGGCGGTGCGCAGGGCGAGTACGTCCGCAGTACGCACGCTGACGGCACGCTCGTGCGCGTCCCGGACCGGTACGCCGACGACGAGGACGTCCTCGAATCGCTCCTCCCGCTGACTGACGTGATGGGCACGGGGCACCACGCCGCCGTGAGCGCGGGCGCGCGAGGCGACACCGTGGTGGTCG
>NZ_WUUU01000207.1 GCF_009831555.1 Halobacterium bonnevillei | reverse complement strand
CTATCACCAACTGAGGATTTCAACAAGGCCGAAGTTAGTAATAGTGCAATGGGAATTCCCACCACGTCCACTATCTACGAGTCGAATGCGTCTGATATAGGTGTACTTAGTGACGAAGAGATTGACCATATTGTTGAATATTATACACGCCTGGAGAGGACGGCGAAGTACCTTGAATATCAAAAGAAAATGGACACAAGCGTCGATATGGGGCTGTACGAAGAACGGGGCCGGCGGATTGAGGGATTATTCAACTGGATATTGAGGCGCGGTTCTCGTGGACTTATCGGAAAGAATGGGTCCCGTGAGAGAACTGAAGAAGCCAAAAAACAATTGGACAAACTTTCAAAAGCACAGAAAAATGCTTTAGCTGCTATTGAAGAAAATATTGACTAATTAAGGTGAATTAGTCTGTGCCGACGTGGGTGGTGACCTCGTAGCACAGTTGCATCGTGGAGGTACTCAGAATCTCGGCGAGTTCGGGGGTCATGTCGGGGTGGGCCAGTGCTTGTTCTTTGGCGCGGCGGTCCTGGCGGGCGTGCTCGCAGGCAGCCAGTACGGCAGCAGTTTTGGTGTTCTCGTCGAGGGCGGTCATGGCGGCCTGGATGGTGTCGATGCGGTGGACGTAGTCGCCGTCGGTGCGGATTCGCATACTCGGTTCGTACACACGAACCCCCATAGCCCATTGAATTCGAGTAACTGGAGGGGGTGAATCGCGGGGGGTTCGCCTCGATCTGCCCGCCGACCCCACCCAGCGACCGACTCAGTTGGACGATGGATGTCGAGATATGCACACGGCGGACGTGGATTCGTGTGCATATCTGGGAAATCGATTCTCGTCGCGTGTTTGCCCCCACATCTTCCCACCGGGGACGGATGAGTAGTTCTAGAATTGCAATTAGGGATAGATATTAGCCCCTAAAAAGAAGGTTTCTTCAGCTATTGACCGACCGTTTTCTGGGCTACAACGGTCTGAGTATCTCCGTCAAAGGCCGTGACAGTAATTGTCGTGCCCGAAGTAGCTCCAGATACGGAAGCAGTATCACCAACATTCTGAATCGGGCTGCTGGACACCGAACCGGCGGAGGATGTCACGTTCAACTGGGTCGCACTACCTTCACTAACCCAGGTCACGGTAACCTCGTCATTTGCAGCATCATATGAGATGCTTGCACCGGCCTGCACCTCTTGACTGACGTTGTCACCGAATCCGAGCACGAAGCTCGCAATGACGGCGGCCAGAATGACGGTGATAGCGACCATGAGGATTACGCCGATGACCGGCGAAACCCCGCGTTCGTCCATATCGACTTCGGGAATGTCGAAGCTAATTTTCTTCATGATTGTTTGACACACGGAACCGGTGGAAATACGAGGCTTCCCCACCTAACGACCTGTGAGGGTCCCTTCCCTCGATTTCCAGACGGTAATTCGTGCTTAACAAAACTCTAAAGCCTACGCTCACTTAAGTCCAACTGCTGATAGACGACAGACGTCTGACTCATAGTAGACGATGCCTACCACGCCACTTCCCACACCCGAAGCTCTTGCAAGAACCTACAACACTCCAAGTTACGAGGACTCGTTTGAGGCCGTCGAAGACTATCAGCGGTATCTAGAACTTGCAGGTGAAAACCCCGACCTCGGTAGTCACGCTTTAGCCTCTCGTCTAGGCCTTCCCCGTAGTCGCGTCCGCCCGTGGACCAACGGCTCGCGGCCTGATGTGGTGCGCGGCATCCAAACTGCCGAGGCTGCTGGCTGGCTCTCGAACACCGATCCCTCTCCGGAACGCGAGCGCGCGCTGGTCGAACTTGTCGCGTGGACGCTCTCCAGCGGCAGTCTTTCTCTTTCCAGCCGAGGTGGGGCGCGAGTCTCATTCGTCATAGACGCCGGTCGTCGGGACGCCTTCGCCACAGTCGCGGCTGCCGCCGGACTCAGCTATCAGTTCGTCCACGACGACGACACCGAGCGTGCCACCGAAGCGCGCCCCCTTGAAGACGGCTCCGTGTTTGCTCGCGTCCTCCACGCGATGGGCGTGCCAGCCGGCGGAAAATCCAAGGATGGACCGAGAGCGCTCCCGTCGTTCGTGCGCGACCTCGACGCCGCCGGCCGTGAAGTGTTCGCTCGTGCATACGTCCAGAACCGCGCCGCCGAGTTTCACGACAAGGATACACTCACGCTACAAGAGGAGCGACCAGTCTCGTATCTCAAAGACCTGACCGTATTGTTGCGAAGAGTCACCGGCGAATCCGTCACGTACGGGGATAATCAGATTACTGTGAGTGCTGCTGCCGCCCGCGAACTACTCGATTAATCTTCAAGCTCGTCTGCGTCGAGATCGCCACCGAGGTAGTCGCGACCTCGGTCCGTGATTCGGTACAGTCCGTTGCCTGTGTTCTGTACCAGGCCTCGGTCGCCGAGTGCCCGGACACGTTGGTTCACATATTGCCGCGAGTAGTCGATGTTCGCGGCGATGACTTGCGGGGTGGCGACGATATCGGTCTCATCGAGAAATTCAAGAATGTAGTCGTCAGCACGAGTCATCCAGTCCACCCGGGGGCGCATAGGCCTCGAATCTCTGCTTTCTTACTAATAAGGCGACCATGTGTGAATCTTAGACACCCGCTTGCACTTGGCTGGCTACACATACGTAATTATTATATGCCTACCCTCGTTTGGTCGCCGGTACGGCGCTCGTGACTCGTCTCGAAAATGAGTCGCGGGTCGCCTACCCCCTGAGTATGACAGGCGACCACACTGCGAAAGTGAAGCCGGACGGACTTAACCCATGCACGGTGGTACTGGCGTACCTCGCGTCAAAATCCCGTTGCATGGGGTTCGTTTCGTCCAGTTTCACTTTCATTCCGCACCGGGATTCGCCTTATTTACTCGGGGGTTCCAGAAGTAACGCGTACCGTCGCGGCCCACCCCGGCCACGCCCCACCCCTATCAACTGACGGGGCGCGGCCGGGTCACAGTCCGCGGGCCTCGACGGTCACAACCCAACAGGCCGGAAGACCGGCCATCGAGACCATCGAGACCATGCGAGAACACAACGACGCGGACCAAAATACTGGCGAACAGCATACCGACCATTTCGAGCGAACGGAGGGGTCAGAATGACCGGCTTCGGAACGCCCGAACCGGAACGCCGCGAGCCCCCCGTCTACGAGTGCCGGACCTGTGACGGCCGCACTCACAACCCGCGGCGGATCTGTTCTGACTGCCGGTACGAGGGTGCCGGCTGCGACCGCTTCCGCGACCGTCGTCGCGGGGAGGGCGCGAAATGAGCCGCAACGGCTCGTACATGGGCGGGCTGCTGCGGCAGTTGCACGCGGACCCCTGCAGCCAGAAAGCCGAACGGATGGCGTGCCTGCCGGTCGTTCGCGACGACCACGACGGCCCCGGCCAGCGCATCGAAGTCGTTGCTATGGAGTGGTGCCCGGAGTGCGGGGCCGCCGACTACGAGGTGGTCTAAGTGAGCCTCATCGGGTCCTGCGACGACTGCGGTGCGGGCGGCGTCCAGCTTCGGTACAAGCCCGACGTTCCCCACGAGAATCAGACGCGCCCCTCGATTTGCCAGCGCTGCCGAGACGAACGCGCGCACATGCTGGAAGAACAGGGCCAGCAGAACGAGCGGCCCGTTTCGCCCCACGCCGCGCCACCATGGGCGGAAATGGAGGGGTCGGAGTGAGCGAGCGGGAGCGCCAGCGGACCGACCCTGCGGAGTGGGAGCCGGCGGAAGCGGCGCACCGGTACCTCCGGCGGCGTCGCGCGGACGCCTCTGAGAAGAGCATCGACGGCTGGCAGTACCGCCTCAAGCTGTTCACTGAATGGTGCGAGTCGGTCGGCATCCAGTACGTCGGCGACCTGAAGCGGTACGACCTCGACGAGTTCTACGAACTCCGGAGCGCGGAGATCGAGCCGGTGACGCTGGAGGGCGAGATGTACACGCTGCAGACGTTCGTCGAGTTCCTGGAGGACCTCGGCGCGGTCGAGGATGGGGTGTCGGACGCGATTCGGATTCCCGACCTCGACCCGAGCGAGCGCGCCAGCGATACGAAACTCGCGACCGACGACGCGCTCGCGCTGCTCCGGTACTACCGAAACTCCGACCAGCGGGGGCGTCGTGGGCACGCGCTGCTCGAACTGGCGTGGCTGACGGGTGCCCGACAGGGCGGGCTGCGCGCGCTCGACCTCCGGGACGTACACCTGAACGAAACTCCGTGGGTGGACTTCCGGCACCGACCGGACACCAGCACGCCGCTGAAGAACAAGATCGGCGGCGAGCGGCCGGTGGCGCTCCCCGAGGAGGTGGCCGACGTGTTGCGCATCTACCAGCGGAAGTACCGCTACGACGTGCGCGACGACCACGGCCGGCAGCCGTTCCTCGCAGCGCGCAACGGCCGGCCCACGGAGAACACCATCCGGAACTGGTGCTACATGGCCACGCAGCCCTGCGTTCACTCGGAGTGCCCCCACGGGAAGAACCGCGAGACCTGCGACTGGGTGGACTACACGCATTCCAGCAAGTGCCCGTCCAGTCGGTCGCCCCATCCGGTGCGGACGGGCGCGATTACGTGGATGCTGAATCGCGGTTGGCCACCCGAGGACGTGGCCGAGCGAGTGAACGCGAGCGTGCAGACGATTGAGAATCACTACGACAAGGCAGACCTGAGCGAGCGGCGGCGTCGCCTGCGGAACCGGATGGAGAAGCGCCGCAGGCCGCTGCTCGACCAACTCGACATTTCAGAGACCAACGAATGACAACAGAATCAGAATCCACCGTTAGAGACGCTCAGACCATCGAAAACAGCCCCGACTATACGTCGTGCCGGCCCACT
>NZ_WUUU01000206.1 GCF_009831555.1 Halobacterium bonnevillei | reverse complement strand
CGAGCCGTTCGGGCGTCACGTCGAGCGCGTCGAGGCGGTCGAACAGCGCGTCGGTCGTCCGGTCGAACCCGCAGTCGACGAGCGTCGGGTCCGCCCCATCCACCAGGAACGCCCGGTAGCGGGCGGCGCCTCGTTCGAGCGTGAGGTCGTAGACGTCAGGTGCGACCTCGGTGATGGCGTCGTCCACGGTCACTGTGTCGACACCCGGACGCCGCCGTACTCGGGGCCGCCGATGGTGTCGTCCGCCCGTAGCCGGGTCACCGCGAGCGACGTCGTCCTCAGACCGCGTTTCGCGCGGCCGTTCGCTACGGAGGCCTCGCGAGTGTCGTCGACGGACTGCCGGCGTAGGATGGCGTCACTCCACGCGAACACGACGACCAGCAAATCCGTCAGCAGCGCGTTTCCAGTAACCGGGTTGCTCACGGCCGGTCACCCCACGTGGTGCCCGCTCGCCGTTCGCCGGAACGGTAGTGCGTAGTCGCCACGACAGTCCGACACACGGCGGACGGCGGAAAAAATACACCGGTGGGGAGTGACACACAACGCTTTCTGGCCGGAGTACCCGTAGCCGACTGTGCACCACGACCTCAGCCACCGGATCGAGACCGGCATGCAGACGTACCCGGGCGACCCCGAGGTCGTCGCCGACGCGGCGGCCACCCACGACGAGGACGGCTTCCACGTCGAATCCATTTCGTTGGGCAGCCACACCGGCACGCACGTCGACGCCCCCGCCCACACCGAGCGCGACGGCCAGACGCTGGACGAGTACTCAGTCGACCGGTTCGTGTTCGAAGCAATTCGCGTCGACTGCCGCGACCTCGAGGCCCGCGAGCCGATCCCAGCAGCCAGAGTCCCGGACGCTGACGCCGACCTCGTGGCGTTCTGGACGGGGTGGGACGCTCACTGGGGAACAGACCGGTACCTCGACCACCCGTACCTCTCCCCGACGGCAGCGGAGACGTGCGCCGACCGGGGACTCGCGGTCGCCGTCGACGCTCTCAGCCCCGACCCGACGCCGTCGCCGAACGCGGGCGACGACGAACCCGACGGATTCCAGGCCCATCACGCGCTGCTCGGCACAGACTGCCTGATCCTGGAGAATCTCCGGACCCTCGAGGCGGTCGGCGACCGCTTCGAACTGCGGGCGTACCCCCTGGCGCTGTCGACGGACGGCGCGCCCGTCCGCGCAGTCGGCGTGACTGGCCCGGCGTAAACGGGTGCGAGACCACAGCGTGGCCGACGAACCGCCGAGCGAATTGCCACATCGGCCGTGGTGACTGTTCGAACACCGGTCCTGGTCGGCGACGGTGAGCAGGGAGAGCAACGGTGGATGCGGCGGGCGACGGCCGCGGACGGCGCCTGAACGCCGCGCGCCCGTCCCACCGACTTGTGACGCGCTGCTTCGAAGCGTTTAATCCGCCACCCGTCGAACCCGCAGCCATGAAGCGCCTCATCATTCACGGCGACCCCGGCGTCCGCCGTGACGCCGTCATCGAGTACGACGGCGAACAGAAGGTCCTCTTCCAGGTGACGCAGAACGGCGACTGGCACGGCCCCGACGAAGTCCAGTTGTGGTGCATCATGGGCGACGCCGACGAGCTCGAGGACTACGAGAAGCGCAACTTCATCCCGCACTGGCTGGACGTCGAAACCGCCGACGCCGAGGACATCACCGTCGAGAAGCGCGCCGGCGACCTCGCGGTCTGATTCTGGATTGACGCGGCTCCGTGGATCGCTGTTGACTGACGCGGCCCCTGAGCAGGGCTCAGGGTTGCGTGTCGACGAGCGCTGACCGGTTCACCGCGTAGACGGTGACCTCCTCGTTCTCGAACGCGACGCTGATGCCGGGTTCGTCCTCGGTGACGCGAATCAGGTACCGGTTCCGTTCGATCGGCCCGACCCAGACGTACTCGACGTCGTGTTTCTTCAGGAGCGCGGCCCGCGAGACCGGGTCGCTGGTCTTGTAGATGATTTCGACGTCGCTGACACGCGTGCGGTAGTCCTCCTGGTTGTGGTAGTTCCCTGCGTGCACCCAGCCGGCGACGGTGGGAATCCCCGTCAGGCTCGACGCGGGATTCTGCCAGGAGTAGGGGTCCAGACCCGGCGAGGACACGATGTGCGGCTGGCCGGGCTTGTCGTGCAACCACTCGACTGCCTCGGCTTCCTCGGGCCGGTCGTCGTGTATGTCCTCGAAGGCGTCCAGCGAAGCGTCGTCCATCCGGTCGAAGTGGTCGGAGACCGCGAACGCGCCGTACACGGACGCCGAGACGACCAGCACGACGACGAGCGCGGTGCCCCCGACTTCGCGGAGCCGGGTCGTTTCGGGAGTCCTGGCGGCGAGCGCGGCGAGCGCGACGCCCGCCGGCACCGTCCAGAGCGCCCACACCTGCGCGTACACCTTGAAGATGGTGTTGAACCGCTCGTAGGACGCGGCGTCGGCGAGGTAGACGTACTCCAACAGCACCACGAGGCCCGCGCCCGCGACGACGAGTACGCCCTCGAACCCGACTCGCGAACGCCGGCGGAGCACCCAGGCGCCCGCGAGCAGCGGCCCAGCGAGGAGGAGGGCGACGATGCCGATTCGTTCGCCAGCGACGACGGGGTCGAACTCCGCCGCGACCAGCACTGCCGCCACCGCCACGAGGCCCGCGGCCGCCCAGTCAGTCCGGTCACGGGCAACGCGCGAGATCAGGTACGCGCCGAACGCGACGACGAACAGGCCGTGGACGAGCAGGAACGCCCCGAGTTGCGTCGGCTCCGGGAACGCTGCGGGGTGCTGGTTGCTCGCCCCGGACAGCAGGACGTTCCACACGAACGGCCAGACGACGGCGAGACCGAGTAGTGCGACGAGTACGGCGACCACGACGGCAAGCACGACGCGCTGCAGTTCCCGGGCTGGCGCACTCGTTCGGTCCAGCCGGTCGGCGACACTGGCCGGAAAGAGTGTGCGGGGCGCGGGGTCAGCGAGCGCGACGGAGAGTGCGGCGACCCCGGCGACGGCAGGGAAACTCCAGGTGTTCACGGTGAGAATCGTCCCGGCCGCTACGGGGAACCCCACGAACAGCAACGCGGCGCGGCGCCGACGCTGCTCGGCGGGCGTGCGGGAGTACGCCAGCCCGACGGCCACGGCGATGAACAGGACGGCGACGCTCATCATGTGCGCGTGCAGGTCGCCGTTCAGGTACGCGAACAGCGGGAACTCGTTGATGCCCACTTCGACCACGCGGCTGGCGTGCCACATGTCGAACGACTCGGGCGTACTTGTGGGCGCGCGGTTCGACTTGATGCCTGCCGCGACGACGGCGTCGCGCACGACGTCGAACGTCCCCGCGAGCAACCGGACCGGCGTCACGAGGTTGCTCCCGAACCCGTAGACGAACGCGGCCAGCACCCCGGCACGCACGCGCGTCGACCCCGCGAGGGCTGCGACCGCGAACGCCGCCGGGACCGCCAGGTAGTACCACGGGACCCCCAGGCCGAACACCGCGAACACGAACACGACGCCCGCGACGCCGAGGGTCGTCTCGGTGCGGACTCGTCCGGAAGCGTCGTCGAGACTGTGGGCGGCAATCGTGGACGCCAGCCCGTACGCCGCCGTCACGGCCATCGCGTAGAATCCCGCGAGCGCTGGGTCGTACGCGAAGCGGCCGCTGGTCCGGGTCAGCAGCGCGAAGACGGCCGTCATCAGGTGGCCGCCGTAGTAGTAGACCACGCGCTCGCCCGCGAACCAGAAGTCCTGGGGCGGCAGCCGGTCCGCGCGCAACAGGCTCTGGACGAGTCCGAAGTCCAGGAACTTCTCCCCGCCGCCCGGATAGACGCCCTGGCTCGCCGCGCGTATCGAAATCAGGAACAGGAACGCGACCGTGAACACCGCGACGACCTCGGCGAGCGGGCGCTTCGGCACGTCGATGCCGCCGCGCGCCAGCCAGGCAGACGCCGCCAACACCGCCACCGCGACGCCAGCCACGACCCACGCCCCGAACGCCACCTGTCCGACCCACAGCGTCGGCACTGTCAGGGCCACGACCGCGATCGGGACCGCCACCGACGCGCCGCGGTCCGGCGCATCCGGCAACAAACGCGTGGCGAACGGCAGCCCCACCACCAGCAACACCTGGTAGAACAGCCACCACTTCAGCACGACGCCGTACTCCATCGGTGGAACCGTACGCGCGGGCCGCTAAACGCTTTCGGGTTTCGCGACAGGCAGTGGTCGACCGGCGGGCGTCGAAGCCCGCGCCTTCGTCCATCGAACCACTTAATTGCGACAGCCGACTCCCGCGAGGTACTGACCGATGGACGGTGGCCCGACGGACGACGTCTCGGACGAGGAACGCGACGCCCTGCTGACGATTGCACACGGTGCTGTCGTGACGTCCGGCGGCGTCTCCGCCCAGCGCGCGCTGACCAGCGCCGCGGAGTTCGTGCTCGCGCGCGGCCTCGGGCCCGTCGCGTACGGGGTGTACGCACTGGCGTTCCGCATCGCGCAGTTGCTGTCGCGGCTCGTCACCTTCGGGAGCGTCCCGGCGCTCCAGCGGTACCTGCCGGACTACGAGGACGACCCAGCGCGACAGGCGCGCGTGATGGGGCTGGCTTACGCCACCACGCTCGGCGTCGGCCTGCTGATCGCCGCGGGGGTGTGGATGGTGGCGCCGTGGCTGAACGACGTCACGGTCCAGCAGCCGGCGTTTCCGGAGACGATGCGGCTGTTCGGCGCGCTCGTGTTGCTGCTCGGCCTGGTGATGGTGTACGCGGGCATCTTCCGGGCGAACGGGTCCGCCCGGGGCGAAGTCCTGTTCAACAAGCTGCTGCGGCCGGGGGTCCGGCTCGTCGGCGCGCTCGCCGCGCTGGCGCTCGGGTAC
>NZ_WUUU01000205.1 GCF_009831555.1 Halobacterium bonnevillei | reverse complement strand
CCAGCGAGGTGCGCGCGGACCTGGACGCCGCGCTCGCCGAGGACCCGCCGAAGACGCTCCGCGAGGGCGGCCTGCTGTGCGAGGGCTACGACGACGACCTGGACGACCTCATCGCCGAACACCGCGAGCACCAGTCGTGGCTCGAGGGGCTTGCCGCACGCGAGAAGGACCGCCTCGGGGTCACCCACCTCCAGGTCGACCGGAACAAGACCGACGGCTACTACCTCCAGCTCGGGAACTCCGAGACGGACGCCGCCCCCGAGGCGTACCGCGAGGTCAAGACCCTCAAGAACTCCACGCGGTACACCACCGAGGAACTGGCGGACCGCGAACGCCGGATACTGCGCGTGGAGGAGGAGCGCGCCGACGTCGAGTACCGGCTGTTCTGCGAGTTGCGGGACTGGGTTGGCGAGCACGCCGGCGTCCTGCAGCGCGTCGGGCGCGCACTGGCTGAACTGGACGCGCTCGCCAGCCTCGCCGAGCACGCCGCCGCGAACCGCTGGACGCGCCCCGACCTCGTGGACGGCGACGACCTCCGGATCGAGGGCGGCCGCCACCCGGTCGTCGAGCAGACCACGGAGTTCGTGCCGAACGACGCGGCGTTCGGCGACGGCCGCCGGTTCCTCGTCGTCACGGGCCCGAACATGAGCGGGAAGTCGACCTACATGCGCCAGGTCGCGCTGATCGTGTTGCTCGCGCAGGTCGGGAGCTTCGTGCCCGCCGACGACGCGCGCGTCGGCCTCGTGGACGGCATCTACACGCGGGTCGGCGCGCTGGACGAACTCGCCCAGGGCCGCTCGACGTTCATGGTGGAGATGCAGGAGTTGAGCCGCATCCTCCACGCCGCGACCGACCGCTCGCTCGTCATCCTGGACGAAGTCGGTCGGGGGACCGCGACCTACGACGGCATCAGTATCGCGTGGGCGGCGACGGAGTACCTCCACAACGAGGTCCGCGCGAAGACGCTGTTCGCGACGCACTACCACGAACTCACGGCGCTCGCCGACCACCTCGAGGACGTCGCGAACGTCCACGTCGCCGCGGCGGAGCGAGATGGCGACGTGACGTTCCTGCGGACGGTTCGCGAGGGTGCGACAGACCGCTCCTACGGCGTCCACGTCGCGGACCTGGCGGGCGTTCCGGCGCCCGTCGTCGAGCGCTCCCGTGACGTCCTCGACCGCCTCCGCGAGGAGAAGGCCGTCGAGGCACGCGGGTCGGCCAGCGAACCAGTGCAGGCCGTCTTCGACCTCGAGTCCGGCGAGTTCGCGTCACCGAACAGCCACGAGGAGCGTGACTCGAGCGCGGACGTGGCGAGCGACGGCGGCGACGCCGAATCCGGGGAGACCATTCCGCCGGACGTCGAGGCCGTCCTGGACGACCTGCGGGACGTGAACGTCAACGAGACGCCGCCCGTCGAACTGCTGTCGCGAGTCCGGGAGTGGCAACAGCGACTCGACGACTAGCCAGGAACCGCCGACCGCGTCCGGGGCTGGCTACCCCTGACCGACCATCGAATCCTCGTCTTCGAACTCCTGCTCGCGGAGTTCGTACTTCTGGACCTTCCCGGTCGCCGTCGTCGGGAGGTCGTCGACGAATTCGACGCGCCGCACGGCCTTGTACGAGGCGAGGTTCTCGCGGGTGTACTCGACGAGGTCGGTCTTCGTGACGCCGGGGTTCTGGGGGTCGCCCGAGGACGGGACGACGAACGCTTTCGGCGTTTCGCCCCAGTCGTCGTGCGGGGAGGGGACGACGGCGACTTCGCTGACGGCGTCGTGCTCGAAGAGGGCGTCCTCCAGTTCGATCGAGGAGATGTTCTCGCCGCCGGAGATGATGATGTCCTTCTTGCGGTCCTGGATGGAGATGAAGCCGTTCTCGTCGACGACCGCGAAGTCGCCCATGTGGTAGTAGCCCTCGGCGCGTTCGTTGAACGCTCGCTCGGTTTCCGCCGGGGCCTCCCAGTACTCTTTCATCACCTGGTTGCCGGAGACGACGATCTCGCCGATGGTCTCGTCGTCCCAGGGGACGTCCTCGCCGTCCTCGTCGACGACACGGACCTCGGTGCCGAGGAACCCGATGCCCTGGCGTTTCTTCAGCGAGTACCGGGTCTCGTCGTCGAGGAGGCGGCCGGCCTCCGAGGTGGTGACCAGCGGCCCGGTCTCGGTCGCGCCGTAGACGTGCACGAGGTCCCAGCCGAACTCGTCCTCGACGGTCCGGATGGTCGCCTCCGGCGGCGCGCTGCCAGCGGTCGCCGCGCGCACGTCGGCGTCGCCCGTGGTCTCGACGTCGTGGTCGTCGTAGTAGTTCTGGAGCATGTTCAGCACGGTCGGCGCGGCACACAGGTAGGAGACGTCCTCCGCACGGACGGTGTCGAAGATCGACGCTGCGTCCACGCCGCGGGTGCAGACGTGCGTCGCGCCCGCGCCGGTGACGGCGTAGATGTGGCCCCAGCCGTTGACGTGGAACATCGGGAGCGTCCAGAGGTACGTGTCGGTGTCCCGGACGTCCTGGTGGTACGAGACGAGGAACGCGTGCAGCGTCTCGTTGCGGTGCGTGCGACAGACGCCCTTCGGGTCGCCAGTGGTGCCGGACGTGTAGTTGATGGTGACGACGTCGTTCTCGTCCATCTCGGGGCGCTCGTAGTCCGGGTCGGCGTCCGCGAGAACGGCGTCGAAGTCCCGCCAGTCGCCGTCGACGGCGTCCGCGTCGTTCGTGACGAACGTCGCGGTCGGGACCTCGTCGCGAATTGCCTCGATCTTCTCGGCGTACTCGTAGTCGGCGTAGATGGCGGAGACGCCGGCGTCGTCGAGGATGTACGCGAAGTCCTCCGGGGTCAGCCGGTAGTTCAGGGGCGTGTGAATCGCGCCGGCCTGCATCGTGCCGTAGGCCGCTTCGAGGTGGTAGTGCGTGTTCGGGTCGAGGACCGCGACGCGGTCACCGGGGTCGACGCCGGCCGACTGCAGGACCGCCGAAAAGCGGTCGGCGCGGTCGCCGAGTTCGTCGTACGTGTAGCGGTCGCCGGTGGTCGCGACGACGGCCGTCTCGCCGCCGTAGTACTTGCGGGCCCGGTCGAGAAAGTCGGTGACGAGGAGTGGACGTTCCATGTGTCGAATCCTTCACGGAGATTCGTGAAATCCGTTCGGGTCGGCTCAGTCTCTGCCGCCCGCTGGCGACCGGTCGGTCCGCCGAGCGCGAGTGACGTGGTCCGCCGAGCGCGGGATTGATACGCCGGCCGCGCCTGCCTGCGGGTATGAGCGAGGACGACGCCGGCGCGGGGTGGCCGCGGTGAGCGACCGCATCCGCGAACTCGACGACGCGACGGTCGCCCAGATCGCGGCGGGCGAGGTGGTCGAGCGCCCGGCGAGCGTGGTGAAGGAGCTCGTGGAGAACAGCCTGGACGCGGACGCCGCGAGCATCGACGTGACCGTCGCGGACGGCGGAACCGGCCGCATCGTGGTCGCCGACGACGGCCGCGGAATGAGCGAGGAGAACCTGGCGGCAGCGGTCCGCCAGCACACCACGAGCAAACTCGGGGACGCCAGCGAACTCGACGCCGTGGCGACGCTCGGGTTCCGCGGCGAGGCGCTGTACACTATCGGGCGGTGTCGCGGATGACGGTGACGTCGCGGCCCCGGGACGCTGGCGACACGGGCGCACAGGTCACCGTCGAGCACGGCGACGTCGGCGACGTCGAGCCTGCGGGCCGACCCGCGGGGACGACGGTGGAGGTCGCGGACCTGTTCGCGGAGACCCCGGCGCGCCGCAAGTACCTGAAGCGCCCGGCGACGGAGTTCGCGCACGTCAACCGCGCGGTGACGCGGTACGCGCTCGCGAACCCCGACGTCGCCGTGTCGCTGACCCACGACGGCCGCGAGGTGTTCGCGACGACGGGTACGGGCGACGTGCGGGACGCCGCGCTGTCGGTCTACGGTCGCGAGGTCGCACAGTCGCTGGTGCCTGTGGATGCGACGCCCGACGGGAGCGTCGAGCGCGTCCACGGCTACGTCTCCGACCCGGAGACGACGCGGTCGACCCGCGAGTACCTCGCGACGTACGTCAACGGCCGCTCCGTACGCGACGGCGTGCTCCGGGACGCGGTCCTGGACGCGTACGGCGGCCAGCTCGCGAGCGACCGCTACCCGTTCACGGTGCTGTTCGTAGAGGCCAGGGGCGTGGACGCGAACGTCCACCCCCGCAAGATGGAGGTGCGCTTCGAGGAGGAACGCGGCGTCAAGCGCGCAGTCGAGCGCGCGGTCCGCGACGCGCTGCTGGACGCTGGCCTCGTGCGGTCGCGCGCGCCGCGCGGCCAGTCGAAGCCGGGGGACGCGGAGATTTCGCCCGGAAACGGGACCGAGCCGGAGGACCGCGATAATCGCGGGGGCCACGAGGACGGCGACGCGGACGCTGTCGGAACGCCAGACACAGCCGGAACGCCGGGCAAGAGTGACGCGGCCGGTGGCGCACCCGTCGACGAGCGCGTCACGGAACAGCACCAGTCAGACCGCGCCACTGAACAGCACCAGTCAGACCGCGCTACAGAACAGCGACGGCACGGCCACGCCGACGAGACTGCCGGCAGGACCGCGGAACCCGGTGAGTCAGCGACCGGACGCGACGGGAACGCGGCTCCGGCGCCTGCCGACAGCGTAGTCGAGGGGGACACTCACTCGTTCGACCCGCCGACCGAGAACGCTCGGTTGCCCGGCGTGTCGAACGCCGCAGGCGCGGCTTCGGGTGCAGCGAGCACCACAGCCACAGGCGGGGATGGGGACGCAGACTTCGAGTCGCTGCCCGCGATGCGGGTGCTCGGACAGTTGCAGGACACGTACGTCGTGGCAGCGACCGACGACGGCCTCGTGCTCGTCGACCAGCACGCGGCCGACGAGCGCATCCACTACGAGCGCCTCCGCGAGCGCACCGGCGGGGACTCGCAGGCGCTCGTCTCGCCGGTCGAACTGGAACTGACGGCGGGCGAAGCCGCGGTGTTCGACGCGGCG
>NZ_WUUU01000204.1 GCF_009831555.1 Halobacterium bonnevillei | reverse complement strand
CACAGCAGCAACTGAGCAGCCACCGCAACAGCAGGCCCCGCAGCAGCAGCCACAGCAGCAACTGAGCAGCCAACCGCAACAGCAGGCCCCGCAGCAGCTGGGCGGCCAGCCACAACAGCACGCTGTGGGTCAACCCCAGCAGCAGCTCAGCGGGCAACCACTGCAGCAGCTCGGCGGCTCGCAGTCGATGCCATCGGGCCGGCCGGAGCAGCCTGCGAGTCGGCAGCCACAGCAAGCGGCCGTCCAGCAGTCACCGTCCGGCGCTCAACGGGGTCGGAGCCAACAGCACTCGATGCAGCAGCCGGCAACCAGACAGTCCACGGGCCAGCAAGCGCCGACCGGGCAACTGACGCCGGTCACACAGCACCCGATGATGCAATGACGCGGACACAACAGTGGCCCCAGACGGTGAGCTACCCGGACCAGGCGATGACCCTCACGACGGCGACCCAGCCGATGGGGGGCGTCACCTGGCAGACCCAGTCTCCGGTCGGCCAGGAAGCAGCGGGCGTCCAGCAACAGGCGTCCCAGCCCCAGGCCCAGACACAGGAGGGCGCCGTGGAGCAGCCCGCTCCCGTCGTGCCGGCCGCAGACGTCATCGAATCACCAACCGAGATTGTCGTCCACGTGGACGTCCCGGGGTTCGAGAAGGACCACCTGCAGATTCACGCGGACGGGAACCAACTCTACGTGTCCGGGGACCGCTCTGAGGACTCGGAGATCGATGCCGACCAGGGCGAACGCGCGCTCGTCTCCGAACGACCGCTTCGGATCGAGCGCACGATTCCGTTGCCCGTACACATCGACCCCGAGCAGGTGACCGCGAGCCACGACAACGGCGTCTGCGAGGTCGTCGTTCCGAAGGACGAGACCGAGCGCCGCCACGAGATCGGCTTCCAGTAGCGAGCTGTCTCCCGCAACGAAACGGGCCGAGGCGCCGGACCCACTCCTTTTTCGGTCCTCCCGTCGAACGTCGCCAGTCGCGGCAGATACGCAGACAAGGCTCGCCGGCAGCGTGCCGCGTCGTAGCTGTGGCCGTGGCGGATCGTCGTAGCTGTGGCCGTGGCGGATCGTCGTTGCCATTGCCGTGGCGGATCGTAATTCCCGACCCGTCTCGTCGTCGGTGCCGTGGCGTCCGTATCAGAACGGGGAAGCGCGGGGCGAGTGCCCCGGTAAGTGGGGATTACTCTCCTGCTCGCGGGCGAAACTGTCTTAGTAGTCCGATGCTAACGAGTGTCAGAGAAGGACGGCGGAACCCGATCCGTCCCCCAGTATTCAATGTCTACTGTCAGATACCGTCTCGTGTCGGAACTCGCTCGGCCCGGTGAACAGTTCGACGTCCCGGAGGACGTCGACCCAGTCGTCGAACCCTGCGAACGCCAGGGGTACGTGCGCGTGACGTACCTGAAGCCAGTCACCGCCGTGCCCATCGAGGACGACGCAGACCCGGCGTACCTGCGGTAATCGACTCGGGCAGTCGGTGCGCCCCAGCATCGGCCGTCGGGACGTTCTTAACGGTTCGTTCCGTACCCCCGGCCATGAAAATCCGCCAGAACGTCCGGCACTTCGCGTCCCGGAAAGCCCTGGAACTCCCCGGCGTGCGCTCCGTCGCTCGACGGGGGCTCGTCGACCTCCACGTGCGCATCTTCTCGAAGCGCGCCGACGAGTCGCGCCGCGACGAACGCCAGGCGCACCTCGACGACTTCTTCGACGCGACGATGGACATGTACCTCGCCGCCCTCCAGGAGGGGTACACGGAGGCCCAGGCCCGCGAAATCACGCACATCGTCGCGAACTTCGACTTCTACAACCACGGCTGGGCGGAGATGATGGAGTTCCCCCCGGCGGAGCTATCCGACCACTTCGACCGCTACCGCGGGTTCTTCGAGGCGCACGACGTCAGCGTGGACTCGCCGCTCGGGGAGTTCCGGCCTGTCGAGGGCGTGGCGGACGCGCCAGCGACCCCCGAGCGTCTCGACGAAGCGGACTTCGAGAACGCCGAGGGCGGGTACGCCGACGACGTCTACGTCGAGACCGAGGACGGCGAGGTCCAGCGCGGCGACGTCGAGGAACCCGAGGACGTCGACCCGTCGAAGAGCCCGGGAACGTAACGCCGCCGGAGAGCCGAGGACGGACCGCCGCCCCAGTACCGACCGCCCGCTATCCGAAAAGACACCCCAGTATGCTCGGGGGAGACTGTTTGGGACTGCAGCCAGTACAGACTCCTATGCCCGAAGCCACGGCCGACACCAGCACGCCGGGGCGGACCCGCCCCGACACACTGGACGACATCCGAGAGACGTACGCCGAACAGGCCGACCGCTTCGACCGAATGCAGTGGCTGAACAAGCGCCTCACCGGCGGGTTCCGCGGCCGCCTGTTCGGGCGCGCCGGCGGCCGCGTTCTGGACGTCGCTTGCGGGACCGGCCTGAACGCGCACTACGTGCCTCCGGAGACGACGTACGTCGGCGTCGACCTCAGCCCGGACATGCTGTCGAAGGCCAGGGCCGGCGTCGGAGACCGCGACCGCGTCGAGGGCTTCCACGAGATGGACGCCCAGCGCCTCGCGTTCGCCGACGACAGCTTCGACACCGTGATCTCGTCGCTGTCCACGTGTACCTTTCCGGACCCCGACCGGGCCCTCGACGAGATGGCGCGCGTCTGCAGGCCAGACGGACGCGTCCTCCTGCTCGAACACGGTCGGAGCTCCGTCGGCCCGGTCGCTCGCTTCCAGGACTGGCGCGCCGACGCCCACTACGAGAAACATAGCTGCCGGTGGAACCAGGAGCCGCTCGCGCTGCTCGGGGGGACCGACCTCTCGGTCGTCGACGCCTCGACCGCAGTCCTCGGCATCATCACCGCCATCGAAGCGGACCCCGCTCACTGACTCGCTCCCGGCTCAGTGACTCGGCCCCCGTACTTGCCCCTGCACCTGTTCTCGCATCCGAGCCGTGGCTAGCTTCCCCCTCGTTCGTTCCAGAAGATATACACGATTGCTATCGCTCTGTCGGCACATGTCCGCCGCACCTGACCCAGCCTCCGTGTCGACCTACGTCGAAGACGGCGCCCGAATCGCCGCGATTCTCGTCGTCTGGGGAATCCTCGCCGCGTTCTTCGCGTACGGCGTCGCCGACGTCGGCCTGCCGTTCAGCGGCCTCATCGCCCAGCTCGGGTCGCTGTTCGCGCTCGCCGGCGTCCTCAACGCCGTCCTCTACCTCGCGTACCGCACGGTCGACTACTGGCACGCACAGGCGTAACGTCGTCCGGGACTCCGGCCAGGCGACCTGCTGTCGAGGCTGCTACTTCTCGCCGACGATGCGGTCCGCGCACTCGTACCCGGCGACGATGCCGCCGTTCAGCGACCGCTCGGGGTACTGTGCGCGCGACGCCATCCCCGCGTAGTAGACGCCGTCCGCGACGTCGTCGTCGAGGTGGTACGGAATCACCATGTCGAGGTAGCCGCGCTCGTAGACCGGCGCCGTCCGGGGGTTGCGGGCGGTCTCGACCCAGTTGACCTGCGAGCGGTCGAACTCCGGGAAGAGGGCCGCGATGCCGTCCAGCCAGTGGTCGGCGACCTCCCGGTCGCTCATCTGCCAGACCGGATCGTCGGCGCTCTGCACGTACTTCGGGACGTAGAGGAGGTGTTCGCCGCCGTAGCGCTCCGGCGGGACGAAGTTCGTGTGCTCGATGAGCGCGCCGAACGGCGCGTCGTCGGCGATATTCAGCCAGTACGTGTCCGTCAGCGACTCGTCCATGCTCACGACCGAACACACCGTCCCCTGGAACGTGATGTCGCACTCGTAGCCGGTCAGTGATTCGAGGACGTTCGGCATCGCCGCGACGACGACCGCGTCGGCGTCGTAGGTCTCGACGCTCGTGAAGCCGGAGGCCATCTCGCCGCCGTCGGCCTCGGCGGCGTGCTCGACGGTGACGTCGCGGAGTTCCGCATTCTCGGTCCCGACGTCCGTGACGCGCGTGTCCGTCTCGATGTTCTCGCGGCCGACGTCCTCGACGAGGCGGTCGAGCAGGCGGCCGAACCCGCCGTCGAGGTAGCCCAGGGGTTCGCCGCGCAGCAGGTCGCGCTCCCCGCGGAACTTGATGCGGCCGAGCAGCCACGCCGCCGACACGTCGTCCATGCGCTCGCCGAACTTCGCCTCGAGCAGCGGTTCGAAGAACGTCTCGTAGACGTTCCGCGTGGTGTGCTCGATGCAGAACTGCTTCACGGGGACGTCCTCGAAGTCCGCGAGGTCGTCGTACGTGTCGAACCTCGGGATGCCACCGCGGACGTCCACGTCCAGCGTCAGCATGCCGAGGCGGAACTTGTCGTAGAGGCTCCAGTGCGGGAACGCGAGGATCTCCCAGGGCTTGTCCATCGGGTAGACGGTGCCGTCGACGTAGTAGGCGTTCTTCCCGATGGGCCACTCAAGGTCGTCGCCGAGGCCGAGGTCCTCGAGCAGGTCGACGATGGTCTCCTCGGACGCCGACAGGTGGTGGTAGAACTGCTCGATGGGGTCGCCGGCGGTCTCCGTGGTCGCCGCGAGGCCGCCGACCTGACTCGACGCCTCGAAGACGCGGACGTCGTAGCCGTGGCCCTGGAGGCGGCGAGCGGCCGCGAGGCCCGCGATGCCGCCGCCGACGATGGCAATCATACCCAGTGGTCGGGACGGACCCCGGGTTAGCGTTACGGTCCGGCGTCGGGGGTGCGTCGATGGGGGCCGTCGGGCGGCCGCGACCGGCCGGACGATTCCCAGTCGGATGCGTCGTCCGCTACGCTTTTGCGCGCCCCCCGGCTACGACCTGCCATGATAACGGTGCGCGCGCCGGCGACGAGCGCCAACCTCGGTAGCGGGTTCGACGTCTTCGGGGTGGCGCTCGACCGGCCCGCGGACGTCGTGCGGGTCGAGCGCGCCGCGGAGACCACGATCGACGTGACCGGCATGGGGTCGTCGTACATCCCTGAGGAGCCGATGGACAACACCGCGGGCGTCGTGGCGGACGAGCTGGACGCGCCCGCGCACATCCGCATCGACA
>NZ_WUUU01000203.1 GCF_009831555.1 Halobacterium bonnevillei | reverse complement strand
CGTCGTGCTCGCCGCCGTCGCCGTCCAGCTCGTGCACACCAGCCTCGACACCGACAGCTACGCGCTCACCGTCGGCGTCGGCGTCCTCGGCCTGCTGGTCGGGGTCGGCGTCGCGTTCGTCGCCGGCCTCCTCCTGGACCTGGGACGGCGACGTTTGGCGAACGCAGTGTAGCGTTCCCCGCCGGTTCGCTGCCGTGAGCGCTCCCGTTCGACGGCTCCGTACACGTCGTTCCCCCTCGTATGTTCCGTACACGTAGTTAGCCCTCGTAGGCGCGCCAGACGTACAGCGACGCGTACGAGCGGTAGGGCTGCCAGCGGGTGGCTATCTCCCGCATCTCCCCGCGGGTCGTGTCCTCGCCGAAGAGCAACTGCATCCCCTTCCGGATGCCCAGGTCCCCGACCGGGAAGACGTCCTCGCGGCCGAGCGCGAACATGAGGAACATCTCCGCGGTCCACTCGCCGACGCCGGTGATTGCGGTGAGCTCTGCGCGGATCGCGTCGTCGCTCATTCCGTCGAAGTACGCGTGGTCGTACCCCTCGTCGCGGAACGTGCGTGCGACGTTCTTGACGTAGTCGGCCTTCCGGCTGGACAGTCCGGCGACCCGGAGCACCTCGGGGTCGACGCCCGCAATCGCCTCGGGCGTCACGTCGACGCGGTCGAACAGCCGGGCTTCGATGGCGTCCGCGGCGTCCATCGACACCTGCTGGCGGACGATGGAGACGACGAGCCGTCGGAACGGGTCCTCGGCTGGGTTCAGCGTCAACGCGCCGTGTTCGGCGACGAGACCGCCGAGTTCGGGGTCGTCGCGGAGCACGTCGTGTGGGTCGGTCACGGTCGACGTATCGTGCTCGTCGAATCTACGCGTTTCGCTCGACGCGGCTCGCGCCGGGGGCTACGAGGTGCGTGCGGCCAGCAGGAAGCCGGCGAGTGCGGCGACGCCGCTGTGGACGGCGGGCGAGAGCGCGTTGACGAGGTACGGCCCGACGAATCTGATGCGGAGCGCTTCGAGGAACGGCGCGCCGGCGCTGGCGGCCGTGAGCAGCGGATACGTGAGCAGGACGGCGACGCCAGTGCCCGCGGCGACGACTGCTGCGAGCCGGACCGGGTCCGAGCGGGAGACAGACAGCCGGTGTGCGCCGTACAGCGCCAGCCCCGGCACGACGGCGAGGAGGAGGCCCGTTGTGAGCACCGACTCCAGCAGAACCAGTGTGAGGTTTGCATCGATCGCGGTCGCGCCGGACGTCGGTGCGAACAGGCGCACGAACGTGTGCGTGACCCCGACGAGGAGGCCGAGGAGGGCTGACCGCTGCCGGTCGTTCATGCGCGGCCAGTTTTCCGGCCGCCGACAAGTGTGTTGCGTGTCGCATCGTCCGGGGTCAGGGCGCGGTACGGTTTTCGCGACCTCGTTTTTTGCGTCGTTCGTCGTGTTCCGCCTCGACCGTTTCCACGCGTGTAAACCCGTGAGACGTTCACACTCGACGATAGGGAAACCTTCAACCGGAGCCCCGCCGGACCTGTGCACATGGACGTCGACGACATCGAAACCATCGCTGTGCTCGGCGCAGGGAACATGGGCCACGGGATTGCGGAAGTGGCCGCACTCGCAGGCTTCGACGTGCACCTGCGGGACATCAACGAGGAGTTCGTGCAGAACGGCTACGACCAGATCGAGTGGTCGCTGGACAAGCTCGCGGAGAAAGACCAGCTCAGCGACGACGAGGCCGACGCGGCACTCGACCGCGTGACGCCGATCGTCGACCTCGAGGAAGCCGTCGCGGACGTCGACTTCGTCATCGAGGCCGTCCCGGAGAAGATGGACATCAAGCAGGACGTCTACCGGGAACTCGAACTGCACGCGCCCGACCACGCCGTGTTCGCGACGAACACGTCCAGTCTCTCCATCACGGACCTCTCGGAGGTGACCGAGCGCCCCGAACAGTTCTGCGGAATGCACTTCTTCAACCCGCCGGTTCGGATGCAGCTCGTCGAGGTCATCTCCGGCGAACACACCGACGACGAGGTCCTGGACCTGACCGAGGACCTCGCCGAAGAGATGGGGAAGACGCCGGTCCGCGTGCGCAAGGACTCGCCCGGATTCATCGTGAACCGCGTGCTCGTGCCGCTGCTGAACGAGGCCGCGTGGCTGGTCCACGACGACGTCGCCACCATCGACGAGGTCGACGCCACGACGAAGTACGACATCGGGCTGCCGATGGGCGCGTTCGAACTCGCTGACCAGGTCGGTATCGACGTCGCGTACGACGTCCTCGACTACATGCAGGGCGTGCTCGGCGACGCCTACGAGCCGTGTCCCGTCCTCGTCGAGAAGGTCGAGGCCGAGCAACTCGGGAAGAAGACCGGCGAAGGCTTCTACGACTACGAGAACGGCGGCGCGGACGTCCCCGCTGACGCGGTCCGCGAGGACGTCGCCGACCGCCTCACCGCAGTGATGGCCAACGAAGTCGCGAAACTCGTCGGGAACGACGTCGCCGACCCGCCCGAGATCGACGACGCCGTGATGTTGGGCGCCGGGTACCCCGAGGGGCCCGCGCGGATGGCCGACAACGCCGGCATCGAACACCTCTACGAGACGCTGTCGGACCTCTACGCGGAGACGGAGGCGGTGCGCTACGAACCCGCGGCGGAACTCGAGCGGCTCGCCAGCGAAGGCGAGCAGTTCCACGGCGCCGCCGACGAGGACGCGGGCGCCGTTGCGGCCTACGAGAATCTCGCGGTCGAAATCGACGGCCACGTCGGCCACGTGGAACTCGACCGGCCGCACCGCATGAACACCATCAGCGGCGACCTTCTCGACGAACTCGAAGACGCAATCGACGTGCTCGGCGACGAGGACGACGTGCGCGCCATCCTGCTGACCGGCGCCGGCGACAAGGCGTTCTCCGCGGGCGCGGACGTCCAGTCGATGGCCGGCAGCGCCGACCCGATCGACACCGTCGAGCTCTCCCGGAAGGGCCAGCAGACGTTCGGGAAACTTGAGGCGTGTGACGTCCCCGTGCTCGCGGCCATCGACGGCTACTGCCTCGGCGGCGGGATGGAGCTGTCGATGTGCGCGGACCTCCGCGTCGCCAGCGAGCGCAGCGAGTTCGGGCAGCCGGAACTCGACCTCGGCATCATGCCCGGGTGGGGCGGCACGCAGCGCCTCCGCCACATCGTCGGCGAGGGCCGCGCGAAGGAGATCATCTACACGGCCGACCGCTACGAGGCCGCCGAACTCGAGGCGTACGGGTTCGTGAACGAGGTCCTCGCCGTCGACGAGTTCGAGGACCGCGCCTGGGAACTGGCGCGCGACCTCGCCGCGGGGCCGCCGATCGCCCAGAAGTACACGAAGCGCGCGATGCTGGCTGGCCGCGACTCCACCGAGGCCGGCCTCGAGGCCGAGTCCCAGGCGTTCGGGCAGCTGATGAACACCCAGGACATCATGGAAGGAATCGCGGCATTCACGAGCGACCGCGACCCCGAGTTCGAGGGCAAGTAACGCGGCCGCAACACTACGTATCCGCGTTCGACCGCGCGTGACTGTTCGCCCGAGCAACGTGCAGGTCGCCGATGAGCTATTTGTCCCCCCGCGCGTAACGTGACGTGTGCTGCCAACTCACGTGCTCGTCCCCTTCGACGGGTCGCCGCTGGCCGACGACGCGCTGGAAGAGGCGCTGGAGCTGTTCGACTGTCGAGTGACCGTGTTGAACGTCGTGACGCCGGTCGACGCTGGGATGAGCGAGAGCGGGATTCTGGAGGCTGACGAGCACAGGCGCGAACAGGCAATGGAGCGAGCCGACGCCATCGTCGAGGACGCACGGCGGCGAGCAGACGACGCGGACCGCACCATCGAGACAATTGTGGAGGGCGGAGACCCGGCAGAGACGATTCTCGAGTACGTCGACGACAACGACGTGGACCGCGTCGTGATGGGCGGTCACGGGGGCGACCGCAACGCCATCGTTCGGCGACTGCTCGGGACTGTCGCGACGAAAGTCGTCGGGGAAGCGCCAGTCACCGTCACGGTCGTCCGTTGAGTCGACGCCCCGCCTATCCGCCGAGCACTGCCGCGAACGCCCGGTAGAGCCCGAACCCGACGGTGATCGACGCGACGAGCGTGATCAGCCAGAACGCGATGGTGACGCCGATTTTCCGCCGGGAGACGCCGGAGGCGCCGCCGGCGAGCCCGCCGCCGATGACGCCGGAGATGATGATGTTGTTGAACGAGATGGGGATGCCGAGCGCGATGGCCAGTTGCGCGATGACGAACCCGGGGACGAGCGCGGCGATGGACCGCCTGACGCCGAGCTGGGCGTACTCCCTGGAGGTCGCTTGCAGGAGTCTGGGCGCGCCCATCCACGCGCCGCCGAGGATGCCGACTGCGCCGAGCGCCAACAGGAGGATGCCCGGCAGCCCGAGTTCCGCGCGGTAGAGGTTCTCGAGCGGTCCCGTCGCCAGTCCCACCTGGCTGCCGCCGCTGGAGAACGCGACGACGCTCCCCAGGACGACCAGGAACGTCCGGATGCCCTTGTCGACCGACTGCTGGGTTCGCAGCCTGATGAACTGGAAGCTCAGTGCGGCGGCGGCCAGCGTCACGGCGACGACGACGAGGTCGACGCCGCCGACAGTGGGGGCGTCGACGACCTGCCCGGCGTACGCTGCCACGGAACTCTGGGACGCGTCTGGCGGCGACGGAATGATTGCCAGCTGGACGTTCGCCACGATGCCGCCGACGAGGGCCGCCAAAAGTGGCACGCCGACGGTTTCGGGGATGTCGTCACGGCGGAGGAGGGTCGCCGTCAGGTAGGCCAGGCCGCCCGAAACCGGGGGCACGAGCGCCCAGAAGACGGCGATGCGGCGGTAGGTGTCGACGGCCGGGTCGCCGCCCAGCGAGAGGCCGACGCCGACCATCGCGCCGGTGGTAGCGAACGCCGCGGGGACGGGATAGCCGCTGTAGACGCCGAACGCCATGAATCCGGTTGCAGTCAGCAGGCCGGCCGTCGCGGCGAGCGACGTGATCTGGACGCCGTCGATGAGCCGGCGCCGACGG
>NZ_WUUU01000202.1 GCF_009831555.1 Halobacterium bonnevillei | reverse complement strand
CCGTCGGCCGACGCCACGCCCCCGGTAATCCGGGTTCGTGCGCATCCCCTGCGCCCACGCCTCGTGCTCCGAGAGGCGGACGAACTGCGCGAGGCCCGCGACGTCGTCGCCGGCGTCCACGACGAGCGTGCGCTGGCGCGGCCCGTCGCTGTCCACCCAGTCCTCGAAGACGCGCGGGATGTAGTCGCCGCTGTCGCGGCGGTCCGCCCACGTGTCCTGCGTGAACGCCGCGACGTCGTCGTAGTCGTCCAGTTCCGCCTGCCGGACGCGGAGGTCCTGCTGTGTCATGCGGTCCAGGGAGTCGACCGGTCGGTCATCTCGCCCGCGAGCGGGGTGCGCATCGTCTCGGCGGGGTTCTCCGTGTTCGCCAGCGCCCACAGCAGCTTCACCTTCGCTGTCCCCGGGAGCATGTCCTCGCCCTCGACGACCCCGGCGTCGAGGAGGTCGCGGCCCGTGTCGTAGACGCGGTCACAGACTCGCCCTTCGAGACACTGGCTGGTCATCACGACCGTCGCGCCGTCGTCGACGAGGTCCTCGATGGTGTCGATGAAGTCCGTGTGGACGTGCCCGAGGCCGGTTCCCTCGATGACCACGCCGTCCTTGCCCTCGCAGACCTCGAAGAATCCGGGGTCCATGCCGGGCGTGAACTTCACGAGCTCGACGTCCGCGTCCAGGTCGGGGGTGATGTCGAGGTCGGTCGCGCCGCGCTCGGCGTACTCGCCGCGGTACTCGACGCCGCGCGCGTCGCCGGTGGCGTCCTCGCTGGCCGCGTCGTAGTCGACGTACCCCAGCGGCTCGCCGCCCACCGTCTCGAAGGCGTCCCGGCGGCTCGTGTGGTTCTTCCGGACGCGCGTGCCGCGGTGGAGCGCGCACCGGTCGTCGCTCTCGGAGGCGTGCATGCAGACCATGACCTCCGCGGCGTCGCTCTTGGCGGCCTCCACCGAGCAGACGGCGTTCATCACGTTGTCAGAGGACGGCCGGTCCGCGGAGCGCTGGCTGCCCGTGAACACGACCGGGACGGGCGTGTCCAGCATGAACGACAGCGCGCTCGCGGAGTACTGCATCGTGTCCGTGCCGTGCATGACGACGACGCCGTCGGCGCCCGCCTCTACCTCCTCGTGGACCGCCTCGGCGAGGTCCTGCCAGATCGGCGGTTCCATGTTCTCCGAGAGGATGTTCGCGACGACGCGGCCGCGGTAGTTCGCGCGCCCGGCGAGGTCCGGCACCGCCCGCAGGACGTCCTCGGCGTCGAACTGCGCCGTGACGGCGCCCGTCCGGTAGTCAACGGTGGAGGCGATGGTCCCCCCGGTGGAGATGAGCGCGACGGTCGGGAGGTCGTCGTCGAACGCCACTTCGGAGGCGGCGCCCTCGGCGCCGTCGCTCTCGACGTCGTAGACGTCGCGCTCAAGCACTTCCACGTCGGCGGCGTCGCGGTCGACGCCGACGTTGTACCCGGACTCGAGTTTCACGACGAGGTGGTCGGGCGACGCAGACGGCAGCAACACGCCCTCGTGGGTGGTGTCGTCGCGGTCGACGCGCACGCGGTCCCCTGTGTTCATGCCCAGTGCTTCCGCGTGCGCGGACGAAAAGATTGCTACTCGGCGACGGCCCGGTCTGGGCTGTCGACCGCGTGCCAGTCCAGTCTGACTCGCGATCAGTCCACGATGTACCACTCGCCGCCGTTCTGCTCGACGACGTCCTGCTCGCGAAGCGTCTCGAGGACGCCGTCGACGAGCGGTTCGGGCGCGTCCAGGGACGTGGCGAGCGCGCTCACGGTCCGGTTGCCGTCCGCCAGCGACGCGAGCACGTCCGCGTAGAGGCGTTCGTGGCCGTCGCCGACGGCGTCCGCGAGCCGGTTCTGGACGTCCGCGAGGCGGCCCTGCACCCAGCGCTGGGCCAGCGACAGCTCGCGTTCGAGGTCCTTGAGCTCCTGGAGGCGGCCCGCGAGGTCGGAGACCTCGTCCTCGCGGTCCTGCTTGATGCGGATGGACACGTGCTGGCAGCGCGTCAGGTCCAGGTCCGCGCTCGCGGGGTACGCCGACTTCGCGCCGAAGTCGAACGGCGACAGCCGGACCTCCAGGCGGAGGTTCTCGGCGATGTGGAAGTACTTGCGGCGCTGGTCGTCGACCTGGGACTCGACGAGGCCGGCCTCCTCGAGTTTGCGGAGGTGGTCGATGACGGCCTTCGGGCTGACGCCGATGTACTCCGAGATCTCGGTGACGTAGCAGGGTTTGCGCGCGAGCAACCGGAGGATCCGCCGCCGGTTTTCGTTGCCGAGTATGTCGAGCAGCGCCCCCGAGTCCATGTTCACCTTGAGTTAGCGGCGAACGGGGAAAAGGGTGTCTGCTCTTCGGTGGAACTGCGCGACGGCTTACGGGTTTCGCCGGAGCGCTTATGTGTGACTGTGCCAAAGACTCGCATACATGTTCGAGGCCTTCTCAAGCGGCTACTACCTCGGACGGCTGTACGTCGAGCCGACGGACGGGGACCAACAGGCGTCAATTCCACAGTCGCAACACGACGCTGTGAAAGAACAACTGTATGCCGACGAGGACGTCCCGATCGTCATGAAACTCGGTCGCAAACACTTCTCAGTCTCGTCCTCCGAGAGCCTCCCCCGTGACACACTCGCGGTCCCACACGAGTACGTCCAGGACGACAGTGACTTCTGGCAACAGCAGGCGGTTTTCCTGGCCAAACCGGACCGAGCGACGCAGTTGCTCCAGTTGTCGACCGACGGCACGCATGCCGCGGATTCGTCGAACTCCCGCCAGAAGGAACGACAGGGAAACGGCGTGACCGTCCGAACTGCTCACCGCCTGTTCCGGCCGGACGACGCTCTCTGAATCCGCGCTCGTCGCGGCCTTGGATTTACCGCGTACACGGCTCCGGTCACCGGTCGGTGTCCGGCGCGTACGTCATCCCCAGCTGAATCGAGACGCCTGTCACGCCCCCCGTCACGCTCACCGTGTAGGACTCGACGCCCTCCTCCCGGGCCAACTCGTCAACCCTCCCCCTGAGTTTTGTGAGCCACTCTTGCAGTGACTCTGTGACACCGTTGCTGTCCAGGTCGAAGGATACGCCGGCTGATTCGTACCTCTCTCCGTCGTGACGGTCCGCTCGCGCGACGAGGGCCTCGTTCGCGCGGGCCACGTTAGCCTGAACGTCGGCCAGCGTTTCGGCGTCGTCGAGTTCCTCGGTCGGCAAATCGATCGCGTCGGTCATTATCCGACCATTCTCGACCGGTCACCGAGAAGGTTGTGACCCCGCGAGCTGCTCTCGAGTCGCAGCCACGTCGAACTTCGCCTGGGCTGTAGAGAAGTTCGGTTCGTCGAGGTCGTCTGGGGTTCGAGCCGTGTCGCGGACAGCCTCGAGCAGTTCGGCCGCGTCGAAAGCCCGGTCTACGTCACTCAGTATCGCGGCGAGCAGGCCAGTGACGACGGGCGTGGCATAACTCGTCCCCGGCATCAGGTAACTCCACTTTTCGGTGACGTGTGGGTAGTAAACCGGTGCGAGGAGGTCGGGCTTTCCGCCGGCTGGTAGGGCGCACAACGGGAACCAGGTCTCGCTCCGAGCAGTCCCGCATGAGTGGCCAGGCGCACACTGGCCGAACCCGCAGACTTTCTGCTGGGCCCCGACTTTCTCGACTTTCGGAACCGACGTGAGGTCCGCCCAGATCTGGTCGCTGCTCCGGTCATCGACGTAGTCGTGCGTGCATCTGGGGACGTAGCCGCTGACCGCGAGTGTCTGCTCACGGAGAGCCGGGCACAGGACGTGTTTCAGTTCGGATTTCGCGTTCCGGTTCCCCGCCGCTGCGACCGTGAGGTGGTCGCCTTCTACGTCCTCGGCAAGGAAGGTTGCGATTTCACACTCCCTGTCACACCGGTGGTGGTAGACGCCACCGGAGACGTTCAGCAGGTCGAGGTCGTCGCTGTCCGCCGCGTCGAACGCGTCGATCAGGCGCCCTTCTGGAATCGTATTACTGCCCCGCTGGAGCGCCAGTTCGTTTGTTTCGATGCGGTAGAAGTGGTATGTCGCGTCGGGCGCGAACTCCGCGATGGTTCTGAGGACCCACGACCCGTGGCCGACCATCTTCTGTTCCGGATGCTCGTCGTCGCTGAGGTCGGTACTGTGCTCGACGTGAACGTCGACGTCGAGGCTGTCGGGGATTTCGTAGACAGTGTCGATGATTCCAATGTCGACCCCTGCACCACCCTCGTCCAGATCGACTGCGTTCAGTGACGCCCGGTAAGCGTCGAAGACCGCCCCCCTGTACGCCGACCCCGACGGAAACTGCGCGGGGAGGTTCAGTTTCCCTGGTTGGCCAGTTCGAACGTCCCTTCCACCTGAGCGGACGCTACGTCATCGAGATCGCGGACGTGTTCGACAGCCACCTCGCGCAGTTTCACGCGGAGATAGTTGTCCGCGATCTCGTCGAGGACGAAGCCATTGAACTGCTCGACGGCGTTCCGGACGGCGTCCCGGTCGTGGGTTCGGAGGAGGAGCGTGACCATCTCCCGTTGGCGAGGGGTGTCGACAATCTCGTCGATCGACCTGCGATCTGCGTCGGCGTCGGAATCGAGAACCGGCGTAGAATCCGAGATGTCGAATTCGACCATGATCAGAGTCGCTTCGTGGACCGTAGGTACACCGGCCGGGACAATAAACTATTCGGCGCTGGGCCAGCAGTGGTGCCGCCGGCGAACGAACGCGGGCCAAACGGGCCGTGAGAGCGACCGTGTAATCGTAGCGAGGCTACGCGGCAGCCGCATGAGAAACGCCTAAGCGCCCGGACCGCCGTCTTTCGCTCATGCTGGACGAACTCCTCGGGCGCGCGGAACTCAAAGAGCGCATCGAGGAACTCGAGGGCGAACGGGAGTCGCTGCAGGCGCAACTCGACGCCGAGAGCGAGCGCCGACGCGAGGCCGTCCGCGACCGGCAAGACGCCGAGCAGCGCGTGAACGAACTACAGAACCGCGTGACGGAACTCGAGGACCGCGCATCGCGGCGCCGGCGGAGGCGGTCGTGAACGAATCCGTGACCCTGGACGCCACCAGTTCAACCGACGAGGGCGAAATCGTCGCGTACCGCTGGGACGCGGACGGCGACGGCGTCTACGAGCTGA
>NZ_WUUU01000201.1 GCF_009831555.1 Halobacterium bonnevillei | reverse complement strand
GACGGACGACGCGGGCGTCGTCGGCTGCCAGCAGGGCTTCGGCGTCCGTCCGTTCGACGGCCACGGTGACGCGGCCCTCGCCGCCCGTCGTGGTCGGGGCGGGCGTCGCGGGCACCGCCGTTTCCTCGTCGTCCTCGCCGGTCTCACCGGCGTCTCTTCGCGGGCGGCCTGGGTCGTGCTGGACTTCGCAGAGACCACCGCGCCGTCCACGCGACCCGCACTCGTCAACACCGATACGGTGTCGCCGCGAGCGATGCCCGTCGGCAGGAGGGCGGACACCGACACCGAGCGCTTCCCGACCGGGGTGCGCTTCGAGACGCCCGCGGCCGGCGGGGCGGCGGCGACGCTCGCGCGGCCGTGCTCGTCGACCGTCACCGACGCTTCCTGGACGTCGAACTCCGAGCGCAGTCGGTCCGCGAACCGGCTCTCGAGCTCCGACAGCCGGAGGTCCGCGGGGAACCGCCAGTTCGTGTTCCGGATGTCGGTCCGCAGCGATTCGGGCACCGGCGGATAGCCCTCGAGGTCGCGGACGGCGCCGACGACCTTCACCGAGACCTCGTTCCGGCCGCCGACGAAGTCGATTGCCTCGGCGTTGAGAGTTCGGTCGCGCAGCGACCGCAGGCTGAGGCGCCGCGGCAGCGTCGCGCCGAGTCGGTCGCCGACCGCGTGCGTGTAGAACGTCAGCAACGCGACCACGAGCAGCGCGACGATGAGCGTCGTGGAGTTCGCCGCCTGCGTGATCGAGGGGTCCGCGAACGCCAGCAGCCCGCCGTTGACGCCCGCGAGCGCGACGCCGAGCACGACGACACCGAATGCGGGAATCGAGAGCCCGGTGACGTACCGGAACAGGAACCCGAAGCCGAACGCCACGAGCGCCGGAATCACGCCCGCCAGCAGCCCGAGATAGATGCCGTGCAGCGCTTGCACGGGAGTAGATGCCATACGTCCGGCGACTCGCGCCCGAGGCAAAACCCTACCGCCTGTGGAGCGACTGCGAGCGCGACCGCCGAGCCAGTGGAGACACGAGCACGACCGCCGAGCCAGCGGAGAGGAGCCCGTGGGAAACGCCCAGCAGCGAGACAGTTCCGGGGGAAGATATCCCCCTGATATCGGAGGAATGCAGATATTGTTCGCGCAAGACTTAATGAATCCTGAATCGATTCTGCGGACTATGGTTGTCTCTGAACGCAGTGAACAGCGACCGAGGGAGATCACACACTGGTCTGACCCCCACAGCGAAACCACGTCCATCGTCGAGGGGAGCGGCGTCTACGTCTACGACGACGACGGCGACGAGTACCTGGACTTCTGTTCACAGCTCTACTGTTCGAACCTCGGCCACGACAACGACGAGGTCGCGGCCGCAATCGCCGAGCAGGTCGGCACGATCCCGTACGTCTCCTCGGCGAAGCGGTCGCCGGTCCGCGAAGAACTGGCCGGCCGCCTCGCGGACATCTCCCCCGGACGCCTCTCGGACACGTTCTTCTCGATTTCCGGCAGCGAGGCGAACGAGATGGCCGTCCACCTCGCGCGCGAGTACACCAACTCGAGCAAAGTGCTCACCCGGTGGCGCTCCTACCACGGCGGCACGTACGGCGCGGGGAGCCTGACGGGCGACCCGTCGACGCGCGCCGCACTCGAACAGCACGCCCAGACGACCGGCACCGCCCGGTTCCTCCCGCCGATTCCGCGCGCCTTCGGGACGGACGACCCCGAGGAACTCGCTCGGCTCGCCGCCGACCACCTCGAGTTCGTCATCCGCAACGAGGGCCCCGACTCCATCGCCGCGATCCTCACCGAACCAGTCGCGGGCACGAGCGGCGCGTTCGTCGGCCCCGCGGACTACTTCCAGCGCGTCCGCGACATCTGCGACGAGTACGACATCCTCCTCATCTCGGACGAGGTCATCGCGGGGTTCGGCCGCTGCGGGGAGTGGTTCGGCATCGAGACCGAGGACGTCGTCCCGGACATGATAACGTTCGCGAAGGGCGTGACCGGCGCCTACGTGCCGCTTGCGGGCGTCATCGCGCCGCCGGAAATCGGCGACATGGTCGCCGAAGAGGGCATGGACCTCGGGCAGACGTTCGGCGGCCACCCAGTCGGCTGTGCCGCCGGGAACGCAGCGATCGACGCCTACGCGGACGGCGTCATCGAGAACGTCCAGGCCAACGAGCCGGTGCTCCGGGACGGCCTCGCCGACCTCGAAGCCGAGTACGACGTCGTCCACGACGCGCACGGCCGCGGCTTCCAGTGGGGCGTCGAGTTCGCCGACCCCGAGACCGGCGAGCCGTTCCACGACCCGCGCACCGACGACGGCGACAACCCCGTCGACGACCTGCTCGGGACCTGCCGCGAGAACGGCGTCATGTTCGGCGCCGGCCGACCGACGATCCAGGTCGTGCTCTCGCCGCCGCTGATCGCGGACGCCGACGAACTCCGGGCGGGCATCGACGCGCTCGCGGACGGCATCGAGACCGTCTTCTACTGACCGCCCGCCGCGACACCGGCCAGTCCTCAGGGCCGACTCCGTTCGCAAGGACACGCCGTTGCCGTTAAGGCACCCGGTCACGGCCGTGTTGGTATGGACCTCCCGGGCGTCGAACAAGTGACGGGCCGTGCAGCCGTCGCCGTGACGCTCACTGTCGCCGCGCTGTCCGTCGGCGTCGGCATCCTCGGCATCGTCGACCCGACGGCGAACTTCGGGCCGCTGGCCGAACACATCCCGCCCGCAATCAGCCAGACGGCGGGATTCACGGGGGCGCTCACCGGGTTCCTGATGGCGATGAGCGCGTTCGGCCTTCGGCGCGGCCTCCGCGCCGCCTGGTACTCGACGATGGTTCTGCTCCCGGTGACCGCCGTCCAGGGACTCGTGCAGGCCAGCCCGTACTCGGTGCCGCTGGTCGTGCTGTCCGTCCTCTCGTTCCCGCTGCTGGCGGTGGCCCGCGACCGCTTCGACCAGCCGATTTCGCTGTCCACCAGCCAGCTCGCGGCTGGCGGCGCCCTGTTCGGCGTGCAGGCGTACGGCACCATCGGCACGTACGCGCTCCGCGGCGAGCGCGGCTTCACCGACATCTCCACGATGCTGGACGCGTTCTACTACTCGCTCGTGACGTCCAGCACCGTCGGCTACGGGGACATCACGCCGGTCACCCAGGAAGCGCGGCTGTTCTCGCTGTCGGTGGTCGTGCTCGGCACCGCGAGTTTCGCCATCGCGCTCACCGCACTGCTCGGCCCCGCGCTCGAAGCGCGGTTCGCGAGCGCCCTCGGACGCATGACACAGAGCGACCTAGAGTCCCTCGACGGCCACGTGGTCGTCGCGGGCTACGGCGACCTGACGGAACCGATTCTGACCGAACTCGCCGCCCGCAACCGCGAGTTCGTCGTGCTGACCAGCGACGATCGCGACGTTTCGGTGCTCCGCGGGCGGAACCTGAACGTGCTCGTCGCAGACCCTGCCGACGACGACTCGCTCCAGCGAGCGGGCGTGGACCGCGCACGCGCCGTGGTCACTGCGACGAACGACGACGGCGAGGACGCCCTCGTCATCCTGACGATCCGCGAGAACCACCAGGACGTCCGCGTCGTCGCCGCGGCGAGCGATCAGGAGAACGAGGCGAAACTCCGGCGCGCGGGCGCGGACACCGTCATCAGTCCGGCAGTCATCGGCGGACGCCTGATCGCGCGGTCCGCGCTCGGCGACCAGACGGCCGAACAGGAGGCCGCGGACGTCGGCGACGAACCAGACGCCGCATAGCCGCGCTACGCGGTGTGCACGACGGCGATGTCGGTGTCCAGGTCGCGGACGCGCTCGTAGGTCGGCCGGGAGAAGAACTTCGACGCCGCGGAGCGGTCCGTGCTCGCGCCGAGGAACACGAGGTCGTAGTGCGCGTCGTTGCGCTCGATGAACGACTCGATGGGCGACCGCGACACCCGCGTCTCGCAGCGCGCGTTCACCGTCTCCGTGAGGTTCGCGAGCATCGCCTCCGCGGTGCGGCGCTTCTGCTCTGTCTCGATGCACGAGCAGACGCTGACGCTGCCGCTGCGGCCGGCGAGGCGTTCCGCGTAGTCCAGCATCGCGTGCGCGACGTCCGACGCGCTGCGCACGGGGACCATGATGCGCTTCCAGCGGGTGCGCTCGGACGCCGACTGGAGCGCGACGACGTCGATTGAGCTCCCGAACAGCGACCGCAGGAACTGCGTCACGCCGCCGCGGTCGTCGTACTCGAAGGGCGTGACGACGAGGTCGCAGTTCGCCTCCTCGGCCGTCGAGAGCACCGTCTTCGCGTCGTCGCCGTCGGCCACCGCGACGACGGCGTCGCAGGGGACGCCGACTTTCGTCTCGATGGTGGCGGCCTGCTGTTCGAGGCGGCGCGCGGCGGCGTCGGCAGCCTCCTCCTCGGCGGGCGATTCCGGGTCCTCGACGTAGTCGGGGTGGTCGCCGGTCTCGATCGTTTCGCGCTCCGCCGCCGCGATGGCTTCGTCGTCGACGATGTCCAACAGCACGACTTTCCCGGCGTCGTGAGCGGCGGCGATGCGCGCGCCGAGCATCGCGGCCTTCGAGGCGTCCGGCCCGCGCATCGGCACGACGACGTGGTCGTCGACCTCGGTCGTCCGGTAGAGGTAGCGTGCGCGCTGCTCGTAGACCTCCGCGCGCCACACCACGAACACGATGGCGACGAGCGTCGTCGACAGCGCGACCCCGACGACGTACGCGAACTGCGCGGTCCCGGTGATGAGCACGAGCAGCGCCGTCGAGAACGCCGTCGGGAGTTCGAGGTCGAGCAGCCAGGTCGCCGCCCCCGTGAACAGGACGCCGAGCGCGGCAGCCCCGGCGTTGACGCCGAGCTGCCCTGGCGGAATGCCGTAGACGACGGTCGCGGTGAACTCCAGGGCCGCCCACCCGCAGAGCGCGCCGACGGTCATCCCGCCGACGAACGTCAGGGGGTCCGAGTACCTGCCCTCCGGCTCGGAGAACAGCGTGTACGTCCCCGACGCCAGCGGCGGGAACAGCAGGAACGACACCGCGCCGACGCTGTTCGCCAGCAGCGTCACCAGCCCAACGAGCAGCGGCACGAACAGCAGCACGGAGACGTGCAGGAGGTTGCTGGTCGCTCAAGCCAGCGCCGGAACTGCCGGAGTTCGCGGCGCTCGACGCGGGCGAGGCGTCGGCGGG
>NZ_WUUU01000200.1 GCF_009831555.1 Halobacterium bonnevillei | reverse complement strand
GGAACGACAGCGGCGGCGACTCGTCGAGCAGTTCGTAGCCGAGTTCGCGGTAGCACTGCGCCGCCGGATTCTCGGGCGCGTGAACGATGAGTGGCTCGCCAGCGTCCTCGCTGTCGGCGACGGGGCCTCTACCGCGGTTTCACCGTCGCCGGTGAGGAACTCCAGGCGGCCGCTCCCGTAGCTCGGCAACCCCGGGAAGTTCTCGAGCGGCGGCGGCGACGGGACCGCCCACTCGGCGGTCGAGGAGTACTCCCACGGATTGTCGCCGACCACCTCGCCCGCGTACGCGGACTTCACGAAGTTGTAGAACATGATGATGAACGACGCGCCGAACACCACCGCGCCGATGGTCGCGAGCTGGTGCCAGGTCGTCATCCCGGCCTCGTACGCGAAGTTCCGCCGCGGCGTCTCCCACGCGACGAACATCGGGAAGTACAGCAGATTGAACCCGACGAAGTACACCGCGAAGTGCAACTTCCCGAGGAACTCGTCGTACATCCGGCCGGTGATCTTCGGATACCAGTAGTAGAGCCCGCCGACGAGGGCCGTAGCACCCCCCACCATCACGTAGTGGAAGTGTGCGACGACCCAGTAGGTGCCCCGGAACTCGTAATCGAGGACGACGGCGCCGAGGAACACGCCGGTGATGCCGCCCAGGATGAACAACAGCAGGCCGCCGAAGGAGAACAGGAACGGCGTCTTGAACCTGATTCTGCCCTTGACCATCGTGTAGATGAGCGCGAACACCATCAGGTCGAACGGCAGCGAGATGCCGATGGTGGTCGCCATGAACAGCGTCTTGATCTGGAGGTTGATGCTCGTCAGGAACATGTGGTGCATCCAGACGATGAAGCTCTGCAGCGCGACCAGCACCATCGCCGCGATGAACCACTTCCGGCCGACGATGCGCCGGCCCGTGAACGTCTGGAACGTCTCCGCCATCACGCCCACCGCCGGGAAGAACACGATGTAGACTTCGGGGTGGCCGAAGAACCAGAACAGGTGCGTCCACAGCAGCGCGCCGTTGGCTGCCTCCGTCGCGAAGTACGTCGTGCCGAGCAGCCGGTCCGCCGACAGGATCATCAGCGCGGCCAGCAGCGCCGCGAACGCGAACAGCATCATCCACACCGTCAGCAGGATGGTCCACGTGAACAGCGGCAGGCGGCGCAGCGTCAACCCCTCGGCGCGCATCCGGTGGATTGACGTCAGGAAGTTCACCGACCCCACGGTGACGGAGACGACGAACAGCGTCAGCGCGAGGATGGCGGAACTGCCGCCGACGCTCGGCGTGAACGTCGGGAGGTTCAGCGGCGCGTACATCGTCCACCCGCCGGCGAACGAGCCGCCCTGGAAGAACGACACGCCCAGGAGGATGCCCGATGCGAGGTACAGCCAGTAGCTGAGCGCGTTCAGCCGCGGGAACGCGAGGTCCTTCGCGCCGATCTGGAGGGGGACGACGTAGTTCGCGAACCCGAACGCGAACGGCGACAGGAACCAGAACACCATCACGAGGCCGTGGATGGACACCGCCTGGTTGTACGCCAGTTGCGACAGCGGCCCGGTGCCGGGCGCCCGCGGTACCCACAGCTGGGTGCGCACCAGCAGCGCCAGGATTCCCCCCATCGCGAGGAACAGGAGCGACGTGACGAGGTACAGCAGGCCGATGTCCTTGTGGTTGGTCGTGACGAACCAGCGTTTCACCGTGCTCGTCGGTGGGAACGCGTGGTCGTCGTGGTCCTCGGCGGCGTCCTCGTGGGCGACGCCGCCGTCGGTGCGTGCCTGCTCGTCTGGATCGTCGGTGACGCCGCCGTCGGTTCGCGCACGTCCGTCCGGTTCGTCCGTGACGCCGTCGTCGGTCCGTGTTCGCTCGTCCGGTTCGTCGGCGGTACTCGCGTCGTCTCCTGGTTGTGGGTCAGTCGTCATTCGTCACACCTCCGCGAGCGCGACGCTCGCGCTCGCCGTCTCGTCGGTCGCCGAGCTCTCGTTCTGGGTGTCTGCGTACCACTCCTGGTAGTCGGCTGGCTCCATCACTTCGACGGTGGCGTCCATGTAGGAGTGTCCGGAGCCGCACAGCTCGTAGCAGTGCGCCTCGTAGGTGCCGGTGTTGTCAGCCATCATCCACGTGCTCGTCTCCTCGCCCGGGATTGCGTCGGCTTTCGCTCGCAACTCAGGTATGCCGAAGTTGTGGAACGCGTCCTCGGAGGTCACCGTCAACTGCACGCGCCTGTCCTCGGGGACGCGCAGCGTCCCGCGTTCCGTGTAGCCGTTCGGGTAGACGAACTCCCAGTAGAACTGGTTGCCCACCACCTCGATCTCCAGGGGTTCCTCCTCGGTGGCGTCGTCCGGGTTCTCGACGTACAGGAGCGTGAAGTACGTCCACGAGATCAGTGAGATGACGATGATGGCGCTGAGCGCGAACGACACGAACAGTTTGCGTCCGCCCCCGCCGCCCTCGGGGAGCTCCCCGACTTCCGGGCGGTCGTAGTCGTCGCCGCTCGCCCGGGACGCCCGGTACTTGTACGCCTTGTGGAGCATGTACGCGATGACGACGATGCCGACGAGCGTCCCAAGCAGGAGGAACACGGTGTAGATGCGGTCGAAGACGTACGCCCGCGTCCCTCTGGGGACCACCTGCGCCAGCGCGTTCGCCCAGTGCAGGGCACTGTCAATAGCTATCATACCGCGTATTGACGGGTCGTTGCAGTTACCACTACGTAAATATTTGGTGCGGAACATCATCGGCCCCTCTCCCGGCTCTCCGCCCTCCTTGCGGCCGCTTCTGGGGTTCAGTGCGTCGATCTGGAGCCCACAGGCGATGGGGGGAGTCAGCCTCCCGCGCGTTCGCTACGCTGTCGTATCATCGCGAGCCGCGTCGCCCCTCGCCACGCGGCCCGGCCGTCACTCGACTGCCAGAATCTCCAGGTCGAAGACGAGCGTCTTCCCCGCGAGTTCGTGATTGAAGTCCACGGTAACGGCGTCCTCGGAGACGGCGACGACGTCGCCGTGTCGGTCGTTCCGGGCTTCGACGTGGAGACCCACCTCGGGCGGGCGTCCGACCATCCCCTCGAACGTCTCCGGGTCGTACTCCCGGACGTGCTCCGGGTCGCGGTCGCCGTACGCCTGCTCTGGCGGAACCGTTACGGTCGCTTCCTCGCCGACGGTCATCCCGACGACGGCCTCCTCGAGGCCCGCGATGACCTCGCCGCGCCCGACGGTGAACGACAGCGGCCCGTACTCCTCGGGACCCTTGCCCTGCGCCTCGGTCAGGCCGTGTTCGCTGGCGACCTCGGAGTCGGACGTCGCGAACACGCTCCCGCCCTCGAAGCGCCCGACGTACCCGAGCTGCACTCGGTCGCCGTCTTCTATACTCACACTCGCCATTGCGACAGTGAACAAATACGTGCTTCGGTGGCGGCGCTGGCGGGGCCGGGCGGACCGGGCCGGGGCTCGCGAACCCCTGTCGCTACTGCTGGAGGTCGTAGAGCCGCCGGAACGCGGTCGGCGAGAACCGGAGTTCGACGCGACTCGGCGGCCGCCCCTTCCCCGCGCCGGCGTCCGCCTGCACGCGCTCGACGACGCCGGTTTCCGCCATCTCGTAGAGGTACCGCTTGACCGTGCCCCGCGAGAGGTCGACGTCCGGCGCCCCGCTGATTGCTTCCGTGGTCGCGGCGACCGACGCGCGGTCACCGTCCTCGAGGTCGACGAGCGCACGGAGGACCAGTTGCTTGTTCTGGGGGAGCGCGAGCACGCGTCCCATCGAGACGGACGGCTGGGGAATCTCCGCGAGCGCCGCTGTGACGTCCGCGTCTGTGAGCCGCTGTCGCTCGGCGGCGTTCGCGTGGTCGGTGGCGACGAACAGCGCGGTGAGCGCGTCGTGAGCGTTCCCGTCTGCCCAGTCGGCGATGCGGCGCGCCAGGTCGTGGTCGAGCGCTCGCTGCGAGAGGCCGGCCGACGCGCGCGTCATCAACACGTCCACGAGCATCTGGCGCTGGTAGGCTTCGACGCCGATGGTGCGGGCGGTGTACTCGGTCAACGCGACGTCCTCGGGCGCTCGCGGCCGATTGCGAGCCAGCTGACGTTGCTCGGCAGTCCCGCGAACAGACCGACGAGGTCGCCGCTGTCGATGCCGTCGGGGTCGCTCACGTGGTCGACGCCGACGACGACGCCAGCACGCGACGCTCTGAGGACGTCGTGGAGTCGGGTGCGGATTTCGGCCGTCCCGATGCCGTGTTCGGGCACGGACTCCTCGACGAGCGCGTCGAGGACGTTGTGGTAGAACGCGAACTCGCTGGTCGTCTCCCGGACGTCGACGTAGACGAACTCCGGCGCGCTCGTGGACTCCGCGCGCGTGCTGGTGTAGATTACTGACTGCGCTCGCGTGGACAGCTCGGTGAGGTGGCTGAACAGCGCCGTGACGATGGCGGTCTTCCCGGAGCCGAACGGGCCGTGGACGTAGGCGTTCGGCGGCAAGCGACCGTCGAACACCGGGTCGAGGTGGTCCAGCAGTTGCTCGAGGACGGGCCCGCGGTCGGACGGCTCCTCGATGTGTGCGACCGGGGACAGTGACTCGTAGTCCTGCACCAGGCGGGGGCCTTCGTCCCGTCGCCGTCGCCGCTCAATCCTCGCGTCGATGTCCATGTGGAATCGGGGCGTTCGTTATCAGCGGTACCAGCCACACAGTAAAAAGGGCCGGGGTCGTTCCCGCCCGTCCACCGTCGGAACTGACGGGTTCGCGGCCGGGTCGCCGTTCACCCGCCAGGGTTGGTTCGTCCACGTCAGTCCTCTCGGGCCCAGTCAAGGGACTTCTCGACGGCGTCGCCCCATCGGCTGTACTTCCTGTCGGCCTCCTCGGCGTCCATCTCGGGTTCGAAGGACTCGTCGACCTGCCAGTTCGAGCGGAGTTCGTCGAGGGTGTCCCAGTACCCGACTGCGAGCCCGGCGGCGTAGGCCGCGCCGAGCGCCGTCGTCTCGTCCACCCGGGGGCGCACGATGTCCGTCTGGATGATGTCCGACTGCAGCTGGCAGAGGAAGTTGTTCTTGACGGCGCCGCCGTCGACGCGCAGCGACGTGGTCTCGACGCCGGAGTCGGCCTCCATCGCCTCGGCGATGTCCCGGGTCTGGTAGGCGATGGACTCCAGGGTCGCGCGGACGATGTGCTCGCGCTGGGTGCCGCGGGTCATGCCGACGATGGTGCGCGGCGGCCGTCCCAGTGGGGGCGCCG
>NZ_WUUU01000199.1 GCF_009831555.1 Halobacterium bonnevillei | reverse complement strand
CCACGCGACCGCCGGCGAGGCCGCCGAAATCGCCGCCCGGGCCGGCGCGAGCGCGCTCGCACTCACCCACATCTCCTCGCGGTACGCCGGAGACGCCAGGGAGATCCGCGAGGACGCCGAAGCCGTGGACTTCGACGGGACGGTCTTCGTCGCCCACGACGGCCTCGAGTACGACGTCCCGTACCCGGACGCCGACTGACAGCGGCGACTTCTAGTCCCCTCTCCGGACGCCGACTGGCTCAGCGCCGTCTGGGAACTGCCGACCGTCAGGCTGGCCTGTACCCCGAGAGGTCGTCGATTGCGGACAGCGCCGTCGCGACCAGTTCGCGGTCGTACGTCCAGACGCCGTGGTAGGCGTCGCTGCCGCGTTGTTCGGCGACGAGCGCGCACTGCTGGCCGGTCTGGCCGCCGTCGTACGCAAGGAACCAGTACCGGCCGACGTCGGGATGGGGATTCTCGTGAACGGTGGCGCCAGTATCCGGGACCCCGCCGGGGTCAGGAACGAGGTGGACGTGAACGCCGAGGTCAGTATCGTTCGCGAGGCGGTTGTAGAGTGCGCGTTGCGGTTCGAATGCGGCCTGCGACTGGAAGCCGGCGTGGAGTTCGCCGCTGCCGGTCCGGTAGGCGCGGTCCTCGATCTCTCGCGACGTCGCGAGCAACTGGCGCCGGGACAGGGTCGCGAACACCGAGTCGTCGAGGAGTTCGTGGAGCGCGTTGTGCGCCCGCGGGTAGGTTCCGGGGTCCTCGATCGGCGGTTCGAGGAACGACCGGAGGTCAGCGAGGCTGACGACGGCGCGGAACTGCCCGTTCTCCAGGACTTCGACGTAGGGCTCCGGCTCGTCCGCTCGGACGTCCTCGACCACCACGTCGACGTTGCGGCCGTCGAAGCGGTCGGTGACGCTGCTGACGTCCGGGTCGCTGTCAGGCGCGTGCACGACCAGTGTTTTCCGGCGGCGGCGCGCCGCGTCGATGACGTCTCCCAGGGACATTGCGCGAGTGACTACGCTCCGAGTCCGGAGTCGTAGCCTCCAAACGATGTTCACGAGCGTGTCACTTACGTGTTTTCGAGCGCCCGGGTTCGGGTCACGCTCGGTGGGATGCCCTGGGGTGCGTGTGACGGTTCGCCACTCCGCCGTGCACTTATTAGCCGTCGTACCCTACAATCCGTAGACGTGAGCACCCGCACGAGTGCCCTCGACGCCAGCGTCTTCGGCGTCGACGTGCAGAGTGGTGACGTGCGCGGGGACGCCCCCTCGTACGCACTCGTCGTCTTCGACGGCGAGGTCGTGGAACGCGACGTAGTCAGCCGCCGGAAGCTCCTGCGCCGCGTCGACGACGAGGCGCCCGCGATTCTCGCGACCGACAACATGTACGAGCTGGCGGCCGACAAGGACCAGCTCGTGCACTTCCTCCGCGGCCTCCCGGAGGAGACGAAACTCGTGCAGGTGACCGGGGACGAACGCCCCGAACCCCTCTCGCGGGTCGCCAAACGCCACGGCGTCCCGTACGGCAAACCCGCGATGGAGGAAGCCGAGGCAGCGGCGCGCCTCGCGGCGCGCAACGTCGGCTACGAGGTGTCGGCGTTCACCGACGAGACAACCGTCAAGGTCGCCCGCGGCCGGTCGACTGGCGGCGGCGGTGGCTGGAGCGAGGACCGGTTCACGCGCCGCATCCACGGCTCCGTGAAGCGCGTCGCGCGGGACGTCGAATCCGACCTCGACGACGCCGGCCTCGAGTACGAGCGCGACGTCACGGAGAAGTACGGCGGCTTCGCCAACGCCGTGTTCACCGTGCAAGCCAGGCCGGAGGACATTCCCGTGACGGACCGGCGCTCGGGAGACACCCGCGTCGTCGTCGAGCCGGTGCGCCGGGACGGCATCGAGTTCCGGCCGCTCGCGCGCCGCCGCGACCGTGTGTTCGTCGGCGTCGACCCCGGCACCACCACCGCCGTCGCGCTCGTCGCGCTCGACGGCCGCGTCCTCGACGTGATGAGCACTCGGACGGCGGACACCGCCGACGTCATCGAGTGGATCATCGAACGCGGCCGCCCGGTCGTCGTCGCCGCGGACGTCACGCCGATGCCGAACACGGTCGAGAAGATCCGCGCGAGTTTCGACGCGGCGGGCTGGGAGCCCGACAGCGACCTCCCAATCGACGAGAAACAGCACCGCACCCGCGAGGAGGGCTACGAGGACGACCACCAGCGCGACGCCATGGCGGCCGCGCTGTTCGCGCGGGACGACCACGCCGACCAGATCCGGCGCGCCACCGAGGAGACGCCGCGGGAACTCGACCGCGGCGAAGTCGTCGCGCGCGTCGTCGGCAACGACGAACCGCTCACTGCGGTCCTGGACGACCTCACCGCCACCGAGGAACCCGAGGAGGACGCTGTCGAACACGAACCCCGGGAGCTCAGCGACGACGAGAAACGCATCAAGGACCTCGAAGCCCAGGTCCAGCGCCTCCAGGACCACGTCGCGGACCTGGAAGCCGAACTCGCCGAGAAGGACGACGAGCTCGCCGAGTACGAGGAGGAACTCTCCGACGCCCGCCGCGAGGAACGCCAGGAAGCCCGGGAGCGCCGCGAAGTCACGCAGCTCGAATGGGAGAACGACCGCCTCGAAACCGAACTCGACGAAGAACGCGAGCGCGCCGACGAACTCGAGGCGAAACTCGAACGCCTCAAGGACCTCTGGAAGCTCGACCACTCCAACCTCGGGGACGTGAACGGCAGCGACGACCTGGTCGCGGTCAAGCCCGTCGACCAGTTCACCGTCGACGCCATCGAAGCCGCCCACGACGAGTACGGCATCGCCGCCGGCGACGTCGTCTACCTCCGGGACGCCTCCGGCGCGGGCCGGTCGACGGCCGAACTCCTCGCCGAGTTCGAACCCCGCGTCGTCCTGCGCTCCGGGGGGCTCTCGGACGCCGCCGACCAGGTGCTGTTCCAGCACGACATCCCGGTCGGCCCCGCCGACGACGTGCGCATCCGGGAGGTCGACGAACTCGCGCTCGCCAGCGAACCCGACGTCCGGGCCGTCGTCGAGGACTGGCGCGACCGGAAAGTCGAACGCGAACGCGAACAGAAAGAGAGCATGGTCGACTCCATCATCAGCGAACACCGCGCCGACCGCGACTAGTCGCTGCGGCTGTTCCAGCACCGCAGTGGTCGCCCGTAGATTTCTCCGCAGCGAAAGCCCCGGCCTGCTTCGCTCGCGCGGCTCGCTGCGCGCGCTCCGCCCAGTCGCGTGCCTGCGTCACCGGGCTTCGCGAAGCAGGCCGCCCCTTTCAGTCCCGCCCGCTGTCGGTTGGTCGGTGGGGCTGACTGCGCTGACTGTTCGGACGGCCCGAGCGCATGGATTGGTCGGTCGGCAGCGGTATCGTGGCCCTGAACGGTTGGCACGGTTCCAAATCGCTTAACCCGGCGTGCCGACTCTCCCCGAGCATGGACACCTACGAACTCGTCACGCGGAACGTCGAGGAAGTCGTGACGGAGGCGGAGGTTCGCGCGCTCGCCGACGACCCCGACGGGAAGCGGGTGTACGTCGGCTACGAGCCGTCGGGCGTCCTCCACATCGGACACCTGCTCACCGCGAACAAACTCATCGACCTCCAGGACGCCGGGATGGAGGTCGTCGTGCTGCTGGCGGACGTCCACGCGTACCTCAACGGCAAGGGCACGTTCGAGGAGATCCGGGACACCGCCGACCAGATGAAAGCGCAGTTCCTCGCGTACGGGCTCGACGAGGACAGCACGGAGTTCGTGCTCGGCAGCGACTACCAGCTCGACGACGACTACGAACTCGACCTCCACGAACTCGAACTCGCGACGTCGCTGAACCGCGCGAAGCGCGCGATGGCCGAAATACAGAGCGGGGAGACCGTGAAGGTCAGCCACGTCGTCTACCCGCTGATGCAGGCGCTGGACATCGAGTACCTCGACCTGGACCTCGCGGTCGGCGGCATCGACCAGCGGAAGGTCCACATGCTCGCCCGGGAGGAACTCCCGAGCCTCGGCTACGAGAAGCGCCCCGCGCTCCACACGCCCATCATCGGCGACCTCGAAACGGGCGAGGGGAAGATGTCCTCCAGCCAGGGCGTCACTATCTCCATGGAGGACACCGCGGAGGACCTCCGGGAGAAGGTCAACTCGGCGTTCTGTCCGCCGACCCGCGACCCGGAGGGCGACCTCGTCAATCCCGTCCTCGAACTGTTCCAGTACCACGTGTTCCCGCGGTTCGAGGCAGTCGTCGTCGAGCGCCCCGACGAGTACGGCGGCGACCTCCGCTACGAGGACTACGAGGCGCTCGCCGCGGACCTCGAGTCCGGGGAACTCCACCCGGCGGACGCGAAGGGCGCGCTCGCCGACTCCCTCGACGAACTCATCGCACCCGGCCGCGAGCGCCTCCACGAACTCCGCGACGAGTAGTCGCGTCGACCGACTGACCGACCTCGCCCGCTGGTAGTCCCCGCGGCCATCCGGCTTTTCCGTCTCCGAGGGGAATATCCGACCCCTATGGTCGAGTACTGCGACAAGTGCGGGACGAAGCTCAAACCGGAACAGCCCCGCCACCAGCGATACGTCTTCGAGGCCATTCACGACGACTCGGAGAACGTTACGGGGCGGCTCTGCGTGGACTGCTTCGTCGACTTCGAGGAGTGGCTGGAGACGAACGAAGTCACGAACGCCGAGTGAAGAGACGTTCACACCACCTTCTATGCGGGCGGTGTCCGTAGACCCGCCAATGACCGTGCCGGACTTCGAAGCCACCGCTGACGCGTTCAACCGGTTGTCGGACCCCGTCCGGGTCGAACTGCTCCGGGCACTGTGGCTGGAGGGCCGTCACGACGCGGTGTCGTACGCCACGCTGAAGGACGCAATCGGAGTGCGGGACTCCGGGCGGTTCAACTACCACCTCCAGCGGCTCACGGACGTGTTCGTGGAGAAGACCGAGGACGGCTACCGGCTCACGCCGGCCGGCGTGGCCGTCGTCGACGCCGTCCAGTCCGAGACGTTCGCGCCGTCGGCGTCCGTCGACCCGACGCCCGTGGACGCCGACTGCCCGACGTGCGGCGTCGCGTTCGAAGCGACCTACGACGACGGCATGTTCGCCGTAGAGTGCCCGGACTGCGGCCGTGCCGGGTCGCGGTTCGTGTTCCCGCCGCGCGGCGTCCGGGTTCGCGACCCGGCTGACGCCGCCCGCGCCCACGCTACTCGACGCGAACTCCTCGGATCGC
>NZ_WUUU01000198.1 GCF_009831555.1 Halobacterium bonnevillei | reverse complement strand
GGGAACTCGCCGGCCGACTCGCCGACGGCGTTCCGGACGAGCGGCTGCTGAGCCCGTCGACCCCCGAGTCCGGTCTGGTGACGATAGACGTCGACGACCCCGCGCACGGTCGACCGGCTCGCCGACGACGGCATCGTCGTCCGGTCGCTGTCCGACCCGGACGCAATCCGCGCGTCCGTGCACGCCGTGAACACCAGCGCCGAGGTCGACCGGCTGCTGTCGGCGCTGGCGTCGGAGTGGTGACCGAGAGACGGACGGCGCGAGTCGGCGCCGCTCGCATAATCGCTTCTGGAGAACCCGACTGCGGACTGCTGATAGTCGTCTCGGAGCGACGCACGGAACCGGGAACCGTCAGTAGCGTACGCGCGCCGGCGTAACGGCCCCGACGGCGTCAGTTACGGAACGCGCGCCGGCGGCACGACAAGCACGTTCGCGTTCGCCCGCGCAATCACGTCCTCTGAGGTGCTGCCGAGCAGGAGCCGGCGGAGCCGGCTCTGCCCGCGGGACCCCATGAGGACGGTCGTGGGGTCGAATTCGGCTTCGGCCGCCAGAATCTCCTCGACGGCTTCGCCCTCGCGGACCGCGGTGGTCGCGTCGATGCCCATCTGCTCGAGTTCGTCGGCCAATTCGGCCAGTCGCCCTTCGGCGTCCTGGACGCGGTCGGTCTCGCTGTCCGCGCGTCGGCCCGGCGGTGCGACGTGCAGCAGGGTGGCCTCCTGGGTCGGGGTCTGGAGGTACTCGAACTGCTCGAAGGCGTGCTGGGCGTTCTCGGAGAAGTCCGTCGCGTACAGCACGCGCTCGAAGAGGTGCTCGCGTTCGACCTCGTGGTGGTCGTCGCGGCCGCTGATGCGCTGGACGAGCAGCGGCCGGACGGCGGTCCGTGCGACGTTCCGCGCGGTACTCCCGATGTAGCGCTGTTCGAGGGGGCTCTGGCCGCGGGACCCGACGACGATGAGCGCGGCGTTCACCTGCTCGGCGACCCCGTTGATGCGTCGGTGCGGCGTCCCGCGGACCGCTCGCTCGGTGACCGAGAAGCCGGCGTCCTCGAGGATCTGGCGCTGGCGGTCCAGCGCGCGCTCGGTCTGTTTGCCGATGCCGCCGGTCGGCACGCCGGCCGTGACGTTCGGGCTGGTGACGGTCACGAGTTCGATTTCCTCGATGCCGTACCGCTGCAGGCACTCCAGGCAGGTCCGGGAGTTGATCGCGGTCTCGATCGCGTCCGACAGGTCGGTGGCGTAGACTGCACGCATGCGTGGGCGTACGTGCGCAGTATGTATTAGTATTGTGCAATCCGTGAAATCCCGGGGTCCGAGGGGGTCAGTCCTCGTCGAGCGTCGTCGCGCCCTCCGGGCGTCGCAGCGTCCAGCGCCGTATCAGTTCGTTCACGTTGTACAAGAGGATCGCCACTGACACGAGCGTCGTCGCGAAGTACACGACGAGTCCCGGCGGGCCGCCGACCGTCGTCCCCAGGATGCCGCCCGCCAGTCCCGCAATCGTCAACTCCACCCACGTCACGACGATGCGCGAGCCGAGGTGCGGTTCCGGGGGCGGCGACTCGCTCGGCACCGACTCACCCATACGCCTCCTCCTCGTCGAGCGGCCCGCTGAACACGGAGTACAGCACCGCGAAGTACGAGAGGACGACCGGCAGCAGGACGGCAGCCATGATCGTCATGAGGTTCAGCGGGAGCGTCGAGACGATTCCCTCCGACACGGTGATTCCGGTCGCGCGGTCGACGTACGGGAACATCGCGACGGCGACCAGCGCGACGAGGCCGGCGACGAGTCCCGCGACGGCGGCGAACGCGACGTAGTAGCGCTGCCCGCGCACGGCGACGACGTAGCCCGCCGTCAGCACGACCGTGAAAACGACGAGCGCGACGACGACGGGGTGAGCGAGAGCAGGTCTGAGGTCCGGTGCCGTCGCGTAGACGGCCGCGAGCGTCGCAACGACCAGCACGAGGTACGAGACTGCCGCCCTGACGCCGAACGCGCTCGCGTCGTCCCGGAGCGACCCGCGCGTCTTCAGGCCGAGGAACGCGGCGCCGTCGGCGACTGTCAGCGCGACGACCGCCAATCCGCCGAGGGCGCCAGTGAGCGTGACGATGGACGCCGCGCCGACCAGCCAGTTCAACACGAACGCGCCGAGGAGGAAGGGAGTCGTGGCGCTCCCGACGACGAACGCGTATCCCCAGTACCGGCGCCACTGCTCGTCCTCGCGTTCCTCGTACATCTCGGGCGCGAGCCCGCGGAGCCCGAGCGCCGCGAGGATCGCGAACATCAGCAGGTAGTAGCGGCTGAACAGGTTCGCGTACACCGCCGGAAACGCCGCGAACAGCGCGCCGCCGAACACCACCAGCCACACCTCGTTCCCGTCCCAGAACGGTCCGATGACCGACAGCAACACCGCCTCCTCGTGGGGGTCGTCGCGGGTCGCGAACAGGATACCGATGCCGAAGTCGAAGCCGTCCAGGAACAGGAACATCCCGAAGATGAAAAACAGCAACGCGAACCACAGTTCCGGGAGCGGGAGCCCGAACAGGGGGGCCGACGCCAGCGACGCGACACTACTCATCGGCGGACACCTCCGAGGGAGCGGGTTCGTCCGACGCGCTCCGCAGGTCGTCGCCCGCTGGCGGCCCCGCTCGGATGAGTCGTGTGACCACGTACGAGTACAGCGCGAGGAGGAGCACGTACCCCGTGACGAACCCCGCGAGCGTGAACGTCGCCTCGGCGCTCGTCAGGCCCTGCGAGACGCCGTCCGAGGTCTGCATGACGTCCTGGATGACCCACGGCTGCCGCCCCACCTCGGTGACGATCCACCCGACTTCGACGGCGACGATGCCGAGCAGCGACGACCCCATCAACGCCTTGTGCAGGAGGTCGTCCTCGTACAGGTCGCCGCTCCACCACCGGTAGGCGCCCCAGAACGCGAGCAGAATGAACCAGAAGCCGAGTCCGACCATGACGCGGAACGACCAGAAGACGATGGCGACGGGCGGGGCTTCGGTGTCAAACGACTCCAGCCCGCGGATCGTCGCCTGTGGGTCGCCGCCGCTGGCGAGCCACGACGCGCCGCCCGGGATACCGATGCCGAACAGCTCCTTGGTTCGCGGGTCGAGCAACTGATTGAGGTCGGCCGGAAACGCGACGATGTACTCGGGGACGTAGCTGTCGGTCTCCCAGAGGGCTTCCATCGCGGCGAACTTCTGGGGCTGGGTCTCGTAGACGTGGCGCGCGTACAGGTCGCCGTGCAGCACCTGGAGCGGCGCGGTGACGACGAGCGCCACGAGCGCGATCTTCAGCGTGGTCTGCCAGAACTCGGGGTGTTCGACCGGGTACCCCCAGACGTGGTGCCGGAAGACGTAGTACGCGGCGACGCCCGCCATGAACAGCGCGACCGACTCGACGGCCGCGTTCTGCATGTGGAGGAACATGTACTGGAAGCGCGGATTGAAGTACGCCGCCATGGGGTCAGTCAGTTTCACGACCTGCTGACCGCCCTCGACGGCGATCTCGTAGCCGCGGGGGGTCTGCATCCAGGAGTTCGCGACGAGAATCCAGACGGCGGACAGCCACGTTCCGAGCGCAACAGCAACGCTCGAGAGGAAATACAGCGCGTCGGAGACGCGCTCGCGGCCGAACACGAAGATTCCGAGGAACGTCGCCTCGAGCATGAACGCCATCATCCCCTCGGTGGCCAACGGGCCGCCGAACAGCTCGCCCGCCGTCGTCGAGAACGCCGCGAAGTTCGTCCCGAACTCGAACTCCAGCACCAGTCCCGTCACCGTCCCCACGACGAAGCTCACGGCGAAGATGCGGACCCAGAACCGTCGGAGTTGCTCGTAGATGGGGTCCGTCGTCCGGATTTCCTTGTACGTGAAGTAGACGAGGAACGGCGCCAGCCCCATGCTCATCACGGGGAAGATGATGTGGACGATCGTCGTGACTGCGAACTGGAGCCGGCTCGCTAGCACCGGGTCTAGCATGGCGGTACCCCCCGTGTGGACGTCGCGTCGCCGAGTTCCACACGCGTCCGCCAGCGGGCGCATCGGAGCGGGTGCGCCCCGGAGCGCGGGAGGCCGTCGCTACGACAGTGCGGGTAGTCGGCGCGCGACGCCACCTCGAGTGTCGAGAGCGTACTGGTCACGTTCATTGTTGCGTTGTGTCACTGTGACGTGTCAGGCCAGACCGCGAGTGTCGCGGAACCGAGCCCCGCGACCAGCCACCCGAGCAGGCCGAGAGCGCTCACGGCCGGAGCGGCCGTCGCCGCGGACGGGCTGGCTGCCAGCGCCGGCCGTATCGCGACTTCGAGCACGAGGCCGCGGAACGCGCTCGCGGGACTCAAGCCGTTGAACACGGCGATGCCGTCCGCGCTGACGACGTCCATCGAGACGAGCGTGACCAGCGAGAGGTCCAGTCCCACCGCGAGGACGACGATCGCGGCGATGCTCGCGGCGAGGGCCTCGCGTTTCGTGCGCGTCGCCGCAGACACCGACAGCGCGACAGCGGCGGCCACGAGCGCGTACGCCGTCGCGAACAGCACGAACCGAGCGTAGACGAGGGGCGTGTCGCCGGCGGTGTGCGTCGCGAAGAACGTCACGGTGGATTCCGCCCCGAGGCTCGCGACGACGCCCGCCACGCCCAGCGACACGAGCACCACGACGACGAGGAACAGGCTCCGCCCGACGAACACGCCGAGCACGTAGTCGAGCCGCGAGACGTCGTACGTCCGGATTACGTCCAGTTCGCCGCGTTCGTCGTCGCCGCGTACGGACCGGTAGACGTACGCGAACGCCACGGCCGGGACCAGCAGTTCCACCGGCAACAGGAGGTCGTAGGTCAGCGACACGTACCCGCCGGGCGACCCCATCGACGCGCCCCCGAGGCCGACGACGACCCCGAAGAACGCGAGGGCGACCGCGACCGCCATCCGACTCCGGACGAGCGTCCGGAGTTCCCGCTCGACGACGACGAACACGCGGTCGTACCGCCGCATCAGTCGTCACCCCCGGTCGGCGCCGGCTGGCCGACCGCTGCACGGTCCTCCCCGGTGACGGCGACGGAGAACGCCTCGCGGAGGGTCTCCGCGCCGGTGGCGTCGAGGACCGAGTCTGGCGCGCCGTCCAGGACGAACTCGCCGCCGGAGAGCAACAACACGCGGTCCGCGCGCGCTTCGATGGCCGCGAGGTCGTGGCTCGTGAGGAGCACGACGCGGTCGTCGGCGACGATGTCTTCGGCGACGTCGAAGATATGGTCGGCGAGGTCGGGGTCGAGGCCACTCGTGGGTTCGTCCAGCGCCACCACCGGCGGGTCGCCGACGAGCCGC
>NZ_WUUU01000197.1 GCF_009831555.1 Halobacterium bonnevillei | reverse complement strand
AAGCACGAGGACGCCGTCGCGGTGAGCGCGAACACGGCCAGCGTCGCGAGCGGGGAACGCAAGTGGTGCGCCGGCACCGACGGCGAACGCCGCCGCAGCGACCACGAGCGGTGCGGCGAAGTAGCCGACGACGCGGACGTATCCCGCCAGCAGGAGGCCGCCGACCACGTCACGCGCGGGAATCGTCGTGAGGTAGCCGTCGCGCGCGTCGATGTCGCCGAGCTGGATGGCGGTGAGGTAGGCGGGCCATGAACACGTGGAACGTCGGACTCGCCGCGGGACGAGGCCCGCGAGGGTCGCGGCGTCGTCGGGATTCTCGGCGAGCGTGGCGCCGGCGATGTGGGCACCCCACGCGGCGGCCGCCGTGAACACGAGCCCGAACAGAATCGCGGCTGCCGCGGCGAGCAGTTGCACCGTGCTCTTCCCGCGGACTTTCCGCCAGCCGACGCGGAGTTCGTTGACCGCGATGCGGACCGCGTGCCGGGCGTCCGGGAACCCCGGCATCGGTCACGCCTCCTCGGTGCTGGCCGGCCGCTCGTCGCCGTTGTCGCCGATGCCGCCGGTGACCTCGAGGAAGACGTCTTCGAGGGTGCGTTCGTCGCCGGATTCGGCCCGCGACTTGAGGTGGTCGGGCGCGCCCTCCGTGACGAGCTGGCCGTCGTAGAGCACGCCGATCGTGTCCGCGAGTTCGTCGACGACCGGGAGGATGTGCGTCGAGAGGAAGACGGTGGCGTCGCCGTCTGCGAGGGACGCGATGGTGTCCCGGACGGTGCGGGCGGCCCGCGGGTCGAGCCCGGACGTGGGTTCGTCGAGGAAGAGCACGTCGGGGTCGTGGAGCATCGCCTGGATGATGCCGACCTTCTGTTTCATCCCCTTGGAGTACGCGGAGATGCGTTTGTCGGCGTCGCCGGACAGCGAGAATCGGTCCAGGAGGTCGTCGATGCGGTCCTCAGCGTCCGCTTCCGGGAGGTCCCTGAGACCGGCGATGTATCGGAGCTGTTCGCGGCCCGTGAGCTCCCCGTGCAGCGGCGGGTCCTCGGGCAGGTAGCCGATGTTCGAGACGACGGCGTCGCGGTCGGTGATGTCCGCCCCCGCGACGGTGCCGGTGCCGTCGCTGGGGGTCGTGAGCGTCGTCAGCATCCGCATCGTCGTGGTCTTCCCGGCGCCGTTCGGGCCGAGGAACCCGTAGACGCTGGCCTCGGGGATGGCGAGGTTCAGCCGGTCGACGGCGGTTTCGTCCCCGTATCGCTTCGTGAGGTTCCGGGTCTCGATGGCGCGGTCGGTCATTGTCGTGAGTCTCCGCTGGCCGGCCTTAAATGTGGACGAGTCTTCGCTGGCAGCGAAGTCCCCGCGTTCGCTCGCGGGCAGGCACCCGTGGAGCCGTACGCGGGGGGAGCTACTGGTCGGGCCAGCGCTTGTCGTCGTAGTTCTCGTCGCGCTTGCTGTCGAAGGACTGTTCGAGTTTCCGGACGAGCTCCTGCTTCTCGGTGGCGCCGATGCGCGCGAGCTCGTCGGCCTTCCCGATGGGTTCGGGCGGCCCGGCTTCGGCGGCGACCTGGCTGGTGACGTAGCGCTCGACCGCGCGACGCGTCTCCTCGTCGTCGGCGAATGCACGCGGGAGTTCGACCTTGTGCACGAGGTCCGTACGGGGGTCGTAGACGACGAAGAACGCGACCTCGTAGGCTTCGGCGGCGAGTTCGCGGTCGACGCCGAGTTCGTTCGCATCCGCAAAGACGCCGTCTGCGCCGAGCGTGGACGTGAACCAGCCGGTCCACGAGAGTTCGTCCGTGCTGCGGTGGTAGTCCCCGTCGGCGAACTCGCGCTGTTCGAGGACCTGCGTGAAGAACGCGGCGTCGCTGGCCCACGGCGTCGGGCGGCCGCGGTCCCGCAGCGCGCGCACCAGCGCCTGGCTCGCGGGACTCTTCACGAATCCCGCCAGCGGGACGTCCTCGTCGGCGAAGCGTTCGACGAGCCGGACGTAGTTCTCCAGGACTTCGCCGACGAGTTCGTTCTCCGTGACGAGGTCCGCGAGGCTGGCGTGTCGGTCCGCCCAGTTCACGAGCTGTTTGGGGTAGACGGGGCCGTCGAGGAGAAGCAGGTCGTCGACTGCGTCGGCGTGTTCGAGGGCGTGGTGGCTCTCCGAGAGGTAGAGCGCGAGGCCGTGGACGACGCGCTCCTGGTCGCGAGCCAGCGGCGCGGTGTGGACGATGCGGCCGCGCCAGTAGCCCTCGTCCTGTTTGCGCCAGTCCGTGCCCATCTTCACGGTGGCGTCGTTGGAGTGGACGCTGGTGATGACGGTGCGGGACCGGTGGAGGTCGAGGTCGCTGGGGCTGGCGCTCATCGCGGCCTGCGCGAGGTCGAGGACGAGCCCGTTCTTGAACGTCTTCGGGTTGATGGTGCCGGAGTCGAGGCCGTGTGCGGTGTCGAACGGCGAGGGCTGGAGCGCGAGTTCCTGGAGGTCGGCGGCCGACCGCCGCTGCTCGGCCAGCGGCTGGAGGACGGGGCCGTCCTCGCCGTAGAGGGGGTCGAGGTAGTTCGCCCACGTCTCCTCTGCGAGGTCGCGGTGTTCCTCGGCGTCCACGTCCGTGCGTATCTGGCTGGCGAGCGCGGCGATGCCGTCGAAGTGGACGGGGTCGAGGGTCATGGCCGTTCCTGGGTTGTGGAGGGGCAAATAGTCCGTCGGTCCCTCGCCGGCCCACGCCTTGTGGTGGACTCGTCGACGTCGCCCGCCGGGAGGCTCGCTGGAATCGCTCGGTACGGGCTCGCCGGGAGCGCCCGGCCATCACCCCTAATTCTTTACTCGCACTCGAGACAACTTTTGTCAGAATAGTTAACTGGGGTGGGGTCGTAGGCGCACGTAGATGCCAGCAGGACCCGGCGATTCGGCGGTGAACTGGCGGCGCACCGACGACGGCGTGGAACTTTTCGACGAGGGCAACCCCGACGCCTGGATTCACATGGACGTCGAACCGGGCGCGCCAGGCGACGAACGCCCGTTCAACGTCTGTCCGGAGTGCGGGATCGTCACCCCGCAGCGCACCGCGCCAGGGCCGCATATGGTGTGTGGCGAGTGCGGCGCGGAGTTCGACGTCGAGCCGGCGGGCGAGGCTCCCGGGGCCGACGAGGGCGGCAGTCCGGCCGCGGACGACACGTAAATACGCGCGGGCCTCCGACGGTCGACCATGCAGGCCGCGCTGGTCATTCTCGACGGCTGGGGGCTCGCCGACCACGACAGACTCGACGCCGTCAAGGCCGCGGACACGCCGAACTTCGACGAGTACGCCGACAGCGGCGCGTTCGGCACGCTGACGACGTCCGGCCGCGAAGTCGGCCTCCCGCGGGGCCAGATGGGGAACAGCGAGGTCGGCCACCTCACCATCGGCGCGGGCCGCGTCGTCTTCCAGGAGTACACCCGCATCAACGACGCAATCGCGGACGGCGAACTCTGCGAGAACGACGCAATCGGCGGCGCGCTCGACCACGTCGAACGCACCGGCGGCCGCCTCCACGTGATGGGGCTGGTCTCCGACGGGGGCGTCCACTCCGACCACGAGCACATCCACGCACTCCTCGAGTGCGCGGCGTCCCGCGACCTCCCCGCGACCACCCACGCGTTCACGGACGGCCGCGACACTGCCCCCCACGGCGGCGAGGACTACCTCCAGACGCTCCGGGACGTCGTCGACGAATACGGCACCGGCGACGTCGCCACCGTCGTCGGCCGGTACTACGCGATGGACCGCGACCAGAACTGGGAGCGCACGAAGCGCGCGTTCGATGCCATCGTGAATCGCAACGGCGACCACCGCGCCGAGACCGCGGTCGAGGCGGTCCGCGAGAGCTACGAGCGCGGCGCCACCGACGAGTTCGTCGAACCGACCGTCGTGCGCGGCGGGGACGCGCTCAGCGAGGACGACGCCGTCGTGTTCTGTAACTTCCGCGCGGACCGCGCGCGCCAACTCGTCCGCATGCTCGCGGACATCCGCCCCGAGGACTGGGAGGCCGACGGCCTCTCGACTGACCCGCCGGCGGTGCCGGTAGCGACGATGACGGAGTACGACAAGACCTTCGACCTCCCGGTGGCGTTCGAGTCCGAGCAGCCCGCGGACACGCTCGGGGACGTGCTCGCCGCGAACGGCCTCGGCCAGTTGCGGGTCGCCGAGTCCGAGAAGTACCCCCACGTCACGTACTTCCTGAACGGCGGTCGCGAGGTGGAGTTCGAGGGCGAGATTCGGCGCATCGTCGAGAGTCCGGACGTCCCGACCTACGACCTCCGGCCGGAGATGAGCGCCGCGGGCGTCACGGACACGGCCCTGGACGTGCTCGCCAACGACGACCCCGAGGTGCTGGTGTTGAACTACGCGAACCCCGACATGGTCGGCCACACGGGCGACTACGAGGCCGCCATCGAGGCCGTCGAAACCGTGGACGAGGAACTCGGCCGCCTCGTCCCCGAACTCCGGGCCGCAGGTGCCGACGTGCTGGTCACGGCCGACCACGGGAACGCCGACGACATGGGCACGCCCGACGACCCACACACCGCTCACACGTTCAACCCCGTTCCGTTCGTCTATCTCGAACCCGCTGGCGGTGATGGCGCGGCCACGGCAGAGGATGATGGTGGTTCCAGTGGGGTTACGGTCCGCGGCGACGGAGCGCTCCGCGACGTTTCCCCGACGCTGCTGGACCTGCTCGGGCTCTCGAAACCCGAGGCGATGACGGGCGAGACGCTGCTGGAGTAGCCCCCGCGGTCGGTCCGCGGCTGTTGCTCAGCCGGTCCGGAACGAGTAGTCGAGGCTGGCCGCGGAGTGCGTCAGCGACCCCAGCGAAATCACGTCCGCGCCGGTCGCAGCGTACGCCGGGACGTCGGCGACGGTGATGCCGCCGCTGGCCTCCGCCAGGACGTCGTCCGGGAGCCGGTCGACCGCCGCTCGCGTCTCTGCGGGCGTCATGTTGTCTAGGAGGACGATGTCCGCGCCCGCCTCGGCCGCCCGAGCGCGCCGGCCGGCGTCTCCACTTCGACCTCCAGCTGGGTCGCGAACGACGCCCGGTCACGGAAGTGCGCGACGGCGGCCTCCAGCCCCATCTCTGCGACGTGGTTGTCCCTTCACCATCACCATGTGCGAGAGGTCCAGGCGGTGGGTGTCCCCGCCGCCCGCGGCCACCGCGCGCTTCTCCACGCCGCGCAGGCCGGGCGTCGTCTTCCGCGTGGCGGCGACGGCGACGTCGTCGCTCTCGGCGCGGGCGGCGTCGACCGCTCGACGCGTCTTCGACGCGATGCCCGACGCGTGCCCGACGACGTTGACGGCGACGCGCTCCGCACGCAGCAC
>NZ_WUUU01000196.1 GCF_009831555.1 Halobacterium bonnevillei | reverse complement strand
TCCACAACCTCCTCAGGCGCTCGGCGTCTTCGAGGCGCCCGAGCCGGCTGCCCCGGGCGGGCCTGGGCGTCCCGAGCGCGTCGACTTCGAGGGGTTCACGAGCGACGTGAAGAGCAAGCACTCAAAGGGCGGGTACTCCCAGGACCGCTTCGAGCGCCGCCGCGACTCCCAGATCCGGGAACACCTCGACGCCTGCCAGGCGGCGCTGTCGGCCGTCGATGCGGACCGCGTGTTCGTCGTCGGCGAGGGCACGCTGCTCGACGAGTTCGATGCGGACGCCAGTGCCGCCGTCGACGCCACCGGGAAGCCCGAGGAAGCGCTCGAAGACGCTCACGACGCGTTCTGGACGGTGCCGCTGTCGCTGCTGTAGGCGGCCGAGCGCGCGTTTCTTCGTGTCGGCCCAGCGACCTCTGGGTTGCCACCGGACGGAGGTTTAAGGCCGCCGCCGGCCTCCGTCGTCGTATGAAAGTCGCACTCCTCGCCCACGAGAAGTTCCCGGGCCGCGCGAAGACGGCAATCGGCGTCCTCCGCTACGCTGACTACGACGTGGAAGCCGTCATCGACCGGAACAACGACGGCTCGCGCGTCCACGACCACGTCGCGGACGTGCAGGACGCCCCCATCGTCGCGTCGATGGCCGACGTCACCGACGACGTGGACGCACTCGTCATCGGCATCGCGCCCATCGGCGGCGGGTTCGACGAGTCCTGGCGGCCGGACGTCCGGAACGCGCTCGAACGCGGCTGCGACGTCTACTCCGGGCTCCACTACTTCCTCGAGGACGACGAGGAGTTCGCGAGTCTCGCGGTCGAACACGGCTGCGAGCTCTGGGACGTTCGGAAGCCGCCGACGGACGTCGGCGTCGCGGACGGCGTCGCGGACAGCGTGGACGCCACCGTCGTCGCGACTGTCGGCACCGACTGCTCGGTCGGGAAGATGACCGCCACCCGTGAACTCTACGAGCACGCGCGCGAGGAGGGCCTGGACGCGGCGTTCGTCGCGACGGGCCAGACCGGCATCCTCATCGAGGGCGACGGCATCCCCGTCGACCGCGTCGTCTCGGACTTCGCGGCCGGCGCCGTCGAACGCATGGTGCTGGAGGCGGGCGCGGACCACGACTACGTCTTCGTGGAGGGGCAGGCGAGTCTGGTCCATCCGGGGTACTCCGGGGTCACTGCGAGCATCGTCCACGGCGCGATGCCGGACCAGCTCGTGCTCTGCCACGAGCACGGCCGGGACTCCGTGCACGGCTACGACCAGGCCCTCCCGCCGGTCGCGACGTTCGTGGACCGCTACGAGGCGTTCGCCGAACCCGTGGCGGACGCGGAGGTCGTCGGCGGCATGCTGAACACGCGCGGCGTCGAGAGCGACGCGGTCGCGCGGGAAGCTATCGCGGACTTCGCGGACGTCATCGACGCGCCCGCCGACGATCCTGTTCGCTTCGGCCCGGACTCCGTCCTCGAGGTGATTCGATGAAGGCGACGTACGACGTCCGCGAGTTCCCGCTGGAGTACCCGTTCACCATCTCCCGCGGCACCCAGGAGTCCGCGGGCGTGGTCGTCGTCCGCGTCGAGGACGACGACGGAACCGTCGGTATCGGTGGTGCGGGCCCGTCCGCGCACTACGGCGAGACCGTGGGGACCGTCGAGGCGGTGCTCCCGGACCTGCTGTCGGTCGTCGAGCGCGTCGGCGACCCGCACAACGTCGCGCGCGTCGAGACCGGGATGCGGGAAGTCGTCAACGACAACCCCGCGGCGCGCACCGCGGTCAGCATCGCCGTCCACGACCTCGCGGCCAAGCGCGCCGACCTGCCGCTGTACGAGTACTGGGGGCTGGACCCCGCGCAGTCGCTGGACACCTCCTACACCATCGGCATCGACGACGCGGAGACGATGCGGGAGAAGACCCGGACCGCCCGCGAGCGCGGGTACGGGACCCTGAAGGTGAAACTCGGGACGCCCCGCGACGAGGAACTCCTCTCGACGGTCCGGGAGGCCGCGCCCGACGCCACCATCCGCGTGGACGCCAACGAGGCGTGGACGCCCAAGGAGGCCGTCCGGAACATGGAGTGGCTCGACGAGTACGGCGTCGAGTTCGTCGAACAGCCAGTGCCGGCCGAGAACACGCAGGGCCTGAAGTACGTCTACGAGCGCTCCACGCTCCCCATCGCAGCCGACGAGTCCTGCGTCGTCGCCAGCGACGTCCCGAAGATCGCCGACCGCTGCGACATCGCGAACCTGAAGCTGATGAAGACCGGCGGCCTCCGGGAGGCCAGGCGGCTGATTCACACCGCCCGCGCGCACGGCCTGGAAGTGATGTGTGGCTGCATGGCGGAGTCCAACGCGTCCATCGCGGCGGCCTGCCACCTCGCGCCGCTGCTGGACTACGCGGACCTCGACGGCTCCCTGCTGCTCGACCGCGACGACTTCGAGGGCGTACCGATGCCCGCCGGCCACATCGACCTGCAGGCCGTCGACCGGCCCGGCACCGGCGCCCGAGAGACGTAAGCCCCTCGCTGCGTTCTCCAGGACCGCTCGCAGATTCGTCGCGAACGGCGCGGCGGCCCGGGACAGCGCCGCCCTCCTACGTCTGTCGGCGGTCCGTCACGCGGTCGCACCGTCTCAACAGGCTTATGGGTGTCTCCGGGCGAAACAACGACGAACACATGAGTTCCGTCACTGTGACGCTCCCGGACGGGTCCACGCTGGACGTCGAGTCCGGAGCGACGGTCGAGGACGTAGCGTTCGAAATTGGCCCCGGCCTCGGCCGTGACACAGTCGCCGGGAAGATCGACGGCGAACTCGTCGCGAAGGAGGCGCCAATCACCGAGGACTGCGAGATCGAGATCGTCACCGAGGACAGCGACGAGTACCTCGACGCGCTCCGACACACCGCAGCGCACGTGCTCGCGCAGGCCATCCTCCGCAACCACCCGAACGCCAAACTCACCATCGGTCCGTACACCGAGGAGGGGTTCTACTACGACGTCGCGAACGTCGAACTCGACGCCGACGACCTCGAGGCCATCCAGGCGGAGGCCGAGGACATCATCGACGCCGACTACGACGTCGAGCGCGTGGCGTACGACCGCGAGGACGCCCTCGAGACGTACGAGGACAACGCGTTCAAGCGCGAGATTCTCGAGACCGAGGCGGCGGGCGAGGACCCCGTGAGCTTCTACCGCCAGGACGGCTTCGAGGACCTCTGCAAGGGCCCGCACGTCGACTCCACGGGCGAAATCGGCGGCTTCGAGGTGCTGGAGACGTCGGCCGCGTACTGGCGCGGCGACGAGGAACGCGAAACCCTCACGCGCGTCTACGGCACCGCGTTCCCAACCGAGGACGAACTCGAGCAGTACCTCGAGCGCCGCGAGGAGGCCAAGGAGCGCGACCACCGGAAACTCGGCTCCGAGATGGACCTGTTCTCCATCCCGGACGTCACCGGCCCCGGCCTCCCGCTGTACCACCCCGCGGGCAAGACCGTGCTCCGGGAGCTCTCTGACTACGTCCACGGGCTCAACCGGGACATGGACTACGAGGAAGTCGAGACCCCGCACCTGTTCCGCACGGAGCTGTGGAAGCAGTCCGGGCACTACGACAACTACGTCGACGACATGTTCCTCCTCGACGTCAACGACGAGGAGTACGGGCTGAAGCCGATGAACTGCCCGGGCCATGCCACCATCTTCGACCAGTCGTCGTGGAGTTACCGCGACCTCCCCGTTCGGTACTTCGAGGATGGCAAGGTGTACCGCCGCGAGCAGCGCGGCGAGCTCTCCGGGCTCTCCCGCGTGTGGGCGTTCACCATCGACGACGGCCACGTGTTCGCGCGCGCCGACCAGATCGAGGAAGAGGTCCGGCGCATCATGACCTCATCGTGGAGGTCCTGGACACCTTCGGCCTCGACTACGAGGTGGCGCTCGCGACGCGACCGGAGAAGTCCGTCGGCAGCGACGAGATCTGGGAGAAGTCCGAGTCCCAGCTCCGGGACGTGCTCGACCAGCAGAACGTCGACTACGACCTCGAACCCGGCGACGGCGCGTTCTACGGCCCGAAGATCGACTTCGCGTTCGAGGACGCGCTCGGCCGCACGTGGGACGGCCCGACCGTCCAGCTGGACTTCAACATGCCGGACCGCCTGGACCTCGAGTACACGGGGTCGGACAACGAGGCCCACCAGCCCGTGATGATCCACCGCGCGCTCTACGGGAGCTACGAGCGGTTCTTCATGGTGCTCATCGAGCACTACAACGGCCGCTTCCCGACGTGGCTGGCGCCCGAGCAGGTCCGCATCCTCCCCGTGACGGACGACAACCTCGGGTACGCCCACCGCGTGAAGAACGAACTCGAGGGCTACCGCGTGACCGTCGAGGACCGCGACTGGACGGTCGGCCGGAAGATCCAGCAGGCCCACGACGACAACGTCCCCTACATGCTCGTCCTCGGCGACAACGAGGAGGAGGCGGGCACCGTGTCGGTGCGCGACCGCCAGGAGCGGGAACGCAACGACGTCGACCTGGAGACGTTCCTCGAGCACCTCGACAGCGAAGTCGACGCGAAGCGCACCGACCCCGACTTCGTCGACGAGTAACGCCGGTCCGGGTTCGCTTCTGGTCGGGGCCCCGCGCCGTAAGCCGTCTACCGAGTCCGGCCGCTGCCCCCGCCCTACTCGCTGTAATCGACCTCCCCGGAGCGGTCCGTCTCCCGGAGGATGAACGGTCCGATGGAGAGCGTGCGCTTCGTGACCGTGACGATGCGGAGGATGTACGCCAACAGGAGCGCGAACGGCCACACCGAGATGGTCGCGGCGGCGCTCACCACGAGCAACGCGTGGTTGACGCCGAACAGCTGTCCCGGGTACGCCGCCGGATTGAACAGCAACAGCACGCCGATGGAGACGCCGAGCGCGGGCACCGCGACGTACAGCAGCGCCCGCGACAGCTCCGAGAGCTCCCACTGGAAGTACAGCGTCTTGAAGTGCTCGCGGGCCGGCCCGAACAGTTCGAGGGTCTCGACGAGTTCGGAGAGCGCACTGTCGGCCGGCCCGGAGAGCGCGTCGCCGTACTCAGCCCGAAGGCGCTTCCCGGCGAAGAGCTTCCAGGAGTAGTTGTAGTTCAGGGCCGCGCGCACCACGTCGAAGGTCCCGAACTCCGCGCCGTCGAGCTGTGTCGTGACCTCGTCGGCGTTCTCCGCGACGTTGTCCGTGAACGTTCGGATGTCGTCGCCGGCCTCGCCGTCCGGAGCGGCGTCGACGAGCCGGTCCGCTTGCTCTCGGGTCGCCGTGACGAGGCCGCGGAGGAACGCCGACGGCTCGGTCGGTGCGACGTCCATCCGGCGGCGTCGGCG
>NZ_WUUU01000195.1 GCF_009831555.1 Halobacterium bonnevillei | reverse complement strand
GACACCTCGGCGAACGACCGCGAGCGCGACAGCGACGCCGCGAGCGCGGAGGTCCGTCGATGAGCGCACCGACCGACGAATCCGCCGGCGGCACAGCGCACCGCGGCGAGGGCAACCGGTTCGTCGCGGACCTCTGGATCGTCCTGAAGCGGTGGCTCCTGAAGACCACGCGCAACCCGTTCGTCGTCGTCTCCTCGCTCGTCCAGCCGATCATCTTCCTCGTGCTGTTCACGGAGGTGTTCGGGCAGGTAACGGGCGGCGCGCTCGCGCAGTCGCTGGGCACCGAAATCAGCTACGTCACGTACCTCGCGCCCGCCATCGTCGTGCAGTCCGCGCTCGTCGCCGCCGCCGGGTCCGGCATCGGTCTCGTCGACGACATGGAGAGCGGGATGTTCGAGAAGATGCTCGTCTCCCCCATCGGCCGGCGGCGATGTTCCTCGGGAAAGCGCTCTCCGAGGTGGTGCGCATCGTCGTCCAGACGGTCATCATCCTCGTGCTCGGGTTCGTCCTGCTGTACGTCGACACGGGCGCCGCGTTCGGCGACTACGTGCAGACCGGCGTCCTCGGCGTCCTCGGCATCGTCGCCGTCACCGTCGTGTTCGCCGTCTGGTTCACCGCGTTCTCGAACGTCGTCGCGCTCGTGACACGCGACCAGGAGTCGACCATCATCGGCGCGAACCTCCTCCAGTTCCCGCTGTTGTTCGTCTCCAGCGCGTTCCTCCCCGTCGACGTGCTCCCGCAGTGGGTGCAGGTCGTCGCGACGTTCAACCCCATCACGTACGGCGTCGACGCCGTCCGCTCCATCATGCTCGGACAGGACGTGATGACAGTCCTGGAAGTGACGGCGTTCGGCGGCATCTGGAACGCGCTCGTGCCCGCGCTCGCCGTGTTGCTGGCGCTCGACCTCGCGTTCGGCGCCGTCGCAGTCCGTCTGCTCACGCGCGCTGCCAGTTCGGACGTCCAGTAGCAGTCGCGACCGATACGGCCTCGTCCGTCAGAACGCCAGGACGACAGCGAGTCCGTACGCGACGAACGCTCCAACTGCACCCGCTCGAAGCAGGGCTGACAATCGTCGCTGGTCGACCGACAGCAGTTCTGCGCCGCCCATGAGCACGAACGCGGAACCCAAGATGAGGAAGCGGTCCACGACGACTCCCGCGATACTGAGCCCGACGGCCAGGACGCCGAAGCTGACCGTTAGCCAATCGTACTTGCTGTTTCGAGGCTCCTGGAGGAACTCGGATTTCACGGTATCGAGGAGGGCCATGACAATTAGCTAACGTGTGTGGGATAATGAAATTGGGGGTGGAAGCCGGCCCTCGATGCGTCCACCAAAGTAGGACGATACTGCACAGCCCCGAACGATTCTTCGTTCACCTCCGGGCCAATTCAGCCGTTCCGGCTCCACCACCGCTCGACGGCCACGAATTGGCCACCTGCGACTGGCGGTCAGTCCTCGGCGACGAGGCACGCCTCGACGTAGCGCCGAAGTTCCGCGCGCACCGCGGGCACGGCGTCCCCGCCGCCCGTGACGCGCTCCGTCATCGCGCCGCCGATCGTCGTCATCAGGAACGACGCCACGCGGTCGGGGTCGGACGTCCCGGAACGCGCCCGTCTCTCGCCCCGCCGCGATGGCGTCGCGAAGGCGTCCGTGGACGACGTCGTCGTGGCGCCGGAAGTGCTCGCGGTACGCCTCGTCGTAGGCGGCCCGCGAGCGCAGACTCACCATCGCTTTCGTGAACGCGCGCCGCTCCGGCGGCAGCTCCGCAGCGAGGACGCCGTCCAGCACTTCCTCGACGTGCTCGCGGGGATTGTCGGCGTCCACGCGCGTCTCCGTCTGGAAGCGCTCCAGCAGGTGGTCCAGCAGGTCCAGCAGGAGGTCGTCCTTGTCGTCGTAGTGGTGGTAGATGAGGGACTTGCTCTTCGGCGAGGCGTCCGCGATGCGCTGCGTCGAGAGGTCCGCGTACCCGTACTCGCAGAGCGCGTCGTAGGCGGCCCGCAGAATCGCCTGCCGCGCGTCCTCCTCGGCGGCAGGGAACAGCGACGTCGAAGTCATACGCGGGAGTACGCGGCCGCGTGGGTTATGCGTTCAGGTCCGCGCGCGTCACGCCCGCTTCACGAGGAACTTCATGTCGCCCTCGAAGACGAGTTCGTCGTCCTGGTTCGTCATCGCCGTGTCGATGACGACGAGGCCGGCGTCGTCCCGCGAGGACAGTTCCTTCGTCTCCGTGACCTCCATCTCCAGAGAGATGGTGTCACCCATCGCGACTGGCGCCGGGATGTCCATGTAGTTCATCCCGAGGAAGGCGATGACTCGTCGCTCGAGGAACCCGCAGCGGTAGACGAATCCGGTCGCGAGCACGAACGTCATCGGGCCGTGTGCGACGCGCTCGCCGAACTCCTGGTCGGCGGCGTACTCCGCGTTCGAGTGCAGCTCCGTCCAGTCGCCCGTGAACATCGAGTGGAACGTGAAGTCCGCTTCCGTGACCGTGCGGCCGACGCTCCGGAACGTCTCGCCCTCCTCGAACTCCTCGAAGTAGTGTGGCTCGTAGCTGTAGGCCATACGGACACACCGAATCCCGAACGATAAATAATTGCACGACGAGCGGTCGCGGGACGGAGCTGCGCGCCCAGCCGCGGGGCTCAGACGTCGAGGGCCGAATCCAGCAGCTTGCGCTGGGCGGCGGCGAGGTGCTCGTGGAAGGTCGCGGGCGAGATACCGAGTTCGGCGGCGACCGACGCGCCGTTCGCGCCCCTGGGGTGGTCGAAGTATCCCATCTCGACGCAGGTCTCGAGGACGTCGCGCTGTCTTGCGGTCAGCCGTTCTCGGTCGACGAAGACGAAGTCCCGCTCGTCGCGGTCCCCGGACTGCGTGAGCGGCCGGAGGGAGATGCCGTCGAACCAGTCCTGTAGGTCCGCGACGACGGCCTGGACGGTCTCGACGTCCGCGGCGTGGAAGGAGACGTTGAGTCGGCCCTCGCGGGCGTACAGTAGTAGTCGTAGACGCCCTCGACCTCGAACGTGTACTCGAAGGTCTCCTCGGCCTCGAGTTCGGTCACCACAGCCATGGTGTACGTCCCCTCGTCGGGGAACATGTAGGTCCAGTGGAAGTGAGCGTCGTCCTCCGGGATTTGGGCCTTTACGTGGTCGTGGAATTCGTTCGGGCCGCGGAGGTGAATCTCGACGGTCTGGTTGGTCACGCCACCCCAGTCGAGGCGGTCCTCGTCACCAGCCGGGTCGTCGTCCGCGATGCGAGCCGAGAACTCCGTCTGCCTCCCTGCGACGGGCGCCTGCGGCGAACTACTGACGCCGAGTTCCATCGGCCCCCGTTCGACCGTCGTTTGCCAGCCGTGTGCGGCGGCCGGGCCGACGGCTTCGAGTAGCAGGACGCCGATCAATGCGAGCGCCACGATGGGTTTTCTAGACACCATTGCTGGTGGACCTTGCCGACCCACCCATACTGTGGGGCGTCCAGATTTGCGCGGGACACAACTCGGAGCGAGCGAACCCAACGTACCGAGGGTCTTTAAGCGGCGACGCAGGCCAGCACCGAGCCTACGAATCCTCCGGAAATCCGGAGCTACGGGCCAGGAACGGGAGAAGCAGGGAGACGAGCGAGCTCAGGCCGAGTTCGGGAGCTGTGCCACCATGATGCCGAGCAGCCACGTGGTCGCGAACGCCGCTGCGCTCGGCAGGATGCCGTTCAGAACGGCGGCCAGTGCCGTCGAGACGAGGGTGTAGCACGCCAGCAGCGCCGCACACGCGCCGAGCGCCCACGCGACGGCGACGACGCGGCTGTCGTAGTCGAACGGCCACTGGTTCTCGTAGATGCTCGGAGCGGCGATGCCCGCCAGCAGGATGACGAAGTAGCCGTCTGCAGATTGTTCGCTCATCGTGAACGCGGCGTTGCCCGCCGCCAGCGCGACGACGATTGCGGTCGCCGTGACGGCGAACTCCGAGCTGCCGAGCCACGTCCTGAACCGGGCGGAAGGTGACGACATACGTCTACCTCCCGGGGTGAGGGCTTGAAACTGGCGACCAGCGGGACCCCGGGTGGCGAATCGCGCATCGCGGACAACTATGGGGGACGCCCTCGAAGTCGGCCACATGCGAGACGCCTACGTCATCGGGGCCGGGCAGACGGCGTTCGGGTCGTTCCCGGACGAGTCCTACCGGTCGCTGTTCGCAACCGCCGTCGAGCGAGCGCTGGCGAGCGCTGACGGCTTCGACCCCGGGGCTGTGGACGAAGCGGTCGTCGGGACGCTCGGGGTCGGCGGCCGACAAATCGGGCTCTCGGGACCGGCGGTGACCGAGTACGCGGGCCTGTCGGTGCCGACGACGCGCGTGGAGAACGCCTGCGCTGCCAGCGGATACGCGGTCAGGAACGCCGTCCAGGCGGTCAAGAGCGGGATGGCGGACGTGGTGCTGGCCGGCGGCTTCGAAGTGATGACGGACGTGAGCGCCGACGCAGCGAAGTACTGGCTCGGCGTCAGCGGCGAGACCGAGTGGGAGCGCCTGACGGGCACGACGTTCGCGGGGACGTACGCGCAGATGGCGAGCGCGTACCTCGCGGAGTACGACGCGACGGTCGACGACCTCTCGCGCGCGGCCGTGAAGAACCACGCGAACGGCGCACGGAACCCGCACGCCCACCTCGGTTTCGAGTGCTCGCTCGAGGAGGCCAGCGGCGGCAGCGTCGTCGCGGACCCGCTGACGCTGTACCACTGCTGTCCGACCAGCGACGGCGCGGCGGCGGTGCTGGTCGCCAGCGAGGACGTCGCCGAGTCCGACGACGCAGCCAGAATCGCAGGGGTGGGAGCCGCGAGCGACCGCGTCGGGGTCTTCGAGCGCGACACGTACACGTCGATTCCGGCGAGCGCGGCGGCCGCGGAGGCGGCTTACGAGATGGCGGACCTCGGGCCGGACGACGTCGACGTCGCGGAGGTCCACGACTGCTTCGCCATCGCGGAACTGCTCGCGTACGAGGACCTCGGGTTCTGCGAGCGCGGCGAAGCCGCCGAGTTGCTGCGCGCGGGCGTCACCGAGCGGGACGGCCGCCTCCCGGTGAACGTCTCCGGCGGCCTGAAGGCCAAGGGCCACCCCATCGGAGCGACCGGCGCAGGCCAGGTCGTGGAACTGTACAAGCAACTGACCGGGCGCGCGGGCGACCGGCAACTCGCCGACGTGGACGTCGGCCTCGCGCACAACGTCGGTGGGAGCGGCGGTGCCGCCGTCGTCACGCTCCTGGAGGCAGAATCATGAGTGGGGGCCACGGCGCGGTCCTCGGTGTGGGGGCGTACGCGCCGCGGTTCCGGCTACCGGCGGCCGCAGTCGGAGATGCCCTCGGTGCGTTCCACGCGCGG
>NZ_WUUU01000194.1 GCF_009831555.1 Halobacterium bonnevillei | reverse complement strand
CGCGGTCGCGGCGGCGGCCGTGGGGCACGCGGTCGACGCGTCAGACCCGGGCCGGCCGCCATCCGGAATAGTGCATTATATCACTGAGTAATCGAACCTAGTGGTATGACCGTGACCGCGATGCTGTCGGTTGCACCGATAGACAGCCCCGAGGTGGACTTCGACGCGGAGATCGCGAACGCCATCGACGCGCTCGAGGACTACGACGTGCGCTACGAGACCCACCCGATGGAGACGACCATCGAAGCCGAATCCCTGGACGAGGTCTTCGCCGCCGCGCAGGGCGCCACCGAAGCAGTGGCCGGCAGCCGCGTCAGCACGAAACTCAAGATCGACCACTTCCGCGAGGAGGACCTCGCCGTCGAGGAGAAAGTCGACCGCGTCGAGACGCACCTCGGCCGGCCGGCCGCCAGCGAGGACGCCCGCGCCGACGAGGTGAGCGACGAATGAGCGACGACCAGCAGCGGTCCTCCTCCCGGCGGCGGTTCGTCGCGACCGTCGGGACCGCGGCCACGCTCGGTCTGGCCGGGTGCGTGGAGACGTCTGACAGCAACGCCGAAACGACGGCCGCGGAGACCACCAGCGAGGGGACGGCCACCACGAGCGGTGGGACGACCGCGACGACGGCCAGCGAGACGCAGTCGCTCAAGATCGGGACGACGCAGGCGTACGTCGACGCCGTGTCGACGAGCGCCGGCGACTGGGTGGAAGAGACCTTCGAGTCCGAGTACGACGTGGACTTCGAGTGGGTCGTCCGGGAGAACGAACTCAACGATTTCATCCAGCGCAAGCAGGAGGGCGTCGAACTCGGCGCGGACGGCTACGTCGGCGTCACGCCGACCGGCCTGGTGCGCGCGGACCGCAACCTCGACGAGTCCCTGTTCGAGGCCTTCGACACGTCCCGGGTCTCCAACAGCGGCGACATCGTGGACGCCTACCGGTTCGACCCCCAGCAGCGCGTGCTCCCGACCGGCGCCTCCTACGTCTGCATCGTCTACGACGAGAACGTCGTCGACGCGCCCGCGACGCTCGAGGACCTGACGAAGGACGCCTGGGAGGGCGAACTCATCCTCCCGAACCCCCAGGACACGGTGACCGGGCTGAGTTTCCTGCTGTGGACCGTCAAGGAGTACGGGACCGACGGCTACCTCGACTACTGGGACCGCCTGATCGACAACGGCCTCCAGACCACGGGGTCGTGGAACGCCGCGTACAGCGCGTACTCCAACGAGGAGGCCGCGATGGTCGTCTCGTACAGCACCGACCAGGTGTACGCGTCCCAGAGCGACGTGGACATGGCGCGCCACCAGATCGCGTTCCCGAACGACCAGGGGTACGCGTACGTCTCCGGGACGGCGCGGTTCGCGGGCTCGGAGAAGGACGACCTCCTGCACACGTTCGCTGACTTCATGCTCGAGGCCGAGACCCAGCGCGAGGTCGCCGTGAAGAACGTCGGCATCCCGACGGTCCAGGACGCCAGCCTCCCCGAGGACATGCAGCAGTACGTCCACACGCCGAAGAATCCGCTGCAGTACGGCTACGAGACGCTCCGGGACAACGCCGACGACTGGCGTGAACAGGTCGCCCAGCGCATCGCCACGCAGTGAGCAGTCGGTGAGTCGGTCGCCGGCCGCGCAGGGCGCCCGACCGCTACGCATATCGTATCTGACAGCATACTACCGTGGCATGAATCCTCGGTCGTATCTCCGGATTGAGGGGCTGGCGGTCTTTGCGCTCGCGGTGTGGAGCTATTTTGCGCTCGACGGACCGCTGTGGCTGTTCGCGGTGCTGGCGCTGGCGCCCGACCTCTCGATGCTCGGCTACCTCGCGGGCCCCGCGTCGGGAGCCAGACGTACAACCTCGCCCACACGTACGCGCTTCCGGCCGTCCTCGGCGCGGCCGGTTTCTGGACCGGCGGCGAGGGCGCGGTGCTCGTCGCCCTCGTGTGGGCCGGCCACATCGGCGCCGACCGCCTCGTCGGCTACGGCCTCAAGTACGAGTCCGGATTCAAGCAAACTCACCTGTCGACGCAGCCCGCGCCGCTGGGGACGCTCGCCGAGTCGGAACACGAGTGACGCCGCGGCCGACGTGCCCGCTTCCCGAACGTCTAAGCGGGCGGGCGTCCGCAGTCGAGACATGACTGCGGCAGCCGACCTGATTCTGCACAACGGCGTCGTCCACGCGCTCGACGGCAGCGGGACGACGTACGAAGCCGTCGCGGTGCGAGACGGGCGCGTCGTCCGCCTCGCCAGCGACTACGACATCGACTTCCTGGCGGACACCGGGACGGACGTCGTCGACCTCGAGGGCCGCGTGCTCCTCCCGGGGTTCGTGGACGCGCACACGCACATGGAGACCGTCGGCCAGTACGGCGTGCACGCGGACCTCCGCGGCGCCAGCGGCCCCAGCGAGGTCACTGACCGCCTCCGAGCGCGCGCCGACGAGACCGACGCCGGGTGGGTGCTCGGGTTCGGGTACGACGAGTCCACGTGGGAGGCCGACGACATCCACCAGTCTGACCTCGACGCCGTCAGCGAGACGCGGCCGGTCGCCGCCGTCCGCGAGGACATGCACACGGCGACCGTGAACGGCGTCGCCCTCGAGGAGTACGACAGCGAGCTGCCGGACGGCGACGTGCTCGGCGACGGCCGCATCGTCGAGGACGCCGTGGAAGTCGTCTACGACGCCACGGACCCGGGACCGGGGGAGACGAAGTCCCTCCTGCGGGCGGCCCAGCGCGAGGCCAACGAGGCGGGCATCACGTGCGTCCACGACATGGTGCGGCAGTCACACGCTCCGCGGGCGTTCCGCGAACTCGACCTCGCGGACGACCTCACGGTGCGCGTGCGACTGAACTACTGGAGCGACCACCTCGACGCCGTCCTCGAGACCGGCCTGCGGACGAACCACGGTTCCGGGATGGTCGAGGTCGGCGGCATCAAGACGTTCACGGACGGGAGCCTCGGCGGCCACACCGCGAAGCTCTCCGAACCGTACGCGGACGCGCCCGACGAGTCAGGCCAGTGGGTGGTCGACCCCGACGAACTGGACGCGATCGTCTCGCGGGCGGACGACGCCGGCCTGCAGGTGACAGCACACGCAATCGGCGACGAGGCAATCGATGCCGTGCTGGACGCCTACGAGGCCACCGGCGACCCTGCCGAGCGTCGCCACCGCATCGAGCACGCCGAACTAGCGAGCGACGACGCCATCGAGCGGATGGCCGAGTCGGGCGTCGTGGCGTCGATGCAGCCGAACTTCCTGAAGTGGGCGGGCGAGGACGGCCTCTACGAGGACCGCCTCGGGACCGAGCGACGGGCGGCGTCCAACAGGTTCCCCGCCTACCTCGAGGCGGGCGTCCCGCTGGCGTTCGGCAGCGACGCGATGCCAATCGACCCACTGCTGGGCGTCCACTTCGCCGTGAACCCGCCCGCGGAGAGCCAGCGGCTCTCGGTCACCGAGGCCCTCCGGGCGTACACGTCGGGCGGCGCGTACGCCGGGTTCCGCGAGGACGAGATGGGGGTCATCGAGACGGGCGCCGTCGCAGACTTCGTCGCCCTGGAGTCGTCGCCGTGGGCGAACCCCGACGCCATCCGGGACATCGACGTGGCGCTGACGGTCGTGGACGGCGACGTCGTCTACCGCGCTGACTGACCGCGCCGCCCGCCCCCGGACGAACTCGCCGGCCGCGCCTACGCCGGGTCGGGCGTCAGCGCGTTCCGGACGACGGCGATGAGCGACACCAGGCCGACGACGACCAGCACCACCCCGATGCCGGTGAGCGTCGCCTCCCCGAACAGGATGAGGGCGTTCCCGACGACCACCGCCACGAGCACCCACACCCGGAGGAAGGTGTCGTAGCGCTTCGGTTCCATGCGCGTGGGTACGCACAACACGGCAAAAACGTTGCTGCGGGTGGCGGCCGCGCTCGAACGGCCAGCGGTCCGCTCCAGTCCGTCCGTGGTCGGCACAGCGGAGTTCCCGGTTTTTGGATGGTCGGTCGCGCCTCCGACGGAACAGATCAGTTCTCAATCGGCTCGTATGCGATTGTTCCCGTCATCCCGCGGCTCGCGTGAGTGGTAGTCGTGTAGTTCCAGTATTGAAGAGAAAAAGTTTTCAATACAGTATTTCGTCGGGTAACGTACTACGGTGACCTGAACGTGGCAAAAATGGATGCGGCGACGTTCGAGACTGACCTGAGTCTCTTCAAGTACGACAACCTCGAACAGCTCCCCCCGGCCTACCGCGACCTCGACGAATCGGAGCGCCGCGAGCGCATCGAGGCGGCGCGCGACGAACTCGGCGACGACGTGGTCGTGTTGGGCCACAACTATCAGCGCCGGGAGATCGTCGAGCACGCGGACTTCGTCGGCGACTCCTACCAGCTCTCGACGGAAGCGGCGAACGCCGACGCCGACTACGTCATCTTCGGCGGCGTGACGTTCATGGCCGAGAGCGCCGACATCATCACGGACGACGACCAGTCCGTCATTCTGCCGTCGATGGAGGCGTCGTGTCCCATGGCGGGGATGGCCGAAGCCCTGCAGGTCGACGCCGCGTGGTCGGACATCACGTCGGCCGCGCCCGACGAGACCATCATCCCCATCACGTACATGAACTCGTACGCCGACCTGAAGGCGTTCTGCGCCGAACACGGCGGCCTCGTCTGTACGTCGTCGAACGCCCACCGCGCGTTCGAGTGGGCGTTCGAGCGCGGGGACAAGGTCCTGTTCCTGCCGGACAAGCACCTCGGGGAGAACACCGCCCACCGCCTCGACATGGCAGACGCGACGGTGGAGTGGGACCCGTGGGCCGCCGACGGGAAGGACGCCGAGGAGGTGGCCGACGCCGACATCGTCCTCTGGGACGGCTACTGCCAGGTCCACGAGCGCTTCACGACCGACCACGTGGACGCGATTCGAGCCGACCACCCCGACGCGAGCGTCGTCGTCCACCCGGAGTGCCGCCGCGACGTCGTCGAAGCCGCCGACGTTGTCGGCTCCACGGCGACGATTACGCAGACAATCGAGGACGCCGACCCCGGCGAGACGTGGGCTATCGGCACCGAAATCCACCTCACGAACCACCTCCAGCGGTGGCACCCCGAGGTCGAGGTGGTGCCGCTGTGCGGCGACGCCTGCATGGACTGCAACGCGATGCGGCAGATCGACCCGAACTACCTCACGTGGGTGCTCGAGGAACTGGTCGAGGGCCGCGAGCGCAACGTGATCGAGGTCGCGCCCGAGGAGCAGGAGCTCGCGCAGGTCGCCCTGGACCGCATGCTGGAGGTGTGACGATGCCCGGCGAACACACCGCCGACGTGCTGGTCGTTGGGAGCGGCATCGCGGGCTGTGCGGCGGCGCTCGCGGC
>NZ_WUUU01000193.1 GCF_009831555.1 Halobacterium bonnevillei | reverse complement strand
GCTTCGTCGGCCGTCTCGTCGTGGCCGCTTCGGCTGCCTTGTCGCCCGACTCGCCGGCCTCGTCGGCGGCGTCCTCGCTGACGGCGACCTGCCCGCCGGGCGGGTTCTCCGTCTCGAAGACCGCGACGACCTCGCCGACCTCGACGACGTCCCCGGGGTCGGCGCGGAGTTCCGCGACTTCTCCCGAGCAGGGGACGGGAATCTCCACGATGGCTTTGTCCGTCTCCACCTCGCAGAGCACGTCCTCGTCGGTGACCTCGTCGCCCTCCGCGACCAGCCACGCGTCCAGTTCCGCCTCTGTCAAGCCCTCGCCCGGGTCCGGCATCCGGAATTCGTATCGGTGTCGTTCAGAACTCATAGCCCATCACCGCCTCGATCGCGTACTTCGCGCGCTGTGCGTCCGGCAGGTACTCGCCCTCGATCTGGTTGCCCGGGAAGTGGACGTCGTAGCCGGTGGCGCGCTGGACCGGCGCGAGCAACCGGTCGAACGCGTACTCGTTGACGACCGCGGTCAACTCCGCGCCGAGGCCGAGCGTCCGCCGCGCCTCGTGGAAGACCACGCAGCGCCCGGTCTTCTTCACGGAATCCAGGACCGTCTCGATGTCCAGCGGACTCAGCGTCCGCAGGTCGAGTATCTCGACGTCGGCGTCCACGGCGTCGGCGGCCTGCTCGGCCTCGCGGACCATCGCGCCCCACGTGACGACCGTGACGTCCTCCCCCTCGCGGGCGACGCGCGCTCTGTCCAGCGGGAGCGTGTACTCCTCGTCGGGGACGGGTTCGCGGTGCGTCCGGTAGAGCTTCTTGTGCTCCATGAACACGACGGGGTCGTCGTGGCGGATGCTCGCCGCGAGCAACCCCTTCGCCTCCCGGGGGCCGCTCGGGTAGACGACGCGGACGCCGGGCGTGTGCACGAGGTAGCTCTCCGTGGACTCGGAGTGGTACTCGCTGGACTTGACGCCGCCGCCGCAGACCATCCGCACGGTCAGCGGGACGTCGACGGCGCCGCCGGAGCGCTCGCGCATCTTCACGAGCGTGTACATGAACTGCCCGAACGCGGGGTAGAAGAAGCCCATGAACTGGATCTCGGGGACGACGCGCTCGCCGCGCATCGCCATCCCGACGGCCGTGCCGAGGATGCCGTTCTCCGAGAGCGGCGTGTCGATGACGCGCTCGTCGCCGAACTCGTCGATGAGGCCCTCCGTGGTGCGGTAGACGCCGCCGATGGGGCCGATGTCGTAGCCGAGCAGGCGCACGGTGTCGTCGGTGCGCATCTCCGCGGCGAGCGTCTCGTTGATCGTCTCGACGAGGTTTCGCTCGGTCGTCTCGCCGGTCACCTGCGCGTCGCTCATTCGAATCCCTCTCCCGTCCAGTCGACGAACGGGTTCTTCCCGTCGAGTTCGCGCTCTAATTCCGCGCGCTGGTGGGATTCGTTCCAGGACTCCCCGCGAAGGTGGTTGTCGAACATCCGGTGCGGGGCGGACTCCGGGACGTCGCGGGCGGCCGCGACGGCCGACGCGACCTCCTCGCTGATTTCGTCCTCCATCGCGTCGATGTCCTCGTCGGTGAGCACGCCCTCCGCGAGGAGGTACGCCTCGTAGCGGTCGATTGGGTCGCGTTCGAGCCAGTACTCCCGCTGTTCCTCGTCCCGGTAGACGCTCGGTTCGTCGGCGGTGTTGTGTTCGACGATGCGGTACGTGACGCACTCGACGAACGTCGGCCCCTCGCCGTTGCGGGCGCGCTCGACGGCTTCTGTGGCCTTCTCGTAGACGGCGAAGATGTCGTTGCCGTCGACGCGCTCGTTCGGGACGCCGTACGCGTCGCTCTTCTCGGCGAACGTCTCCGAGGCGGTCTGGCGGTGGGCGGGCACTGAGATGGCCCACTGGTTGTTCTGGCAGATGAACACCGCGGGCACCTCGAAGACGCCCGCGAAGTTGAGCGCGTCGTGGAAGTCGCCCTGGCTGGTCGACCCGTCGCCGACGAACGTCAGGGAGACGGTGTCGCGGTCGTTGAGTTTGTCCGTGAGCGCGGACCCGACGGTGTTCGGGAGGTTCGCGCCGAGGGGCACGTAGCCCGGGGAGAAGTTCACCGGCGGTTCGGTGGCGTCGTCCAGCGGGAGGTGGTCGTCGATGGTCTCGGGTTCGGCGCCCATCAGGTTCGCGAGCTGGCGGTCCAGGGGAACGCCCCAGTAGACGAGGCCCGAGCGCTGCCGGTAGAGCGGGAAACACCAGTCGCCCGGTGAGAGTGCGGCGGCAGCCCCCAGGGGCGTCGCTTCCTCGCCGCGGCACCGCGAGATGATGCTGACTTCGCCGCTGCGCTGCATGCGCAGCGCCTTGTCCTCGAAGGCGCGCGTGAGCTTCATCGTCCAGTACAGTTCGCGGAGTTCGTCGTCGTCGAGGTCGGGCGGGTCGCCGACGAGGGTCCCGTCGGGGGCCAGCACCCGATAGAAGTCCTCGGACGGTCGCTCTTCGGACCAGAGTGCCATGTGTGACCAACTCACGAAGGCCCCCGACTTAAAAATATGTACGGCGGGAAATTACGCACCAGGCGCTGGGAGTACCACTGGTTTGGGTGCCGTTCCACGGCTCGCGCTTGCGGACCGCTCTGACGGATCTGGAGCCGGTCGTCCGAACGCCGCGGGAGCACCGCCGGGATTCGCGGGGCGCGCCGCGAATTCGTCCACACTCAAGTGACTATCCATTGGCCCAATGTGCGAATCGTCCGATGGACGGTCGGTTCTCGCGGGGCGCGGATACATTCGTATGGATATACTGCCAGTTACCGGAATTCCGGCAGTTCGGGGCGGAGAAGGGTTTGACGTGAACAAACGAATTTTTGACGAGGCACGACGTCCCCCGGATTCCATTACAGACATAGATCCGTAATATATGTCCGTTTGGTATTCGTTCGCACACTCGATGTTTGACGAGAGCAAACGCACTCAGACGGAGACGTCGCCCGTCTGGAGGTTCACTTCGATGATGTTCACGTACTCCTTGACGATTCGCGGGAGGTCCTCGGTGAACCGGTCGCCCTGCAGGCGACTGGCCGGCGCGGAGACGCTGAGGGCGCCCAGCACCTCGCCGTCGGGGCTGAAAATCGGGCTGCCGACGGCGCGAATCCCCAGCAGGTCCTCCTCGTCGTTCGTCGCATATCCGTGCTCGCGTACGCGCTCCAGTTCCGCCTTGAACTCCTCGCGGTCGGTGATCGTGTGCTGGGTCCCCTTCGGCATGCCGTGTCGGTCGACGAGGTCGTCGATCTCCGCCTCGCTGAACTGCGAGAGAATCGACTTCCCGGCGGCCGAGTAGTGGAGGTACCGCCCCATCTCCTCGCGGTTCTTCAGGAAGAACTCGCGACCGACCGCGCGGTCGCCGAACGACTCGTAGAGAATCGACTCCAGGCCGTCCTCCTCGGTGATGAGGTGGACGCACTCGCCGGTCTCCGCGGCGAGCTCGTCGACCTCGCCCTTCGCGGCGCGATACAGCGGTACGCTGTTGCGGACGTACTCGCCGAACGTCAGGAACCGCCGGCCCAGCGCGTAGTGATCGCCGCGGTGCTCGACGAACCCGTGGTCGCTGAGCGTCGCGAGGTGCGTGTGGAGGGCCCCCTTCGAGAGGTCGATCTCCTCGGCTAACTCCGCGAGCGTCGCGCCGTCCATGCTCCGGAGCGCTTCGAGGACGCGCAGGGACTTGTCCACCGCGCCGATCGTCCGGCGTCCCGAGTCGTCAGTTGCCATAGCGGTGTATTCGTTCGAGATACCTAATAGGTTTTGACGTGGACAAATACCACTCGCACCGACGAGATAGTCACTTACTGTCTACTGAGAGCAAGACTTAAGGTGTTTTTAGACAAAATCCGTGTATGCACCGGGAGACAGCCGAGCCGACAGTCGCGGACCGCTCCGGGGAGGCGTCCCGGGAGTGGATCGCCGCCCACCAGGACGTCGCCGCCCCAAGCGAGTACTCCCACGAATTCGTCTGGGACGTCACCGGCGACGCAGAAGGCCCCTTCGTGACCGACCTCGACGGCAACGTGATGCTGGATTTCACCTGCCACATCGGGGCCGCACCGCTCGGGTACAACAACCCCAAGATTCTGGACAAACTCCGCGAGTTCGACCTCGTCGACCCCCTGAAGATCGCGGGCCAGGACTTCTACTTCGGGAGCGGCACCGTCGACGACCCGGAGTTCCCGGGGTCCACGCAGCTGATGCAGAAGCTCACCGAGGCGTCCAGCCAGTACGGCATGGACACCGTCTTCCTCTCGAACTCCGGCGCGGAAGCAATCGAGAACGCGATGAAGGTGGCGTACGACCACTGCGAGTCGCCGAAGTACGGCATCACGTTCACGGGCGCGTTCCACGGCCGGACGCTCGGCACGCTGTCGCTGACCCGCGCGAAGAGCGTCTACACCCGGAAGTACCCCGAACTCGCCGGCATCCGGGAGGTCCCGTTCTGCGCCTGCGAGGGGGCCTGCGAGTGCGGGTTCCGCGCGGGCGACGACTCCCGCCTGGAGACGCTGCTCGGGCCCGGCGGCCACATCGACCCGGCGGAAGTGGCGTTCCTCGTCATGGAACCCATCCAGGGCGTCGGCGGCTACCGGTTCCCCAGCGACGAGTTCGCGCGGGAGGTCGGCCGCGTCTCCGCGGACTACGACATCCCGCTCATCGTCGACGAGATCCAGACCGGCGTCGGTCGCTCCGGGTCGATGTGGGCCTCCGACCACTACCCATTCGACCCCGACATCATCACGTCCGCGAAGGCGCTGCGCGTCGGCGCGACCGTCGGCCGCTCGGAGCTGTTCCCCGACGAGAAGAACCGCCTCGGGTCGACGTGGGGCGGCGGCGACGTCATCGCCGCGATGCAGGGCGTGTTCACGCTGGAGGCCATCGAGGAGCACGACCTCCTGGAGAACGCGACCGAGCGCGGCGCCCAGCTGGTCGAGCGCCTCGACACCCACCACGACTGCGTCGAGGACGCGCGCAACCTCGGCCTGCTCGTCGCCGTCGACTACGACGCCAAGCAGCGCCGGGACGCGGTCGTGGAGGCCGCCCTCGACCGCGGCGTCCTCACGCTCGGCTGCGGCGCCCGGACCCTGCGCCTGCTCCCGCCGCTGGACGTCACGGAGCGCGAAATCGACCTGGGCGCGCGCCTGCTGAACGACGCTGTCGCGGAGGTCGCCGATGACTGACGACAGCACGGGTTCCCAGGCGAAGGACGCGCCGGATGTCGTCGTCCTCCGCGAGGGCACCGAGGGCCTGGACATGGCCGACTACGCGGCCGCCATCCGCGAGCGCCTCCGCACGCGACCGTCGAGCACGCCGCACGCCCACGAGGAGCGCGAACTGGTCCAGCACGCACCGTCGTCACCGGCGTCGGCATCGACGAGGCC
>NZ_WUUU01000192.1 GCF_009831555.1 Halobacterium bonnevillei | reverse complement strand
CTGGGCGCGCAGTTCGCGGCGGACTGCGATCAGGCCGTCGGCTGCGTCGACCCGGGCGCTGTCGACACCGCGCTCCACGGCAAGGGCGGCCGCGACCCCGGGGACGTCGCTGGCCTGTTCACGTGGGCGGCCGCGAATCCGTCCGACCTCGACGGCGGGGTGCTCGGCCTCGAGGACTGGAAGCGAGCAACGGCGTAGGAGGCCCCTTGGCGGCGAGTCGCCGCGAAGCTACACGCGGCGCACGCGTTCGGCTGTGACGTCGACGCTCGGGCTGTAGAGGAGGTGGGGGACGGAGTCCGGGTGGTCGAAGCCGTTCGCGGCGAAGAGGTCGTTGGCCCGGAACGTCGCGTCAGCGTGCGCGAGGCGCCAGGGGTCGTGGCTGACCTCCCCGCAGTACAGCGACGACCGCCCGGGCGCGTAGAAGCGGTACCGCTCCAGCAGGAACGCTTCGAGGCTCCCGGGTTCGGCTGGGTTCGGCGCACCGACCGGCTGGTAGGTCGCGTCGAAGTCCAGCGGAGCCACGCCGTCGTGGGTTCGGTGGCTGCGGAAGTCGATGGCGTCGCCGCGCCGTTCGACCCGCATCTCGGCGTGGTAGTACGGGAGTTTGAACAGGTGGCGTGCGAGCGTCACGCCGACGGTGTCGTCGGCGTCGAGGTTGAAGAAGTAGATGCCAGGGCCCGCGTCGCCCGTGACGTACGTGCGGAGGTTCAGTTCGCCGAACGTCCGGCCGACTGCGGCGGGGACGCCGAGCGGCCGCACGTCCCCCATCACGAACGGGACCACGGAGAGCCACGCGCGGCCATCGAAGGTATCCACCGCAAGGCCGTCGGGGAGTCGGGCGGCGACCGTCTCCGGGTCGACGGGCCAGCTCGCCACGAGCACGTCCCGCCACGACATCGAGAGGACGTCCATGGCGGCTATTCCGGCGCGAGGGACTTCGGCGTGCCGGTCGACCGCCACATTATTAACTCTGGAAGCAAATTTATTAACTGAATGTCCGTCACGCAGTCCGTCGCCGCCGCTCGTGCCCGCACCTCGCGGCTCGGTGCCGTCAGCCTCCTGGCGTTCGTCGCGCTGTCCGCGTACGTCTTCACGACCGGGTCGGCGACCAAACTACTCGGCATCTCGTGGGTGGCGTTCGGCGCGATGGCCGGCGCGGCCGTCGTCGGCGCGCGAGCGAACACCGAACACCCCACTGGCCTCGTCTGGGGGTACGGTCTCGCAAGCGGCGCGATGGTCGCCAGTTCCGCGGCGTTCCTCCTCCCGCAGGCCATCGGGTACGCCGCCAAACCCGGCGGGTTCGGCGTCGCCGCCGGCATCCTCGTGGGCTTCGGCGCGCACACCGTCGGCCACCTCGTCACGCACCGCAACCTCCCACTGGACCGCACAACCGCCGAACTCACGGCGCACGCGCTCGCAGCCGGGTCGATCATCGGCGTCGTCTACACCGCGATGCCCGACCTCGGCCCCCTGCTCGGCCTCGCCATCGTCTCCCACAAGGGGCCCGCCGGCTACGCCGCCGCGCGCCGCCTCACCACGCAGGGCCGCTCGCCGATGATGCTGCTGTTGCCCGCGGCCGGCGTCGGGCTCGCCGCGCTCGCCGTCACCGTCCTCTCGTTCCCGACGGACGCCGTGTTCCGCGCCGTCGTCTTCGGGTTCGCGGCCGGCATCTTCCTGCACGTCGCGATGGACTTCCTGCCCGAGTGCGAGACCGGCAGCGAGGTCCACGCGGCCGCCACTCGCGGCGACCACGTCGACGCCCACGACCACGAACTCCTCGACCGCCTCCGCCTCCACGCCGTCGGGTCCACGGTCCTCGGCGGTCTCGCCGTGGTCGTCGCGTTCCTCCTCGTCCAGTAGGCTGTCCGCGGGCGGTTCCGGTCCCGCGACCGCCGCTCAGGGTTCGCGCTCGAATCGCCTCGCTCACTCCTCGGCGTCGACCCGCACGACCTCGTAAGCCTCCCCGCGCAGTTCGAACTGACGGACCGCCTCGTCGTACCCGAGCGCGCCGTCTACGACGTGTTCGTCCGCACGCACGACCACGCGGTCTACCCCCTCGTCCATCGCCGCGAGCGCGTTCCGCAGGCCCGAGCCGCGCGATTGCAGCTCGTGGCCGCCCATCACTTGCTCGGGGAGCAGGCGTTCGTCGGCGTCGCTCGTCCGCGCGAGGGCCAGCGATGCGTCCGGCGGATGCTCGCCGTCCCCGTATCGGTCGAGCGTCACCGTTGCAGTGTCGCCCTCGACCTCGACGGTGGCATCCTCGGTATGGGTGATGTCGACGGGGTCGCCGACCAGTTCCACGAGGGCCGCACTCTGGTCCCCGGGGTGGCCGAACCCGACGACGACGGCGTACTCGCCGCCGCCCAGGAAGCCCCTTGTCAGGCCGCCGGCACAGCCGCCGCCAGCGCCGTCGCAGGGAACCGGGTCGGCGTTGAACGCCCGCAGCGACCACTCCTTGCGTGCTCCCGGTGCGGCCATGCGACAGTCGTCGGTGTGGATCCCGGGTCCGACGTGGAACCACTCGCCGTCCACGAGCTTGTGGAGGTTCCAGTGCCCGCACTGCGCCGACTCGTGGCTGTGGTTCACGAACTCGAAGTCGACGGCAGCGTCGAGTTCCGCGCGCTCGCGGGCCGGCTTGAGGTACGCGACCGCGGACTCGTCGCTGTCGTGGAACCACTGCGTCGCTGCGTCCTCCGAGAGCGCCGGCACCGACCGCCCGGCGAACCGCGAGTCGGCGTCCGATCCCGGACTCGTCGTGTCCCAGACGCTGACCCGTGCCTGCGAGTCCGGGCCGCGGAACTCGTACTGGCCGGTCGGTCGCCCGGGCATCCCGGGTTCGCCGACGAGCACGTACTCCAGCCGGACGCGTTCACCGGCCTCGAAGCGGCGGCGCTCGGTCATCCACGGCCCGACGTCCTCGACGCGCCAGTACCCCGTCTCGTCGCGCACGACCTCCGGCACGGTCTCCGCGAGGTCGTTGTTCTCGGTCGGCGCGAAGTGCAACCGCGCCTCGTGGTCGTAGCCCCGCGGCTGGCGGCCGTACGTCCGCCCGACCACCGGAAGCCACTGGACTTCGACCGTGTTCGCGTAGTCGTAGCCGTTCTCCAGCCACCCGACGAGTCGCGCGGGGTGGTCGCTGGTCGCGGTCCGGTCGAACGCCAGGCGGACGCGAACGCCGTCCTCGGCGTGCATCGCCGTCGACGAGAACGCGTACGTCCGCGGGCCCGTCTCGAGTTCGACGACGCTCGCCGCCCCCGCCTCGATTTCTGGAAGTTCCCCGTCGCTCGTAGTCGGCTGGTCGGTCGTTCGGTCGTCGGTCGTGGACGTCTCGGTGCCGTCGCCGCTGCGGGTCGCACACCCCGCAAGCGCTGCGGTGGTCGCCGCCAGCGACGACAGGAGGGCTCGGCGGTGCATACGTGAACCTCCGTCGGGGACGCTAAAGGCCTTCTGTGGACTCAGACGGCCACTGAAGTCGACGCCGACGGCTACTGCTCGCGGCCCGCAGCGACCCGTTCGGCGTACCCGGCGACGTACGGCGGGACGTCCCGGTGGTCGAGGAGGGCGTCGTGGGACAGCCAGAACGCGTCGGCGACCTCCCCGGGTTCCCGGACTGTCGGCTCGCCGCACTCGTGCTCGCAGCGCGTCACGACGTTCAGGCACTGCGTCCCGTCGTCCGCGACGAACGCGTTACTGCAGACGTACGCCACGGCCCCGACGTCGACGCCGACCTCCTCGCGGACCTCCCGGCGCGCCGTCGCCTCGATCGGGTTCGCGTCGACGTCCGGTTCGACCTTCCCGCCCGGGAACGCCAACTCGCCGGCGGCGTGCGTCTCCTCGGCGCCGCGCTCCACGACGACGTACTCGTCGCCGCGGACCACGGCGGCGTCCACGTTCACGACGTACGCGTACTCGTCCATGGCGGAGAATCAGCAGTCCACCACCTCAACGTTCCGAACCGGGCCGCCCTAGCTGTACCCGCGCCAGCGAGCGCCACACTCCTGGCACTTGAAGAATCGCGTCGGGGGTTCGTCCGCGCTCCCGGTCTGCTTGATGGTGTACCACGCCTTGTCGTGGCCGCACTCGGGGCACGTCTCTTCGGCGGTCGGCTTCCCCTCGAATCCGGCGTCCTCGGTGGTCTCGATGACGTCGCTGGTGTCCTGGGCCGCGGTCGTCACGAACTCGCCCTCGTCCTCGCCGGCGGGCTCAGTGTGCCCGCACCCCGAGCACACGAGTTCGTCGTCCTGCTTGTGCATCATCGACCCGCACTCGTCGCAGAACTCCATGAATCAGTGTATGCGCGGTCCGCTCAAAAGTCACTCGTCTCCATCTCCTCGACGTCCTCGCGTTCCGCGACGATCGGGCAGTCCACGACCCGGAAGTGGTCGACGTCCACCTCCGCCTCGATGGTCGTGCCGTCGTGCGTGCAGGCCGTCTCCGGCGGGTCCGAGAAGTGCTGGCAGCCGTGGCAGAGCCGCTTCTCCACGACCGTGACCTCCCGGGTGTCCTGGACGTCTTTGTCCCCGGGGACAGCCGTTTCGGGGCCGACCGACGGCGTCTCGGCGGCCGTCGAGAGTTCCTCCCAGACGGTGTCCTCGTCCACACCGCCGACGTCCATCTCCGTGAAGAACTCCGCGAGGTCGTCGTCGGTCTCCGTCTCGCGGCGCTCCTCGACGTCCGCACGCAGGTCGGACAGCGGCGCGCTCCCCTCGGGGTCGCCGGCGCCGCCATCGCCGCCGGCATCGTCGGAGTCCTCGCCGGGCAGGTCGCCCGTCGACGCCGGGTCAGGTGTCACGTCCGCCGGTGATAGCTCCGGGGACGGTTCGTCCTGCTCGCCCGCGGGGAACTCGTCGCTCGGCTCGTCGTCCGACAACGACTCGTCGGAGCGTCCGAACTCGTCGTCGCGTTCCCGCTGGTCGTCCTCGTCTGGCTCGTCGTCAGGCATTCATCTCTCCGTCGTCGGTCACGTCGCTTTCTTCACCGTCGTCGGCGTCCAGTGCTTCGTCGCCGAGGTCCAGTTCCTCTTCGTCCGGTCGGTCCTCGCTCGCGTCCAGCTCCGCCTCGCTCACGTCGACTGCGTCGTCGACGCGGAACTCGGTCTCACCGCCCCCTGACTGGCCGCCCTCGCTCTCCTGGGCGGGTTCGGGGTCCTCGACGTCCGAGGGCTCGACGATGTCCGGGCCGTCGTCGCCACCCGCGTTCCCGCTGGCCATCTCCTCGAGCGTGTCCGTGTCCGCGCCGAGCCACTCGTCGTCCTCGCCGTCGGGCGCAGACTCGCCGGACGTCAACGCGGGCGCCGACCCCGTGACCAGTTTGTGGGACCCGAACCAGCCCTCGTTGACCTCCACGTCCTCGACGTCGCGCCACACGCCGGGCACTCCGGCGCGGTCAGCA
>NZ_WUUU01000191.1 GCF_009831555.1 Halobacterium bonnevillei | reverse complement strand
CGCGCCCTCGCGCGCCAGGACCGCTGCCGTCTCGACGGCGAGTCGGGTCGTCCCGGCCCCGCCGGCGACCCCGACGAGCGCCGCAGTTCGTGGCTCCATGCCAGTAGTTTCGACTGACCATCCTACTAAAATTCGCGTGTTTCGTCGCGATTCTATCTCCGGGTGGACGGCCGTGGACCCCGACAGCGGCTCCGCGGGCGAGTGGAAGGCATTCGAGTCGCTACGTCTCGCCGGCGGCGTCCGCGATGTCGTCGGCGAGGTCGTCGAGTTCGTCGTCCGCGAGGTCCGGGCGACCGCCCGCTACGGCGTGGATGGGGGTGCCGCCGTCGCCTTCGAAGCGCGGGATGATGTGGCCGTGGACGTGCGGGACCTCCTGGCCGGCGGCCTCGCCGTTGTTGAACGCGACGGTGCTGGCGTCGGCGTCCACGACGTCCTCGACGATGGGCGTGAGGTAGTGCAGCGCCGCGAACGTCATCTCGCCGCTCTCCGGCGGCAGGTCGCCGAGCGTCTCGTGGTGGGCTTTCGGGATGACGAGCGTGTGCCCGGGCGCCAGCGGGTTCGCGTCCAGGAACGCGAGCACGTCGGCGTCCTCGTAGACGACGCGAGCGGGAATTTCTCCGTCGACAATCTGGCAGAAGATGCAGTCGTCGGCCATGTGGAAACGGACGGACGCCGGGATTAAAATACTACGCTCGGTCGCCGGCGGGGTCAGGCGCGGTCGGCGACGGCGGCGCGGAAGCGGTCGCGGTCCACCACCCGGAGCGTGAGGTCCCCGGTCGCGACGGCGGCGCCGTCCGCCCGTTCCGCCCCGACAGGCGAGGAGAGGTCCGGGCGGTCGACGGCGACCAGGGTCGGCGGTGACGCCGACGTCGCCGCCGACGGCGACGGGGGCCAGGTGCGAGATGGACGCGCCGCGCGTGATGACGCCCTGGCCGTCCTCGAGGTAGCCGCGCAGCGACTCGCGGGCGAGGACCTCGAATCGCTCCAGGAGGTGTGGGGTGCCCAGCACCTGCGTGGCCTCCTCGGGGGTTGCGTCGAGCGCGGCGGGTCGCCGGGCGGATCGTGGTGCGCGCCGAACGCGACGGTGGCGTGGTCGGCGTCGAGCGTGAACGACGACTCGCCGCGGACGTCGTCGTCGGCGAGCGCCGCGAAGGCGTCGGTCATGCCTGACGGCACGCGGCAGTACGTGTTAATCCTGACGCCGACCCGTGCAGAGTGCGTCCCGCAGGCCGGCGACGTACGCCTCGCGGGTCAGGTCGAGTCGGGACAGCCAGACGGCCTCGTAGGACGGGTGGAGCGCCGGCACGAGCGCGGGCGCAACGGTGGTGTCACCGCTGCGGACGCCCGGCCACTCCAGCGGTCGTCCGTCGCGTACGCAGTCGCCCACGGTCGAGACGAAGCCATCGAGCGACCGGTCGGCGAGTTCGAGGAGGCTGGCAGTGGCGTGTTTCCCCGTCGCGAGGACGGCCTCCGGGGCGACCATCGCGAGTTCGTCGGCGAGGTGGGTGGCACACGTCTCGCGTTCCGTCCGGGTGGGGTCGCGGTTCTCTGGCGGGTGGCACTTCACGGCGTTCGTGAAGTACGCGTCCGGGTGCCCGAGGTCGGCCGCGAGGGCGCGAACGCGCCTGCCGGAGTGTCGGGTGGTGTAGGCCATGCCGGTGTGGTTGCCGCCCCGCCACACCTCGGCGTCCGGGTCGCCCGCGCCCGGGGCTTCGCCGACCACCACCAGGTCGGCGTCCAGCGGCCCCTGTCCCCACGAGATACAGCTCCGGGATTCGGTGAGCGCGGGGCAGCGAGTGCAGTCACCTTCGAGGACGTGGCGGGTCGCAGTGTCCGGGAGTTCGGGCACACTCACCAGTCCGTCAGCCGCTGTCAATAGCCTTGTGCGCGTGCAGCACCCCAGAGCGCGCCCGCCATCACGACGAGCGACGCGACGAACACGGTCCACGCCGGGAGCCCCCAGACGAGCATCGCGGCGCCGTACGCGACCACGAACAGGCCAGTCGCGGCGACCGCGTTCCCGCCGTGGACTGCAGCGTACTCGGGCGTGGTCGCGCCGTGGTAGTTCGCGAGCAGGTCCGCTCGCCGGGACACGCGAATGATGGCGCCGAGGGCAGCGACGAGGGCACCGACGGCGACGAATCCCCACGCCGCGACAGTAGCGTCGTTTGGCACGTGTTACGCAGTCAGCGGCGGCACGCGTCACTCAGTCAGTGGCATCACGATGCCGAACACCAGCGGACACAGCAGAATTCCGAGGACGCCGAGCACTTCCGCGTCGAACAGCAGCGTGCGCTCCCACGCTGGCAGCGATTCGGCGGCGAACGCCAGTCCGAGTGCGCCCACGAGGAACAGCGCGAAGCTCGCCAGCGTCCCGCGTTTCGCGACCGTTGCGTAGTCGATGTTCCCGTAGCGGTCCATATCTCGGTCACCTGTCGGGTCGCTCGTAAGTTTTCTGTTCGAGACAGAAAGGCTATGAACGGCGACCCGATACCGGAGTGTATGCTCAACAACTTCGCGGAACTGTTCGACCTCGTCGTGACGCTGGGGTACGCTGTGCTCGGTGCCGGGCTCATGGGGACGGGGCTGCTCGCAGAACTGCGGAGCGTCTCGTCGCTGTCCGGCGGCGAGTTCGTCTTCGGGCTCTGGATGGCGGGCGTCGGCGTCGTCGCCATCGCGGCCGGGACGATGCTGTTCACGGACAAAGTGAAATCCCGGCTGGCCGCGTAAGGTCGAACGACCGCGGAGGGCCGCCGCCCGCCTTGCTGGCGGGCGACGGTGTGGGCTGTACAACCGATTACCCTTTTAGGTGCGAGCGAGTCGACTGCCGTATGGACCGATTCGGCGACGTGCCCGACCAGTACGACCCCGAGGACGTGGAAGACCGGGTGTTCGACTACTGGGACGACGTCGACGCGTACGAGCAGGCCAAGGAGCATCGGGCCGACGGCGAGGACTACTTCTTCGTGGACGGCCCGCCGTACACGTCCGGCTCGGCGCACATGGGCCACGCGTGGAACAAGAGCCTCAAGGACGCCTACATCCGGTACAAGCGGATGCAGGGGTACGACGTGACCGACCGGCCGGGCTACGACATGCACGGCCTCCCCATCGAGACGAAAGTCGAGGAGGAGATGGACTTCGCGAACAAGAAGGACATCGAGGAGTTCGGCGTCAACAACTTCATCGACGCGTGTCGCGAGTTCGCCGAGAACAGCCTCGACTCCCTCCAGGAGGACTTCAAGTCCTTCGGCGTCTGGATGGACTGGGACGACCCCTACAAGACGGTCGACCCGACGTACATGGAGTCGGCGTGGTGGGCGTTCAACCGCGTCCACGAGCGCGACCTCGTCGAACAGGGCAAGCGCTCCATCAGCCAGTGTCCGCGCTGCGAGACCGCGATCGCGAACAACGAGGTGGAGTACGAGGACGTCGAGGACCCCTCGATCTACGTGACCTTCGACCTCGACGACCGCGAGGGGTCGCTGGTCGTCTGGACCACGACGCCGTGGACGATTCCCGCCAACGAGTTCGTCGCCGTCGACGAGGAGCAGACCTACCAGCAGGTGCGCGCCGTGCAGACGACGACTACGCCCGACGGCGAGGAGGTCGTGGAGACGGAGGACGTCCTCTACGTCGCCGAGGACTGCGTCGAGGGCGTGCTGTCGGCGGGCCGCTACGACGACTACGAGGTCGAGGACTCGTTCCCCGGCAGCCACATGCTCGGCTGGTCGTACACGCCGCCGCTCACCGAGGAGGTGCCCGCGAACCCCGCGGACGCCGACGGCGTCCACCAGGTCTACCACGGCGACTGGGTGGAAGCCGACCGCACCGGCCTCGTGCACTCCGCGCCCGGGCACGGCGAGGAGGACTTCGAACGCGGCCGGGAACTCGGTCTGCCCGTGTTCTGCCCGGTCGGCGGGGACGGCGTCTACACCGAGGAGGGCGGCAAGTACGAGGGGCAGTTCGTCCGCGACGCCAACGAGGACATCATGGCGGACCTCGCCCGGTTGGGCGCGCTCCTCGCGAAGCAGACCGTCGAGCACTCCTACGGGCACTGCTGGCGCTGTGACACCGGCATCGTCCAGATCGTCACCGACCAGTGGTTCATCACCATCACCGACGTGAAAGACGAGCTCCTCGAGAACATGGAGCACTCGAACTGGTACCCGCAGTGGGCCCGCGACAACCGCTTCCGGGACTTCGTGGAGAACGCGCCGGACTGGAACGTCAGCCGGCAGCGCTACTGGGGCATCCCCATCCCCATCTGGACGCCGGAGGACTGGAGCGGCGACGTCGAGGACGTGCTCGTCGTGGGGACCCGCGAGGAACTCGCGGACCTCGTCGACCAGGACGTCGACCCCGACTCAGTCGACCTCCACAAGGACACCGTCGACGACCTCACCATCACGCAGGACGGCACCACGTACACGCGCGTGCCGGACGTCTTCGACGTCTGGCTGGACTCCTCGGTGGCCTCCTGGGGCACCCTGAACTACCCCTCGGAGACCGAGGCCTTCGAACAGAAGTGGCCGTCGGACCTCATCATCGAGGCCCACGACCAGACCCGGGGCTGGTTCTGGTCGCAACTCGGCATGGGGACCGCGGCGGTCGGCGAGTCGCCGTACCGGAACGTCCTGATGCACGGGCACGCGCTGATGCCGGACGGCCGCGCGATGTCCAAGTCCAAGGACATCCGCATCGACCCCCAGGAGCTCATCTCCGAGTACGGCGCCGACCCGATGCGGCTGTTCGTGCTCGCGGTGACGCCGCGCGGCGACGACATGCGGGTGGCCTACGACGAGGTCCAGAACATGCAGCGGGACCTCAACATCCTCTGGAACGTCTTCCGGTTCCCGCGGCCGTACATGGAGATGGACGACTTCGACGCAAACGTCCCCGAGGGCTTCGGCGGCGACGGCAGCGGCGTGGCCGTCGAGGACGTCAACCTGGAGACCGTCGACCAGTGGCTGTTGTCGACGCTCCAGCGCGTGAAAGCCGACGCAACCGCCGCCTGGGAGGACTTCCAGCAGGACAAAGCCCTCGAGGAAGTGCTGTCGTTCGTCACGGAGGACCTCTCCCGGTACTACGTGCAGGTAGTCCGCGAGCGCATGTGGGAGGAGGGCGACTCCGAGTCGAAGACCGCGGCGTACGCGACGATGCAGCGCGCGCTGCTGGAGGTCACCGCGCTGCTGGCGCCGTACGCGCCGCTGGTCACCGAGGAGCTCTACCAGCACCTCGCGGGCGACGACGGCTACGCCACCGTCCACATGTGCGACTGGCCCGAGGTCGACGAGCGCTACCGGCAGCCCGCCCTCGAGGACGACGTCGCGATGCTGCGTGACATCGAGGAGGCGGGCAGTCACGCCCGCCAGCAGGCCGGCCGGAAG
>NZ_WUUU01000190.1 GCF_009831555.1 Halobacterium bonnevillei | reverse complement strand
CGACGTCCCGCGCTCCGGGTCCGTGGCAGTCCGCGCCCGCAACGTCCGCAACACGACGGACGTGGACACCCAGGCCGCCGAACGGGAGCTCGGCGGCGTCCTCGTCGACGCCGGATTCGGCGTGGACCTCGAGGACCCCGACCACGAACTCCGGGCGCTGTTCAGTCGTGACTGCTGCTACCTCTCGTGGCTGACCGCCGAGTCGGTCCGGGACTACGGCGAGCGCAAGCCCACCGACCGGCCGTTCTTCCAGCCGGGGAGCATGGACCCCCTGCTGGCACGAGCCGTCTGCAACCTCGCGCGCGTCCGCTCCGGCGACGTGGTTCTCGACCCGATGTGTGGCACCGGCGGCGTGCTCATCGAAGCCGGCTTGCTCGGCGCGTACGCGGTCGGCACCGACGCCCAGGCGAAGATGGTCGCCGGGGCGCGGGAGAACCTCGCGGCGTACGTCGAGTCGTTCGACGTCGCGCGCGCCGACGCCACAAGACTCCCGCTGCGGACCGACGCAGTCGACGTCGATGCAGGCGGTTCGTCGGGCGAACGGGCGAAGCCTGTTGACGCCGTCGTGTTCGACGCGCCGTACGGCCGCCAGTCGAAAATCGAGACGCACGAGCTCGCGGACCTCGTGGCGGGCGCACTCTCGGAAGCCCGACGGGTCGCGGACCGCTGCGTCCTGGTCGCGGACCGCGACTGGCGCGAGGCGGCGACTGACGCCGGGTGGACTGTGGCGGACCGCTTCGACCGCCGCGTCCACCAGTCCCTGACGCGGTACGTGCTCGTACTAACGTGAAACTTAACGGCGCGTTCGGAGCAACAATCCGGTACTTAGCCGAACACTAAGCTTATTGACTGCAAGGTGATACGCTCGCGTATCGACGCCGAGACTGTCACGCGTCTCTGCGCCCTCGCGTTCGTCGTCCCCCTCATCTCGTTCGGCGCTGTCCAGCCGGCCGCCGCTGTCGGCGACGAGGAGCCCGCGGTGCGCGGAGACACTGTCCCCAGCGACGCGCCCGCCGACGCGGCCGACACGACTGTCGAGCAGGACGACACCGATCAGGGCGAGGCCGCGGGCGGCGACGCGCTGACGCTCAGTATCAGTCCGAAGCGCGCGCTCGTCTCCCTGGCGTTCCTCGGTGCGCTGCTCGCACGCCGCCATCGCGACAGCGCGGTCTGAACGCGCGCCCAAACTCGAACCCAAAACGCAGGGGGTGAATTTCTTTGTACATCCGACGTACTCGGTCTCTGTAGTTCTGTTTGTGAGGCGCAACCGCATTCAACGAGGCGGTCGTGCATTCTCGTATGGGCCGCCAGGAACCCAGCCGACTCGGGACACTCCTCGACCGTACTGCGACGCTCGGGGTACGGGCGCTCGTCGCCGGGACCATTCTCGGGCTGTTCGCGTTCGTCACGAACCCCGTCCCCGACCCGTCGTTCCCCTGGGCGACACTCCCCGGAGCGGCTCGGCTCCCCGTCACGCAACCCCGCATCGAGCACTGGCCCGTGACGTACACGATCGCCATCTGGACGTGGGTGTTCGCCCTGCCGTTCGCCCTCCTCGCCGCCTACCGCCGGTTCGCGCCCCGGTTCCGGTTCGGGGCGCGCACGTGGCTGGTCGGGCTGCCAGCCGTGCTGATGGTCGCCCTGACGACGTACTGCCGGTTCTTCTGGCCGAAGCTCTACCCGCCCTCGTGGAACGCTCCCTCCTACACGTTCGTCTGCTGGGGGTACTGTTCGTCGTACGTGCCGGCGTGGAGCAACCTCGCGTACGCCGTCGCCGCTCTCGGCATCGCTGCGTTCGCGTTGGCGGTCTCCGGTCGCGCGAGCGGTCGGCGCCTGGCCGCGGTCTTCGGCGTCCTCTCGCTCCCGCTGGGGATTCCAGCACTGGTCTACGCGCGGCGCGCGTGACGGCCTCCCGGAACCGACCTACCGGAACCGGTCGGCCACGACGGCGACGACGAACGAGACCGCGAGCACGCCGAGCACGCTCCCGGTGTGGTCGCCGACTGGAACCAGGTCCAGGAGGCGAACGCCCAGCACCGCGAGCAAGTACCCGAGGAAGCAGACGAACCAGACGCTGCTGTAGGACACCGGCAGTTCGTCGGTGGCCGCGGCCCACCCGACCACGAACCCGGGGCCGAGCACGGCCAGCAACCGCCACCACGGCCCCTGCGGGCCGACGAGTGCTTCCAGCGCGAGCGACAGCGGGAGCGCCACCATCAGGACGGCTCCCGCGACGATGCCGGCGCGTTCGAACTGGTCGGCGAGAGACACACTTCGCCTCTGGGGCGGCGCGTAGAAAAACTACCCCTTCCCGCCACGACGGTGGAACTGGCTTCTGGGGAAACAGGCCGATCGACTCCCGGTGGTCCCGGGGTTTGCTCGTCGACCGTGCTGCGACCGGGACTCAGGCGTCGCGGCCGAGTTCCGCGAGCAGGCGCCCGATCTGGATGCGGTCGCTGTTCCCCTGCACGAGGTCGAACTCCACGTCCCCGGCGAGTTCGTGAAGCGCCGCGACGTCCTCGCCGGCGTACCGCGCGCGGCCGACGCGCAGCAGTTCCTCGAGGACCTCCTCGCCGCTCATCCCCTCGTCGACGAGCAGGTCGTCGAGCGTCGACCGGGCGTCCGTGAACTCGCCGGCCTCCGCGTCCGCGAGCATCGACTCTATCTCGTCGTCCGCGCCCACTTCCTGCAGGGTCTCGTAGGCGGCGTTCATCGTCACCTCGCCTTCCTGCTCGGCGGTCGTCTGCGCGCCCAGGATGGCCTTCCGGAGGTCGCCCTCCGCGTACCCCGCGACGAACTCCACGCCGTCCTCGTCGAAGTCGACGTCCTCGGCCTCGAGGATGTCCCGGAGGACGCCGCCAATCTCGTCGGGCGTCGGCGCGCGAACGATCACCGGGAAGCACCGCGAGCGGATCGGCGGGATGAGTTTCGAGGGCTGGCGGGTCACGATGACGAACTGCGTCGCCTCGTGGTGGCGCTCCATCACGCGGCGCAACGCCTGCTGGAAGTCCTCCCGGATCGCTTCCGCGTTGTCCAGCACGATGGTGTTGTAGTCCCCGGAGACCGGCGGATAGCTCGCGGACTCCTTGAGAACGTGGTTGATCAAGTCGGCCTTCGAGGAGTTCCGGCGGCGCTTCGACGAGATGAACTGCGCGAACCGCGGGTCCTCGCTGACCTCTTTTTTCGTCATCCCGAAGAAGTCCTTCACGTTCAACTCCACGAGGTCGTTGTCGGGGTCCGCGTGGGCGTTCTCGGCGAGCGCGCGCACCGCCGCCGTCTTCCCCGCGCCCTCCGGGCCGTAGACGACGAGGTTCACGGGTTCGTCGGTGGCGTCCCGGAGGCGGTCCCTGACCTCCTCCTGCGGGATGTCCGCCAGCGACGGGGCGTGCTCGTCTATCCAGAGCGGCTCGTCCATTACCGCTGGCTAGCCGTTCGGGGGCAAAGAAAGAGTCGGTCCGGAAGTCAGTCTACGCGCTCGCCTCGTCCTCGGTCGTGGTTTCCGTAGTTTCGGTGGTGTCGTCCTCGGTCGTGGTTTCCGTAGTTTCGGTAGTGTCGTCCTCGGTGGTAGTTTCGGTAGTGTCGTCCTCGGTGGTAGTTTCGGTAGTGTCGTCCTCGGTGGTAGTTTCGGTAGTGTCGTCCTCGGTGGTAGTTTCGGTAGTGTCGTCGTCTGTGGTCGTTTGCGTGTCGTCCTCGGTGGTGGTCGTCGTGGGCTCGCCGTCGCCGGGTTCGCCGTCTTGGCCGTCTGGCGGTGCGCCGTCCCCGTCGCCGGGTTCGCCGTCTTGGCCGTCGCCCTCGTCTGCACCGCCGCCTTCTCCGGCACCGTCGCCTTCACCTGCACCGTCACCGGGTCCTTCCGGCGTGAAGTTGACGATGCCGTCGTCGATGACGGGCTGACCGTCGACCACGTACGGGCCGTCATCGCTACCGTTGGTGGCGACGAAGTCGTAGGTGGTGTTGTCGTTGGTTTCGAGGTGCGGCATCGCGATGAACCGCTCGGTGCCGTTCGGGAGCGTGGCGTTCGAGAAGTCCGCGCCGGGCACGCCCTCGTACAGCATCACCTCGACGTCGGCGTGGTAGCCGGGTTCGAGGTACTCGGAGACGCCGACGACGCTCCCGATGACCTCACCCTCGAGGAGGGTGTCGTCGTGGATGGCGACGTAACCGCCCTCGGGGACGAACACCGATTGGACAGTGATGTTCGCGTCGTCAGCCGCCTGCCCGATGAGCCGGACCTCTGCGTCGTCTGTCACCTCGAGCTCGGTGAACTCGCTGGAGTTGTACGTCGTGACGCCGTGGATGTACTCGTCCTCGGGGACGCCCGTGGTGTTCACCTCGAAGGTGACGCTAAGGGACTCGTCGCCGGCGATTGTCAGGTTCTTGTGGACGACTTCGTCGACGCCGCCGCCCTCGAGGCGGAACGCGACGTCCTCGGTACGCGGGTCCTCAGCGGTGTTCTCGAGCGTTGCGTTCACGACCACCGTGGTGTTCGTTGCGGCCATCGGCGGTGCTTCGAGGCCGTCGACGACGATCCCGCGGTTGGGTTCCTCGGCCTGCATCTCGCCGAACGTCACGTTCGCGGCGTCGACGACGGGTTCACCGTCGACCACGTACGCGCCGTCCTCGCTGCCGTTCGTCGCGACGAACTCGTAGGTGGTGTTGTTGCCCGTCTCCACGTGCGGCATCGCGATGAACTGCGCGGTGCCGTTCGGGAGCGTGGCGTTCGAGAAGTCCGCGCCGACCACGTCCTCGTACAGCGTGACGTTCACTTCCTCGTACGTGCCGGGGTCGAGGTACTCGGAGACGCCGACGACACTCCCTGTTACGTCGCCGTCGAGGAGGGTGTCGTCGTGGATGACGACGTACCCGCCTTCGGGAAGCGTCGCGTTCTCGACAGTCACCGTGGTGTCGCTGGCGTTCTGGTCGCCGAACGTCACGGAAGCGTTGGCTTCCTGTGCCACGTTCGCGGCCGTCGCGGCGTCGTCTATTGCTGTCTGTTCGGCCGGCGCTTGTGTTGCTGTCTGTTCGACCGGTGCGTGTACTGCCGTGGCGGCCCCGCCCCAGAGGACGAGCGTCGCGACGACAGCGAGCACTGCGAGGGTGCGTCTTGTCATTGCGGGTGATACCCACCCCACCGAACGAACGAAGTATCCATAAACAGATAGGATAGTTAATCCCGATTTGGATTCCTATACGGCCTCTACTGGCCAAAAAGCAAAACTTACTACAGGAAATTTAGGTGTACTATACGACAAGCTCGGCGTACTCTCGACAACCCGCGCTTACGTCGCTTCGCCGCGCGGCGCGTTCACGGTGGCCGCCTCCTCGTACACTGGACAGGCCGCGAGAACGCGGCCTGTCGCGGCCGCTGGCCGCCGACCTGGCGGGGCGGTTCG
>NZ_WUUU01000189.1 GCF_009831555.1 Halobacterium bonnevillei | reverse complement strand
GTGCTCGTGTCCCTGTTCCCGGACGTCGACGTTCTGGTCGTCGCCCACCGGGACGCCGAGCACGTGCTTGCCCGCGACGGGAGCGCAGCGGACGTCGGGCGTGGGCTGGCGGCCGACTTCGACTTCGAGACGGTGGTCGTCACGCGCGGCGCGGACGGCGCGCTGGCGGTCCACGACGGGACCGTCTCCGAGCAGGCTGTGTTCGACGCGGACACCCACGACGCAATCGGGACCGGGGACGCGTTCGTCGGCGGATTCCTGGCGCGACGCATCGAGGACGGGTCCGTGCCCGACGCGCTCGCGTGGGGGGCGGCGACGGCAGCGCTGAAGCGCACGATCCCGGGCGACGTCGCGCTGGTCACCCGCGAGGAAGTGGAGGGCGTGCTAGCGGGCGACGCGGACGGTATCGACCGCTGAGAAGCGACCGGGGCGCGCGTTCCCGGCTTCAGCATCGCTGCAGCGCTCTCGCGATGCCGGCTGCGGCCCTCTAGGCGCTCCGGCAGTAGCCGGGCCGTTCTATCCCCCGAAAGGACTTACCCGTGCCCGCGGCACTCACAGGCATGGCTCGGTCCTCGCTCGTCGTCGCAATCGCCCTCCTCGCGGTGACCGCCGGCTGTGCCGGATTCGGCGGCCAGTCGACGACCACCACGGACGCACCCGAAACGACTGCGGAACCGACGAGACAGACGACTGCGGAACCGACGCAGACGCAGCCAGTGATCGCGGCGCCGGGATTCAACAGCGGGACGCTCGTCGACCCGCTCGCGCTCGCCGACGCGCACGCCGGCTGGTTGTCCGGGAAGTCCTTCGCGCGAGAAGACAATCAGACGACGCGGACCGCCGGGAACACGTCGTGGATTGCCACGACGATCCGCGTCGAGAACGCGTCGCGGTGGGAGACCCGGCAGGCGTTCTCCGCCACACACTCGTACACCGACAGTGGCGGCGAGATACACCAGTACGCCAACGCCACCTACGTCTACTCCCGGGCCGAAAGCGGCGACGGGAACGTCTCCTACAACGTCCAGCCGAACGGGTGGGCAGACGCGTCATCGCCGAACTCGCACGAACTCCTCGAGGAGCGCCACGCCCGCGGCTACGTCTACGACGTGTTCACGACGGCGTCGTGGACGACCATCGTCGACCAGACCAGCGGCGACGGACAGACGGTGTACCGCGTGCTCGGGAACGCGTCCGGCGACGCGCAGTTCCGCGGCGACACCGTCTCGAAGTTCACCGTGGAGGCGAGCGTCACCGGCGACGGTTTCGTCCAGCGGATGGACGTCTCCTACGAGGAGGACGGCACCGAGGTGACGCGAACTGTTGCGTTCTCGGAGGTCGGCGAGACGACCGTCGAGCGTCCCGAGTGGTTCGACACGGCGGTCAACCGGACGGACGCGGACTGACCAGTACGGGACGAGGCGGACGCTTGGCGGGTACGGGGTCCCCGGAACGCGGCGAGGGAGTCGCCGGACAGAAACCATTTCTCGGGGGCGGCCGTCCGTCCGAGCATGACGCGTCCACACGTCGTCGTCGTCGGAGCGTACGGGAGCGCTGGCGTCGCGGCCGCCGAGGTGCTGGCCGACGCGGACGTCGAACTCACGCTCGTCGACGACGGCGACCCGGGCGGCGGCCTCTGCATCCTGCGTGGCTGCATGCCGTCGAAGGAGGTACTGTCCGCCGCCGCGCACCGCTACCAGACCCGCCACGACCACCGACTGACCGGCGACCCGCCGGCCGTCGACCTCGACGCCGTCGTCGAGACGAAAGACGACCACGTGCTCGGGTTCGCCGAACACCGCCGCGCCGCCGTCCACGACCTCGCGGAGCGCGAGAACGTCACGTTCCACCACGAGACGGCCGAGTTCGTGGACGACTGCGTGCTGGACGTGGGTGGCGAGCGCGTGGACGCCGACTACGTCGTCGTCGCGACTGGCTCGGACCTGAACGTCCCGGACCTGCCGGGCCTCGGCGACGTGGACTGGATGGGGAGCAGAGACGTCCTCGACGCGACCGACTTCCCGGACTCCGGCGTCGTCATGGGGTTCGGGTACGTCGGCCTGGAGCTGGTGCCGTACCTCTCGGAGGCCGCCGGCATGGACATCACAGTCATCGAGCACGACGACCGGCCGCTGGACGACTACCACCGGTCGTTCGGCGAGGAACTGCTGGACATGTACCGCGAGGAGTTCGGCGTCGACGTCCGGACCGAGGTGTACGAGGAGCGCGTAGAACCGACGACCGACGGCGGCGTCCGACTCCACCTCGAGGACGGGACGACCGCCGAAGGCGACCAGTTGTTCCTGTTCACCGGCCGGCGGCCCTCGTATCCGGACGGCCTGGACGCGACGAGCCTGGACCCCTGGCCGGACTGGGTACAGGGGACGCTGCAGTCCGTCGACGACGAGCGCGTGTTCGTCGTGGGGGACGCCAACGGCGAGCGGATGCTGCTGCACAACGCGAAAGAGGAGGGCTACCTGGCCGGGCGGAACGTCCTCCACAGCGAGGTGGGCGAGGAACTGGAGCGCTACGACCCGCTCCCGCACAAGGTGCTGTTCTCCGGGACTGGCGTCTACCCGTTCGCGTCGCTCGGGCTGACCGCCCCGGAAGCACGGGAGGTGGGCCGCGACGTTGTGACCGCGCAGCGCGACGCGACCGACGACGGGGTGTTCAAGACGAAAGACGCCCCGCGCGGGACCGCGCGCCTCGTCGTGGACGCCGACGACGGCACGGTCCTGGGGTATCACGGCCTCCACTATCACGCGGACGTGATGGCGAAGACGATGCAGGTGGTCCTGGAGGCGGGGATGGACGTGCGCGAGATCCCGGACCGCGCGTACCACCCGACCACCCCCGAGATCCTGGACGGCCTGTTCCGCGAGACCGCCGACCAGCTCTGAGCGTCAGGTGGATTCGTGGTCCTCGAGGACGCTCTCGACGGCGCTGGCCAGGTCCTCGAAGCGGTCCGTCGGGAGGCGGTCGGTCGTCACGAACGTGCCGTGGTAATCGCCGATGACCCTGGTGAGGTAGCCGTGCTCGAACACCCGGATGGTGAACTGGTACTCGCCGAGCTCGGAGCCGTCGTAGATGGTCTTGGACCGGAACCCGAGGCGTTCGTTGTCGGCGAACCCGACGATGTTCGCGCCGGGTTCGAGGTCGTCGCGGAGGTACAGTTGTTCCTCCCCGACGGTGTCGAAGTACGTGACGCTGCGGAGGCGGTCGCCCACCGTGGTCCGACACGCTGACACGAGTTCGTTCGCGAGGTCCTCGGACACGTAGTCTGCTTCGCTGCTCATGTGTGCCCACGCGTGAGCCAGCGCCAAAAACCACGCGAGTAATTCTCAGGCGTTGGGATACCACATCGGGCATCGACGGAGTTCGACCCCGGCGACGCGTCGAGGAGAGTCGGCCAACGGCCCGTCCGAGGACTACGCTGCGTGTCGCTGGCAGCGCTGGACGGCGAAAACTGCGGGTCAACGCAAGCGTCTTCTCGATGGCCGTGGTATCAGTCCGCATGGATTCGCCGCGGACGCTGACCGAGCAACTGCTGGGCGACCACCTCGCCGACGGCGAGTTGACGCCGGGAGAGACCATCGCAATCGACGTCGACCAGGTGCTGTTGCAGGACGTCCTGGGGCCGCTGGTCTGGATCGAGTTCGAGGCGCTGGGGTTCGACGAGGTACAGACCGACGTCGCGGTGACGTACGCCGACCACCAGGTGTACCAGTTCGACAGCGACGACACGGACACCCACCGCTACCTCCGGACGGCCGCCCAGCACTACGGCGGCCACTTCTCGAAACCCGGCAACGGCATCTGCCACCAGGTCCACCGGGAGCGGTTCATCGAACCGGGCGCGACCCTCCTCGGGTGTGACTCCCACTCCACGACGATGGGCGGGTTCGGCGCCATCGGCATCGGCGCGGGCGGCCTGGACGTCGCGACGGCGATGGGCGGGTCGGCGTACACCTTCGAGATGCCGGAAATTGTCGAGGTCCGCCTGGACGGCGAACTCGCGGACTGGGCGTCCGCGAAGGACGTCATCCTCGAACTGCTGCGGCGCCTCTCCGTAGAGGGCGGCGTCGGCAGGGTCTTCGAGTTCACGGGCCCGGGCGTCGAGACGCTGTCGGTACCCGAGCGCTGCACCATCGCGAACATGACCACCGAACTCGGCGCGACCACCGCGGTGTTCCCGAGCGACGACCGGACGCGGCGCCACCTCCGTCGCCTCGGCCGCGAGGACGCATTCACCGAGCTCGCGCCGGACGAAGGCGCCGCGTACGACGACCAGTTGCGCGTCGACCTCGCCGACGTCGAACCGCTCGTCGCGAAGCCGTCGATGCCGGACAAGGTCGTGCCCGTCTCCGCGGTCGCGGGGAGCCCGTCGACCAGTGTCTGGTCGGCACGTGCACGAACGGGTCGTACTTCGACGTCGCGACGGTCGCGGACGTCGTCGCGGGCGAGACGGTCGCGGGCGAGACGGACTTCGTGGTCGCGCCGGCGTCGAAGCGCGCGGTCGAAGTGCTCTCCCGGGAGGGCGGCACTACCGACCTCTACGCGGCGGGCGTCAACCTCTCGGAGGCGACCTGCGGCGCCTGCATCGGCCAGGGCCACGTGCCCGCGTCGGACTCCGTGAGCCTCCGGGCGTTCAACCGGAACTTCAAGGGCCGGTCGGGGCTGCCCGACGACAGCGTCTACCTCGCGTCCCCGGAGGTCGTCGCGGCGAGCGCCGTCACCGGCGAAATCACGGACCCCCGCGACCTCGACGTCGACCCGCCGTCTGTGTCGCTGCCCGCTGATATGACCCGGACCGACGCGGAGATTCTCGCTCCGGACCCGGACACCGAGGTCCGGAAGGGCGACACCATCGGCAGCGTCCCCCTCGAACCGCCGCTGAGCGAGGACGTCGACGGCCCCGTGCTCACGAAAGCGGGCGCGAACGTCACGACGGACCACATCGTCCCCGCGAACGCCGAGGTCATGTCGCTGTGGTCGGACCCGCAGGCGTGCGCGGACTACACGCTCGTCCGCGTGGACGAGGACTTCCCGGAGACGGCGCGGGCCGCCGACGGCGGGTGGGTGGTCGCCGGGGAGAACTACGGCCAGGGTTCCTCGCGGGAGAACGCCGCGCTCGAACTCGCGGTGCTCGGCGTCGACGGCGTGCTCGCGAAGAGTTTCGCGCGCATCCACTTCGCGAACCTCGTGAACTTCGGCGTCGTGCCGCTGACCCTGCCCGACGACGCCTACGACCGCATCGACGAGGGCGACGACCTCGCCATCGTCGAGGACGTCGCCAGCGCGATCCGGGACGGGGCCGACGACGTCACGGTGTCAGTGAACGGCGACTGGACGTTCGAGGCCGGCGTCGACCTCACGCCCGGCGAGCGCGAGACGCTGCTCGCCGGCGGGAAACTCGCGCAACTCGAGCGCGAGCGTGACTGACCGACCGGCCACCA
>NZ_WUUU01000188.1 GCF_009831555.1 Halobacterium bonnevillei | reverse complement strand
CATCGCCGCGTTCGCCGTGCGGCGCACGCGCTCGGCGGTCACGTCGCCGTGCTCGTCACTGAGGAAGGGACCCGCCTCGTCGTCCGCGTTTGCGAGCAGTGCCGCGACGGCGGCCATCCCGCGCTCGGCGGCGCGCTGAGCGTCCCGCACTGCCTCGAGTTCGGGCGCCGTCTTCCGGGCTCTGGCGGCCAGGTGAGCGGTCGTCGACGACACGTCCACGTCCTCGGCTTCGAGGTAGAGCGCGGCGTCGTGCGGGAGCGTGCGCGGCGCGAGCACGGCGTCGCCGACGAGATCCGGGAGCCGCTCGGCCGGCGTCGGTGCAGAATCTAGCACGGTCGCGTCCTCGCGGACCGACACGCGGTCGCGGAGCGGTCGCTCGGGCACGACGGCGACGCGGCCGGCGTAGACGACGGCGCCCGAACCGGGAGGGACGCGCCGCTCAGGTAGCGAACGAGCGGGTCGTCGGGTGGCCCGACGAAGACGAACGCGTCAGCGCCCGCGTCGGCGAGCGCGCCGTCGAGAGCCGCAGTGCGCATTCACGGAATCTGGACGGGCGTGTCCGCCCCGAGGGCGTCCTCGAGGGTCTGCCCGGTCTGCTCGCCGTACAGCAACACGTCGATGGGGAGCGTCGGCGCGCCCCCGATGAGGTTCTGGAGCAAGACGAGGCGCTCCCGGGCGCGGCTCATCCCGACGTAGAACACGCGGCGCTCGTTGTCGGTCAGAATCGGGACGGGGCTGGTCTTGCTCGTGAACTCGATGTCGTCCGGGACGTTCGCGGGGTCGGCGGTGGCCGCCATCTGCTCGACGACCTTCTCGGTGAGGTCCGTGGAGACGAACACGTGGTCGGCCTCGCGACCCTTCGCGGAGTGGATGGTGCCGACGCGCACGCGGTCCGGGTCCATGCCGCGGTAGTCGCCCTGGAAGTACGCGTCGATGCTCTGGCGCTGGTAGCGCGTGACCTTCCGGAGCATGTCCGCTGCGGCCGACGGACCGGGCACGAACGGCACGTAGTCGCGGATGAAGTCCGCGGTGAACGTGAGGTCGGTGAGGTCCGTGTTCTCGCCCTGGGCCTCGTCGATGGCTTCCCGGAGGTCGTTGCGCTCCCGGGTGCCGAACGCCGAGTCCTGGAGCATGTCCATCAGGCGGCGGGCCTGCAGGCCGTCAATGGGGTCGTCGTTCTCCAGGGCTTCCACGGCGGAGATGTACTGCTGGAGGCGGTCCGTCCACATGCGCTGGTCTGTCAGCGCCTTGAACGGGATGCCCTCGCCGATGAACTCGTCGACGAAGTCGAACAGCTGGTAGCGCGCACGGAACAGGATCATCACCGTGTCGTCGTCGGTGGACTCGACGGTCCGGCGGACGTTCCGCACGAGGTCCAGCATCGACGGGCTGTCGATGGCCTCCACGCTCCCGCCCTCCTTGCGGGGCTTGAGGTCTTTCTCCTGGCGCGTCTCGATGTGGCTGATCTCCTGCTGGACGACCTCCAGGACCTGGGAGGGGAGCCGATAGGAGTTCGGCAGCACGACGTCGTCGGTGACCTTCGTGTTCAGGAGGAGTTCGGGGTCGGCGCCCTGCCAGGCGTACACGACCTGGTCGTCGTCGCCCGCGATGAGCACGCGGTCCATGTGCGGCCGCCACTCCTCGTAGACGTCGTACTGCAGGCTCGTGATGTCCTGGAACTCGTCGATGACGAGGTAGTCGACGTCCGGGAGCAGCGAGCGCTGGCGCACGCGCTCGAGCATGTCCGCGAAGCCGACGAGTTCGTTCTCGCCCTTGTACGCGCGCCACGCCCGGATCGCTTCGGGGATGTCGTAGCGCTCGTCCGTCGACGGCCACGTGGGCGTGTACTTGTTCCCGACCTGCGCGTTGTCGTCGATCTCCGGCGGCAGGCGGACCTCCTCGTCGTTCCAGCGGAACGGCACGTCGTACCAGTCTGCGACGTCGCGTCGCGTTCGCTGGAGCCACTGCGAGGTCGCGATGACCTTGTTGCCGAGCGTCGTCGAGCGCGCGGTGCGTCGCGACCCGGAGGCGTACTCGTCCTCGAAGGGGATGCCGTACTCCTCGCAGAACTCTTCTTTGTCGTCCTCGCCGACGACGTCGCCGCGGGAGAGCCCGAGCAGTTCGTACGCTTTCGCGTGCATCGTCGCGACGTTCCCGCGCAGCGAGCGCGGATTCACGTCGAGCCGTTCGGCGAGGCGTTCACGGACCTCGGCCGCGGCAGCGCGCGTGTAGGAGACGACGAGGATGTCGCGCACCGATACGTCGTCGTCTTCGAGAATTTCCTCGACGTGGTCGAGGAGCGCGGTCGTCTTCCCGCTCCCCGGACCACCGAACAGCCGCGTGACTTCCGGCTCCGAGTCCGTCATTAGACAACTAGAGGAACCCAAACGGTATAAACGGCGTGAAATTCCACAGTCGGTAAACAGGTCGATACCGGCGGGCTACGTGCGGCGCGTCGAGCGAGCCTCCCGGACTTCTGCGCCGTCGCGTATCTTGTCCTCGCAGTTCGGACACACACGCGGGGCGCCGTGCTTGTTCGGTGTGAATACTCTCGCGTATGCGTCGGTCACGAAGGACCCACAGTTCTGGCACTCCGGCATGGCTCCATCGAATCTTTCTCAGGATTCGCCTTATGCGTGCTGGCCGTACCGGGAACCGGTCACGGAGACCACACGGTCGTGGCGGGTGGGCCTGCTGAGAAACGCGAACCGGGGTTCCGGGTCGGGGGTGTAATCCTCCGGCGCCCGGTGTGCGATAGCACACCCCCGAAACAGCCTATAGGCGACACTGTGAACTCCCGGCCGCGATGGCCCAAGGACTCCCGCTCCGGGACGTGCGACCGACGCAGCTCTACCTCTCCAGCGAGAAGCTCGCCGAGGCGGCCGTGTGGTTCGACTTCGACGACCCGGCCTACGACCCGCTGCCCGTCTTCGAGTACGACGGCGAGTGGTTCCTCTCGGACGGCCACACGAGAGCGTTCCTCGCGTACCTCGCGGGCGCCGACGAACTCCGCGTCGAACGCGACGAGGCGGTCCGCGAGGAGTACGACTTCGACGTCTACGAGGCCGCAATCGGGTGGTGTGAGGAGGACGGCGTCGCCCGGATCGCGGACCTCGCGGGCCGCGTCGTGGAGCCCGAGACCTTCGCGGACGTCTGGATCGCTCGCTGTCAGTCCTACGACGAGTGAGGGACCGACGGCGAGTGTCGGACCGCCGGCCACGTGGCGTCGAGAACGGTAGTGAGCGGCGTCGGCTGGTGGTTACGGCGACCAGCCGCAGACTGTACAGGTTCGCGCATCTACGTCGTGGAGGCCCCCACACTCCGGACACTGCTTCTTGTTATAGCTCTCCTCCCACGTTGCAGTCTCGTGGCCGCGCTGTTCGAGGAAGTCGTCCAGAAGGGCGTCGTCGTCCGGAGTCGATGCGCTCGACATACGCGGTATGCTACACCATACCACTACTTGAACGTACCGGAGTGACAGGTGGCTGAAACGGCCACCGGACGGGGAGGCACTCGTCGCGAGAACCGCAGGAATGCGGAGAGAAAGACGCCGACCAGTTAGCGGTCGGAGCGGTCGTCGAACTAGAGGTCGTAGAGCTCGCCGAACTTCTCGCGTGCGTACGCCACGAAGTAGTCAGCGGTCAGCGGCTCGCCGGTCGCGACCTCCACGAGTTCGTCGGTCGTGTAGCGCTGGCCGTGGCCGTGGACGTGCTCGGTCAACCACTCGCGGATGGGGTCGAACTCGCCCTCGCGGACGAGGCCGTCGACGTCCAGGTCCTCGCGCATGGTCGCGTCCAGCTGGGCGGCGAGCACGCTCCCGACGGTGTAGTTCTGGAAGGACGCGAACCCGCCCGTCCAGTGGATGTCCTGGAGGCAGCCCTCCGCGTCGTCCTCGGGGCGCACGCCGAGGTACTCCTCCATCAGGTCGTTCCAGCGCCCGGGAATCTCGTCGACGTCGACGTCGCCGCCGACGAACGCCTTCTCGACGTCCGCGCGGAGGATGATGTGCATGTGGTAGGTGAGTTCGTCCGCCTCCACGCGGATCTTGTTCTCCGGGTAGATGCGGTTGACCGCCTCGTAGACGTCCCGGGCGTCGGCGTCCGCGTCGAGGTGCTCGTTCACGATGGGTGTCGCGTACTCCCAGAACGCCTCCGTGCGGGCGACGTGGTTCTCCCAGAACCGCGACTGGGACTCGTGGACGCCCGAGGAGCGGGACTGGCCGAGCGGCAGGCCGTACTGGTCGTCCGGCAGGCCGTGCTGGTAGCTCGCGTGCCCGAACTCGTGGACCGTGCTCATCACGGCGCCCAGCGGGTCGTCCGCGGCGAAGCGGGTCGTGATGCGGGCGTCGAACTGCGGGCCGACCATGAACGGGTGCGGGGCGGTGTCGAGGCGGCCGCGGTTCCAGTCGTACCCGAGGCGGTCGACGACCTCCCGGCAGAGCGCCATCTGGGTGTCGTCGTCGTACTCGCCGTCGAACGGCGACTCGAAGGCGGCGTCGCTGGCCTTCAGGTCCTCGATGAGCGGCACGAACTCCGCGCGGAGCGTGTCGAAGATCTCCTCGACGCGCTCGAGGGGCAGGTAGGGTTCGCCGTCCTCGAACATCACCTCGTAGGGGTCCGCGTCGGGGTCGATGTGTTCGGCGCGCTCGACCTGGATGTCCCGGAGGTCCTCGAGGATCGGCGCGAACTGCGAGAAGTCCGCGTCCGCCTTCGCGTCCTCCCAGATCTGCTGGGCGTCGGACTGGGTCTCGGTGAGTTCCGCGACCAGGTCGCTGGGGACGCGGTCAGAGCGCTCGTACTGCCGGCGTAGCTCCCGGACGACGACCCGTTGGTCGTCGTCGAGGTCTCGGTCCGCGAGCTCGTCCAGCCACGCGCCGACCTCGTCGGCGGTCAGCAGGTCGTGGTGGACAGTGGAGAGCGCCGAGAGCTGTTTGCCGCGGGCGGGCGCGCCGCCCTCCGGCATCATCACGCGCTGGTCCCACGCCAGCGTGCCGCGCGCGTCACCGAGGTAGGAGAGCTGTTTCGTCCGTTCTTCGAGGGCCTCGTAGGCGTCCGCTTCGGCGGGGTCGGCGTCGGAGGTGTTCGTCGCCATACACCTCCCTGCGGAGTCTCCACACATCAACCCTCGCCCGCCGGAAAGCTGGCACGGGCAGTCCAGTGGCCGGCCGCTACGGCCTGACCATGACCTTGATGGCGTCGCGTTCGTCCATCGCGCGGTAGCCCTCTGCGACGTTCTCGAGGTCCACCGTCTTCGTGAAAATCGGCGACGGGTCGAGGGTGCCCTCGAGGACGTCGGCCATCAGTTCTTCGGCGTACGCGCGAACTGGCGCGACCCCGCCGTTCAGCGCGATGTTGTCCGTGAACAGCGAGAAGACGTCCAGTCCCTCGTCGTCGACGCCGTGTGGCACGCCGACGTACCCGACGGTGCCGCCGGGTCGACACACCGCGATGGCGGTGTCCATCGCCGCGGCCGCGCCGACGCACTCCATAACGTGGTTCGCGCCGCCGTGCGTGA
>NZ_WUUU01000187.1 GCF_009831555.1 Halobacterium bonnevillei | reverse complement strand
CGGGCCGCCGCGGTCCGAGCGGACGTCTCGTACCTGGAGCCCGACCCCCGGATTCAGAGCAGGCCGCGGAGGTCGCCAGCGCGGGGAACGCCAGCGTCTCGCCCTCGCTGACGACCACCGGGCGGAACCCGTCGGGGTTCGAGAGCATCGAGGACAGCGAATCGTCGCGACGCAGGCCGTTGACGAGGGTCCCGGCCGCGAGCCGCGTGAACGCCGGGACCACGAGGACGTCCGCGCCGTCGTGCTGCTTCGGGCCGTGCAGGAAGCAGGGATGTCGGGTCCCCTCGATCTCGACCGCCGGGTGCTCGTGGCCGACGACGTACCGATCCGCGTCCACGGGCGGGTCCTCGTGGCCGTGGCAGACCGCGGTACCGTCCGCGAGTTCCACGGCGTCCTCGCCGTCGATTCCGACGGCGTCCAGCATCGTGTCGTGGTTCCCGCGGACCACCCGGAGGGCCGCATCCGCGTCGCTGACCGAGGATTGAACGGCCTCGACGGTCTCCCTGGTGCCGTCGGGCAGGTCGCCGTGGACGTGAAGGAGGTCACCGGCGATCACGACCGTCGCCGGGTCGAAGGACGCCAGTAGTTCGTCGAGACGGTCCACGAGGTCGTCGTGCTCCCCCAGCGGGAGGGCGACGTTCGAGGCGGCGTCCCGGCCGACGTGGAAGTCGGCGACCACGACGGCGTCCGCGGCCGGCAGGTACGCCGCGCGCTCGCCGAACTCCACCCACGACGGAGTGTCGCTCACGTCCCCCGCTCGGGACTACACCGGGTTAGATGCAGCGGTCCACCACCCCGTTCGCGGGACGGCAGCGGCCCCGGTTCGGCTCGTGCGACTGTGGCAGCCACAGACTCAGGCCTCGGCGGCCTCCGCGCCGTCGCGTACGCTTCGCGCACGCGCTCGAACGTCTCTCGGTCGCCGCCGTGGTCCGGATGGACGTCCTTCACCCGCTCCCGGTAGGCGGCTTTCACGTCCCCTTCGCTGGCAGTCCGCGGGACGCCGAGCGTCCGGAACGCGGCCTCGACGCTGTCGACGCGGTCCGCGTCGTCGCGGGCGTCGCCGGTTCCTGCGCCGAACTCGTCCGCCACGTCGGGCGTCTCGAACGGCAAGCGCGCGCCCAGCGCCCACCCCGGCATCTCGTGTTCGGCCAGCACGACGTGCGTCCCCGCGTTCCGAATCCGGAAGTACGCGGGCGCGTCGAACGTGATGGCGACGTCGCGTCCCGGCAGGTAGAACGCCACGTGGCGGCCAGCGACGAAGTGGTCCTCCGCGAACGGTTCGTCGATCGCGCGCAGGTACTGACGGATCTCGCGGCGGCGCTTCCACTCCCCGGAGCGCCGGCTCGCGGGCGAAACCGGCGGCGTCGGGAACCTCCGCTGGGCGAACGCGAACAGCGCCGCGGTCAGGACGGCTACCGCGCCGGTGATTGCGAGTCCGAGCCCCAGCCAGTCCGGCAGCACACCGCGTACTCGGGGCTCGTCGGAGAAGTATCGTTCGCCACCGGGAATCGCACGGTATCGGGCGGCGCGGGTGGGTCGTCGGCCTGCACGGGTGAGTCGTCGGCAGTGCACACGAAAATCTGTGTTGGAACCGCTTGCTGCGTCACTCCTCGGTGAGCGTCAGGTCGGCCCAGGCGACGGACCCTTCCTCGACGATGTTCTCCGGGGTGAGTTCCGGAGCGTCGAACACGCGCTTGACGTTCGGCAGCAGTCCCTCCGTGGGGGACGGAGTGAACACGTCGCCCTCCATATCGTCGTCCGTTCCGTCGTCCGCGCCGTCGCTGTCGTCTTCCATTCCGTCTCCCGCGCCGTCTTCGCCCGACGCCATCACGACGATTCGCATGACCATGCCCACGGGGAGGTGGGGGAGACACAGGACGTCGTAGATGCCCTCCTCGTGGAACTGATAGAGCCAGGACTCGCCTTCGACGACGGGCGGCGAAGTAAACCCGGGCACGTCCTCCGGGAGCCGAGTCGAGAGTTCGATTTCTGGATTGCTGTACTTCTCATGGTACGCCGTGGCGGTGTGCTCGCCGCCAGCCGAGAAGAAGTGCACGACCCCTCCGGGTTCCACGTGGAGGCCGACCGGGTCGAACTTGAACTCGAACTCCAGCACCTCCCCGGACGCCATGTCGAGCGGGAAGTTTTCGTGGGCGCCCGCCCCCGACATCGTCTCCATCGCGACGACGTTCTCGACGTCGACGCTCCCGGTCTCGTCGGCGGCGAGAGGGTACCCCCACGTCGGGTCGATGAGGTCGTCGACGAGCGCGCTGTCGTCCGGTCCCGTTTCCGCCTCGCCCTCGTCGCCGTCTTCGCCCTCGTCGCCGTCCTGGCCCTCTCCGCCGTCCTCGTCGTCCTGGAAGCCGCCGGCGACACCGGCGATACCGCCGACTGCCATCCCGCCGCCCGTGAGTTTGAGGATTGTCCGCCGCGACCAGGCGCGGTCGGTGCTGTACGCGTCGGCCGTGGAGTTACTCGGTTCTCTGGACATCGAGTCGACACTACGACCTGCACGTCGAATGTTATGAGTGGAAAATTACAGAAACAGGAGGTAAGTCACCAATTCCGACCACAGTAGGGACACCGTCGAGACACATCAGGCGTTCGAGAACCGGCGTCGCGGCGGTCGCGTCGCCCGCGTCGGGGTGCGTCACAAGTCGGCGTTTACCAGCGGACCTTCGCGGAAAGGCGGTGTTTATGACACCGACCGGTCAGCTCTCGGGGGTCCGGGCCCGAACCCACCCGCGTCGGGATAGTGAGCGCTGCGACCCCTCGACACCGGCGGGCGCCTGTTACCCGATGTAGCGGAGGTCTTCCTCGCCGCCGGGGCTCGGCCCCTCCTCCATCTCGCGGAGGCGGCTGACGACCTCCTCCATCTCGTCGGCGCGGTCGTCGAGGGCTTCCTCGTCGACGTCGAACCCGAGCATGTCCTCGAGCACGGCGAGGACGGCCTTCGCGGCCTTCGGGTCGAGAGGTAGCCCGACGTCTCGCCCATCAGGCACGCCGCGTCGAACCCGCGGCGACCGCCCAGGCCCAACAAGAGGCCGCTTGACCCGACGATGCCGCCCGCCGGCTCCTCGCTGCGGAACTCCACGCCCGCCTCCTCGAGACGCTCCGTCAGGCCGGCGTCGGAGACGGCGCCGATGACGTCGTGCTCCTCGACGAGTTCGCCGGTCGGAACGCCGCCGAGCGCGTACAGCTCCGTCGAGTCGAACTGCTCGGCGACGTCGAGGAACGCCTCCGTGACGCGGTAGTGACCGACGTTCTCCTGCGCCTGGTGGTTGCCCGTCAACACCAGCAGGTCGCGGCCCTCGGTGTCGACAGCGTGAATTTCGGCCGCCGCGAGCTCCGCGACGCTGTCGTCGCCCACGGTCACCTGTGGCGGGAAGTGTTCGCTGTGCACGCGAGCGACGCGCTCGCTCTCGGCCTCCTCGACGACGTGCTCGGCGACCAGTTTCCCGACGTGACCGACCCCCGGCAGACCTTCGACGAACACGGGGTCCTCCAGGTCCGGTTCGGATTCCCACGCGATGTCGATTTCGTCCATACCTTAACGGCGGCCGCGCTCCTTAAGAGCGCGTCGGTAGCGTCCGTAGGGGTCCTCGGGGTCGAACGGGGCGGGCGCGCTGTTGACGGCGTCCGCGCCGCAGTCGGGACACACAGCAGAAAGCGTGTACACCGGGCGGTCGTGGCGTTCGTGCCACGCCGAACACACCCGGATGTCGGATTTCATTCCTCGTCGAGTTGCCGTTCGCGGTGGAAGTTCCCCTCGCCGCCCTGCGCGTCGATCTCGGCGACCGCGCGAGCGCCCGCTTCCTCGAGTTGGTCCTCTGCGGTCTTGTAGTTCGGCGCCTGCACCCGGATGCGGTACTCGGGCGCGCCGACGTACGTCACTTCCAGGTCGGCCTCGTCGGGGACGTCGCCGTTCCCCTCGGCTGCCTGCAGCGCTTCTTTCACGTCGTCGACGCCGTCCACGTCGGGGGACGTCAACGTCACGTAGCCCGTGACCGTCACGTACGGCACGGAGACGTTCTCGCGAGCCGTCTCGACGATTGCGTCCTGCTCGTCGTCGTCCAGGTCGGAGTCCTCGAGGGCCTCGTAGCCGTGAATCGCGGCCTGCTCGAACCCCTCGTAGAGGCTGCCGAACTCGCCGAGCAGAACGTTTGCGATGCGGCGGAACTGGTCGTCGGCCATGTCCTCGCCGAACGCCAGCGTCAGCCACTTGTCGGCCTTCTGCTCGTTCTTCCACTCCTGAATCTTGTCCGAACGCTGGTGGTCGTTGACGTCCTTCAGCGAGAGGTCGATCTGTTGTGCTGACTCGTCGACGTCCAGCACCTTCGCGACGACGGTCTGGTCCTCGTTGACGTGGTCGCGAACGTTCTTGATCCAGCCGCTGGCCACTTCGCTGACGTGCACGAGGCCGCGCTTGTCCTCGTACTCCTCGAGGTCGACGAACACGCCGAAGTCCTCGATGTCGTCGACCTTGCCGACGACGAGTTCGCCCTCCTCGGGCCAGCCAACGTACTTCATCTCGCCTCGACAGTCTCCACGACCTCACCGGTGAACTCCGCCTCGCCGCCGGTCGGACGCGCGAGCGTCGTGCCGCAGACGGCGCAGGCGACCTCCGAGGAGGCCTTCCCGAAGACGACCTGTTCGTTCTCGCAGTCCGGACACTCGACTTTGAAGAATCCTCCAGCCATGATTAGTCCTGGAAGACGAGTCGGCCGGTTCGCCACCCTTCGCGCAGGTGGGCGTTCCCGCACTCGCTGCAGCGGTACTTGAGGTCCGTCTTCTTCGTCGGCTTGTTGCCGACCGGCACTTTCGAGAACCGGCCGTGGTTCCCGATGGAGGCGTTCGCGCGCTTCGTGCGGCGAGCGTCCCACTTCATGCCGGACGAGCGTCCGGTTCGGACTTTCTCGACCTCGATCTGGTGGTGTTCGTCACAATGCGGGCAGTAGCTGTTGAATCGGCGTGGCATCTCCATGAGCGAAATAACCTCTGTTGTCCCTCAGTTAGACGTGGTTGCTTAAAATGGGTTTGGTTCCGGGCCGCCGGCCGACCGCTGCCGTCCCGCGGATACCGCCAGCCATCGCTGGCTGTCAGCCCTCCTCCGGCCAGGTGTCGGGCTTGTTCGGGAAGTCGACGAACGCGTCTAGCTTCTCGCGTGCGTCCGCGAGGACGTGGCTACCGTGGAAGACCAGGCCGATCTCGAAGTCGTACGACTGGAGGCGTTCGAGGTTGCGTTCGGCGGCGCGGAGGTCCGTCGAGTAGATGCCTTCCACGAGCACGAAGTAGCCGGCGGGGAGCCCGCGCCAGTCCGCGCCGATGGCGGCGTCCCCCACGACGGCGACGGCCCGGGATTCGTCGACGAGCGCATAGTTGTCGTCGGTGTGGCCGGGGACGTGGACGGCCTCGAAGGGGCCGACGGTGTCGCCGTGGTCGTAGCGGTGGTCCGGCCGGTGGGCGAAGTCGTGGGTCGACTCCGACGGGACGTAGGTGGTCGGGTCGTAGCGGTCGACGACAGCGTCGAAGCCGCCCGCGTGGTCGGGGTGGACGTG
>NZ_WUUU01000186.1 GCF_009831555.1 Halobacterium bonnevillei | reverse complement strand
CGGCGGCGCGCCGGCCGCGAACTCAAGGGGTCTGCGGACGGCGACTCCACACTCCCGATAGCCGACCGTGTACGGCGCGAGGGCCGGCGCCACGTCGCGGTCGACGTACAGGAAGCCGCTGCCCCACACGCCGAGCAGCCACTTGTGGCCCGCTGCGGCGACCGCGTCGCGCCCCACTCGTGGACGTCCATCGGGAGCTGGCCGGGAACCTGGACGGCGTCGACCAGCGCGAACGCGCCGGCATCGTGCGCCGCGTCGACGAGGTCCGCGACCGGGAGCTGGGTCCCGTGGGTCCACGTGACGGCGCTGAACACCGCGAGCTTCGCGTCCTCGACGGCCGCGGCGAACGCGTCCAGGTCGACGCGCCCCGCCGAGGTTTCGACGACCCGGACCTCGACGCCCTCGCGTTCGAGGCGCTGCCACGGCAGCACGCCGGCGGGGTGTTCGAGGTCGGTTCGCACGACGACGTCGCCGGCGTCCCAGTCCATCGCGTTCGCGACGGCGTTGAGGCCCGCAGTCGTGCTCTCTGTGAGCGCAATCTCGCCGGGGTCGCTCCCGACGAACGACGCGACGCGCTCGCGCGTCCGGTCGTACTGCTCGAAAGCCGCCTCGTAAGGGTCACCGTGTGCGGGACTCCTGTATTCGTGGGACTCCAGGAACTCCTCGGCGGCCTCCACGACGTACCGCGGGCTCGGGCCGTGCGCGCCGAAGTTCATGTAGACGCCGTCACCGAGCGCGGGCACGTCCGCACGGAGTTCTCTGGGGTTCATCGCGACGTCCCTCCAGGGTGCGTTCCGTCGCCGGCAGTTTCGCTCGTGTTCATAGCCGAAACTACGCATCCAGTCGTTAATTGTCTTGGGAATACCATGCAACTCTAGGCGTGTTCCGACGGCGTTGGCGAGGTGCCCTATCCGGTCTCGGCCGCGGACTGTGTGCGCCCGATAGCCCTGGCCATCGCGACCAGGTACCCCAGACCGTGCTGGACGTCCGGGTCCCGGGTCGCCTTCAGCAGGCCGACTGGCCCGACGCGTTCGGGCGTCTCGCTGTCCGCCTCCCCGAGCGCCGTCAGCGCCGTCTCGATTCCGTCGCTGGCGTCCTCGTCCGCCGCCGTCTCGGCGACCTCGCCGAGCGACGACCCCGTCGCCGCCAGCGACCGCACCATCTCGTCGTCGACGCGGCGGTCAGCAGCGACACCACCTCCGCGAGTTCCATCAGTTCGTCCAGCGTCCCCGACTCCTGGAGCGCAACCAGGGATTCGAGGGCGTCCTCCAGGGCCGCGCCGTTCGCGCCGACGGCGCCCGCGACGCCGACCGTCTCCTCCGTGGCGATGGCGTCGGCCGATTCGGCGAGCGTCGCCGTCGTCCCGGAGACGTCGCGCGCCATCTCGTCGGTGAGCGCGCTCTCGCCGAGCGCGAGGACGTCCAGCAGTTCGTTGACCGAGTCCAGCCGACGGACGAAGTCGGCGACTGCGTCCGGGTTCTCCTCGATGGCGGCCGCCAGCTCGTTGTCGGGGTCCGCGAGTTCCTCGGCCATCGTCAGAGCAACCCCCGTGCGGTCAGCCAGTAGGACTCGTTGTACGCCAGTTTCGCCCAGTGGATCTTCTGGGACGGCGGCGCCGGCGACGGCGGGTGCTCGTAGTCGAACTCCACGAACGACGCTGCATCCATCCCCGTCTCGATGAAGCACAGCGTCTTCCCGTCGTAGGTCGCCGTCGCGGGCCGGCCGCGGAGCTCGCTGGCGAGCCGCTGGCCGACGACGCCCGCCTGGTAGTGCGCGACGCTTCCCGCGTTCGGCACTCCCGTGTCGGCCGTGTCGCCGAGCGCGTACACATTCTCGGCGGCCTCGGCTTCCAGCGTCTCCTTGTCGACGTCGACCCAGCCGCGGTCACCGAGCCCCGCCTCCTCGATGAGGTCGATGCCACGGTGGGGCGGAATCGCCACGAGGAGGTCGTAGTCGAGCTCGTCGCCCTCCATCGTGGCCATCGTCTGCCCGTCCGGGTCGACCGACTCCGCGTTGAAGAACGTCTCGACGGCGATGTCGCGGTCGTCCATCCGGGGCCGCGCCCACTCCGCGATGTGGGGGTTGCCGTGCACGCGCTGGATGGGGTACGTGTACGTGATGTCGACGTCCTCGCGGAGGCCCCGCTTCCGGAACCAGTCGTCGGCCATGAACACGAACTCCAGGGGTGCAGCGGGACACATGTGCGGCGTCCCGACGACGCTCAACACGAGGTGCCCCTCGGTGAACGACAGCAGTTCCTCGCGCAGCGTCTCGGACCCGGATTCGCTGTAGAAATCGTGGCCGCCCTCCGCCAGGCCGGGAATCTCGTCGGGCGCGAGCGTCGACCCGGTCGCGAGCGCGAGGTAGTCGTACTCGCTGGGCGCGACGCCGTCCCTGCTCTCGAGGCGCTGCGCGTCCGTGTCGATGCCCGTGACGCGGTCGATTCGGACGTCCACGCGGTCGTCCACGAGTTCGGTCAGCGGCCGCCGCCCGTCCGCGGGCTCCCGCTGTCCGAACGGCACGTACAGCCACACCGGCTTGTAGACGTGGTCCGGGTCGTCGGTGACGATCGTCACTCGGACGTCGCCGGCAGCCAGCTCCGGCTCGAGTCGCTCCGCGAGGTCGTTCGCCAGGACTGTGCCGCCAGTCCCGCCGCCGACGACGACAACGTGGTCAGTCATGCCTTCTCCACGTAGAACTCGTAGTGGTCGTCGGCCTCTTCGACCTCCAGGAGGTCGTTCCCGGCTTCCTCGGTCCACTCGCGCACGTCCGTGAGCGACTGCTCGTTGTCGCTCAGCAGGCGGACGACGTCGCCCGATTCGACGTCCCGTATCTTCCCGATGAGGTCCATCAGTGGGCCGGGGCAAGCCGCGCCGCGAGCGTCGACGGTTGCGGTGGCGTCTAGATTCGTCTCAGTCATGGGTACGTGTCGACGTTCGCTCCCCGCACATTAATATTGCGCGTAATTTCCAAGATTATGAAAACCCACTTGGGCCGGGAGAACGGTGGGTTACGCACTGCCGGGTCGTCCCCCCGCTATCGCTGGAAGCTGAGCGCGTAGTGGTACGGCGGCAACTCGACGCGGCGGGTCCGCGTGACGTCCGCGGCGGCCGCCACGACGGCCCGCGTCTCCGCCGGCGCCATTCTGCGTTCCGTCGGCGGGCCGCGGGGCTCGTCCAGAATCGTGGTCTCGGAGCGGGGCCGGTCGTGCCAGTTGACGACGAGGAAGCGCCCGCCCGGCCGGAGCACTTCGAACGCGCCCTCGACGAATCGCTGGGGGTCCGATACGCCGTGCAGCGTGTTCGCGACGAGTACCGTGTCCACGCGCTCCGGGAGGCTCTCGGGTAGATTCCGCGCGTCCCCCTGGACGGGGACGACGTTCTCGATGGCGTGCTGGGTCGCGAGGCGCTCGAGTTCGCCGAGCAGGTCCTCGTCGAGGTCCAGCGCGTACACGGGTTCCGGCGCGGTGATTCTCGCCGCCGGGAGCGCGAAGTAGCCGTTCCCGCACCCGACGGCAGCCAGGGAGTCTCCGGGCGTGACACCGACCTCGCGGAGCGTCTCTCCGGGCGTCGGCCAGAGGCGACCCCACCAGTCCCAGTCGGGTTGCCCCGTGTTCGGGAACCGCTCCATCGTCACCGAGTGCTGCAGGTGTCGACGCCGAGCACGCGGTACACGAGACACAGTCGCGTCGTCGCGGTGCCCACGAGCACCGCACCGACGAGCAGCGCGAGTGCCGCGGCGACCGGGTCGAGGCCGAGGACGCCCGCGAACGACGCGAGCGCGACAGCGGCCAGCGCCGCGCCGACGACGAACCTGACGGTCCGATCCGCCGAACCAATATTGGGTTCCATACCCAACGCTCTGGAATACTATGCTGTAAGTGTTCCCCAGATTCCCGGCCGCGGAGAATCGGTGCGGCCGCCGCCGACCGACCGTGACGCCGGATGGGGGCAGGTAGGGAGCGTGCCGCGGCCGGGAGCGCGTCTCCCCCGCTGGCCCACCCGCTCAGTCGAGCGAGCGTGCGAGCGCTCCCGGGAGGCGAGCGTACACCGTCGCGTTGCCGGCGAGCGCGTCGACGGTCGTGTACTCGTCGACGGCGTGCACCGTGTCGGTCCCGAACCCGAACTCCACCGTGGGAATTCCCTCGTTCCGAAGGCGCTTCGCGTCGCCACCACCAGTGGCGCTCCGGCGGTACACGCGCTCGCCGGCGACCGCTTCCGCGGTCGACGCGACGGCTTCGACGAGCGGGCTGTCGACCGGTTCCACGGTCCCGACGCTCCACGAGACGTCCGCGATGGTGATGTCCTCGCAGCCAGCGACGCAGTCCCGGACCTCCGAGAGCATCGCCGACGTCTCCACGCCCGCCGTCAGTCGGACGTCGACCTCCGCGCGGGCGGACTGCGGGACGCTGTTGATGGCTTCCCCGCCGCGGAGCGTCCCGAGGTTGATCGACGGCGTGGTGAACAGGGTCCGCGCGGTCGCGTCCCCCATCATGGGGGCGTAGTAGTCGACTGACTCCGCCAGCACCGGCTCCATCTCCGCGTCGATGTCCAGGTCGCGGGTTCCGAACCGCTCGCGGAGCGTCTCGACGGCGGCGTACAGCCGGTCGATGGCGTTGACGCCCAGCATCGGTCGCGACCCGTGGGCCGCCTCCCCGCTGGCGTCGAGGGTCAGCCAGATGCTCCCGCGGTCGGCCACCGTCACGGAGTGACGGCCTTCCTCGCACGTGGGCTCCCCGATGACGCAGGCGTCGGCGTCGACGTGGCCGCCGTCCACGAGCGCGGGGAGGCCGGCGTCGCCACCGACCTCCTCGTCGCTCACGAACGCGAAGCGCAACGTCAGCGGGGGCGTCGTCTCGGTCTCCGCGAACGCGGTGAGCGCGAACAGCATCGCGGCCACCTGCCCCTTCATGTCGGTGGCACCGCGCCCGTAGATCCGATCGTCCGCGCGCTCCCCGAGCGGGTCGTACGACCACTCGTCGGCGTCGAACGGGACCGTGTCGAGGTGGCCGTTGTACAGCAGCGTCTCCTCGCGCTCGCCGGGCAGCGTCACGAGGAGGTTCGGCTTCGCCGGGTCGACAGCGAACCGCTCGACGTCGACGGGCAGCGGGTCGAGGTACGCGTCGATCCGCTCGACGACGGCGCGGGTGTCGCCGGGCGGATTCGGCGTTTCGATGGCCAGCAGGTCGAGCGTGAGGTCGACGAGTTCCCCGCGGTGTTCCTCGACGTAGCCGTCCGGGTCCAGTGTGGGCATCGTCACTCGAGGGTCCCCTGCAGGACTTTTGCGGCCGTCGCCACCGGATCCCAGACGGGACTGAACGGCGGCGCGTACGCGAGGTCCGCGTTCTGTAGGTCCGCGACGGCGAACTCGGCGTGCAGCGCCGTCGCAATCGTGTCGATGCGCTTGACGCCCTCGCGGCCCACGACGCTCCCGCCGAGGAGCCGGCCGGTCGTCCGGTCGGCGAACAGCGTCACCGTGAGTTCCGCGCCGCCGGGGTAGTAGTGTGCGCGCGTCGGCGCCGAAATCGTGACCGACGCGGGGTCGAAACCGGCCTCGCGGCCCCGCTCTTCGTCGACGAT
>NZ_WUUU01000185.1 GCF_009831555.1 Halobacterium bonnevillei | reverse complement strand
GTACCTCGACGTCTTCGAGGCGCACGGCGACCGCGTGAGCTTCGCGGTGTTCTTCAAGCCGCCGGCGGGCACGCTGACCGAAGCGGAGTGGCACGAGCGGTTCTGGCACGTGCTCCAGTTCCTCCACTCGAGGGGCGAGAGGTCGCGACAGGGGCGCCAAGCCGGGGACGATTGCACCAGACGCCCTGGAGTTCGATTGCGCCTGACACACTCGAGGGACCGATCGCGCAGCCACCGGGCCCGTATCGCGAACGTACTGACGCGCCAACTCGCAGGTGGCGAGCGCCTGCGTCGCCGTCGCACGCCGCGGCGCTTTGAAAGCGCTTTTAACTGAGGGACCCCCAGATGTAGGATACAGCCTGCGGGGGTCGATGATGCTCCTAGCCGTCAGGGATTCCGCACCGGCAGGGGAGCGCAAGCCCGCCAGCAGGAATAGGTGAACAACACATGCCAGTTTACGTAGACTACGACGTTCCAGCAGACCTCCAGGAGCGAGCCCTCGAAGCGCTCGAAGTGGCTCGCGACACCGGTACAGTGAAGAAAGGTACGAACGAGACGACCAAGGCCGTCGAGCGCGGCAACGCCTCGCTCGTCTTCGTCGCCGAGGACGTCTCCCCCGAAGAGATCGTCATGCACCTCCCGGAACTCGCCGCGGAGAAGGGGATCCAGGTCGCCTTCGTCGAGACCCAGGACGAACTCGGCAACGCCGCCGGCCTCGAAGTCGGCAGCGCCGCCGCGGCCGTCGTGGACGCCGGCGACGCCGAGGACGACGTCGACGACATCTCGACCAAAATCGAGGACCTCCAGTAACCACCCATGAGTGCTGAGGAAACCGAAGAAGAGGGCTCCACGCCCGCCGAAGTCATCGAGGTCGTCGGCAAGACCGGGATGCACGGCGAGGCCATGCAGGTGAAATGCCGCATCCAGGAGGGCTCCAACCAGGGACGCATCATCACGCGAAACGTCCTCGGTCCCGTCCGCGTGGGCGACGTCCTCCAACTGAAGGAGACGGCCCGCGAGGCGGACTCCATCGGTGGTCAGTAATGGTACAGACACGAACCTGTGATTACTGTGGCGCGGACATCGAACCCGGCACGGGTACGATGTTCGTGCACAACGACGGCAGCACCGTGCACTTCTGTTCGGCGAAGTGCGAGAAGAACGCCGACCTCGGCCGCGAACCGCGCGACGTGGAGTGGACCGAGGAAGAGGAAGTCGAGGGAGGCGAGTAACGGATGAGCCACCACGACGAGCGCACGTTCGTGATGGTGAAGCCGGACGGCGTCCAGCGCGGCCTCATCGGCGAGGTCGTCTCCCGCCTCGAGGACAAGGGCCTGAAGATGGTCGGCGGGAAGTTCATGCAGATCAGCGAGGACCTCGCCCACGAGCACTACGCGGAACACGAGGACAAGCCGTTCTTCGACGGTCTCGTCGAGTTCATCACGTCCGGTCCCGTGTTCGCGATGGTCTGGGAGGGCGCCGACGCCACCCGCCAGGTCCGCCGCATGATGGGCGCGACCGACCCGCAGGACGCCGCACCGGGCACCATCCGCGGCGACTACGGCAACGACCTCGGGCAGAACATCATTCACGGCAGCGACCACGAGGACGAGGGCGCCAACGAGCGCGAGATCGCCCTGTTCTTCGACGAGGACGAACTCGTCGACTGGGACCTCGGCACCGCGACGTGGGTGTACGAGGACGCCGGCGACCACTGACGGTCGCGGCGACTACGCCCGAACTGACGGCGGATTTTTTGCGGCGGCGACACGACGTCCACGTAGCCATGCAGTTCAGCGTCGTCCAGGGCGACATCGCCAGCGAGTCGGCGGACGCGCTCGTGAACGCCGCGGGCACGAGCCTCCAGATGGGGTCGGGCGTCGCGGGCGCCCTCCGCCGCGGTGCAGGCCAGGAACTGAACCAGGACGCCGTGTCGAAGGGGCCGGTGGACCTCGGGGCGGTGGCGGTCACCGACGCCTACGACCTCGACGCGGAGTACGTGATTCACGCCGCCGCGATGCCGCATTACGGCGGCGGCGACGCGACCGCGGAGAGCATCCGGGACGCTACCCGGAACGCGCTCGCGGCCGCCGACGAACGGGGTTGCGAGTCAGTCGTGCTCCCGGCGCTCGGCTGTGGCGTCGCCGGGTTCGACCTCGCCGAGGGCGCGCGCATCATCTGCGAGGAGATACTGGACTTCGACCCCGACCACCTCGAGGACGTCCGCTTCATCGCGTACAGCGACGACGAGTACGAGACGGTCGTGCTGGTCGCCGACGACGTGCGGGGATAGCCGACCGGCGGTAGCTCCCTCCCCCACCCCCGGGTTTCTTTTCACCCGGGTGCGAGCGACACGTATGAACTGTGCCGTCTGCAATCAGACGGGGGTGGTCTATCGGCTCGTCGGCGAGGAGACGCTGGGCCTCTGCGAGCAGTGCGTCGCGGAACACCTCACCACTGACGTCGACAACGAGACGTGCCTGTACTGTTCGGAGCCCGGCAGCTACGACCTCGCCGAGGACACGGGCGCCGTCCCCGGTACAGAGTCGCCCGAAGAGTACGAGGTCGTGACAGCAGGCGTGGTCTGTGGGGACCACGTCTCGACGCTCAAGCAAGAGGTGTCCTGACGGACGCGCTCGAAGCGCAGACGAACGGCGTCCTGACGAACGCACTCGAAGCGAAGCAGGAAATAGACCCTCGGAACAGGCTCGAAACGCGGAATCGCGACGGGACAGTGCGAACTGCTAGTCGTCCGCGGGCGCGGCCGCCGAGACGTCGATGTCGCCGGCATCGAGGTCGGCTTCGACGTTACGGGCGGCTTCCACGAGGTTCTCCATCTTCCCGTACGCGACCTCGCGGGGGAGGAGTTTGACGCCGCAGTCCGGGCTCACGGTGAGCTGTTCGGGCGGGACGACTTCCAGGCCCTTCCGGATGTTCGACTCGATCTGTTCGACGGACTCGACGTCCGCGACGTGGGCGTCGACGACCCCGAGCGCGAGGTCCTTCGTGAACGCGTGCTGCTTGAAGACGTCCAACTGCTCGTAGTCGTCGTTCGCGAGTTCGAGGTCGAGTTCGTCGACGGGGTAGTCCAGGAGCTCCGGGTAGATGCGTGAGTAGTCGCCGTAACAGACGTGCAGACCGATGCGGACGTCGTCCGGGATGTCCGCGGCGATGCGTTCGAGCGCCTCGCCGACGATGGCGTGGTCGTCCGGCGTCGTCGCGAGTGCGGGCTCGTCGATCTGGATGTACCGCGCGCCCGCGTCGACGAGCTTCTCGATCTCCTCGTTGACGAGGTCCGCGAGGTCGTACGTGAGGGCTTCGTCGTCCTCGTACGCCTCGTTGAAACTCCAGCTCGCGAGCGTGTACGGGCCCGTGATCGGGACCTTCACCGGGCGGTCCGCCACGTCGGCGGTGAACTCGTACTCCTCGACCAGCCAGGACTCGTCGTACTCGACGTCGTCGACGACGCTGGGTTTGTCGAAGTAGTTGTGCCCCCAGACCTTCACCGGGCCGTTGAACTCGTAGCCGTCGATGCGGTCGGCGAAGAACTCCACCATCTCGTTGCGCCGCATCTCGCCGTCCACGACGACGTCGAGGCCGGCGCGCTCGTGTTCCCTTGTGATGAGGCGCGCGGCGTCGTCCGTGGCTTCCTGCCACTCGTCGTCCCCGAAGTCCGCCTCGTCGTCCTCGTAGCGGTCTTTCACTCGGTCCAGCCACTTCGGTTTCGGGTAAGAGCCGACGACGGTCGTCAGCAGGAAGTGGTCGTTGGGGTGGTCCTCGGGCCGGAACTGGTCGCGGTTGCTCATGCTGTCACCTCCTCGGTTTCGCCGTCGGCACGGTCGTCTGTCGCCGCGGCGAGCGCCCGCAGTTTCTCCTCGAAGCGGTTCACGGGCAGGTAGAAGAGGCCGGTGTTCGCGGTGACGTAGGCCGCGTCGAACTCGACGGGATCCGGCACGGCGTCGCGGAACCAGTCGACGCGCTCGGTGATCGTCTCGGGGGACTCGACGAGGGTGTTCTGGCCGTCCACGACGCCCAGGGCGACCGAGTCCTTGGTGCCGTACTCGGCGATGTTGTAGACGTTGTCCTCGTGGTTGGAGACGAAGTCGTAGCCGACCGCGTCGACGTCCGCGTCCAGGAGGTGGGCGTGGACTTTCTCCTCGAGCGCGCCCCAGTAGGTGTGCGCCACGACGTCGGCGTCGGTCGCGGACGCGACGGTGTCGATGGCCTCGCTCGCGCGAGCGTCCTCGCCGTCGCCTGGTGGGTTCGTCACCAGCGACGGTTCGAGCACGAACACGGACTCGACGGCGGGGAACGCCTCGACCTCCCCGGCGAGGAACTCCGCGATGGCGGCGAGGAACGCCTCGTCGTCGCCGTAGTGGTCGTCGGTCGCGAGGTCGGCCAGCGAGTACGGGCCGGGCACGACGGCCTGCAGGTCGTCGGTGTACTCGGCCGCGGCCTCGAGGTCCGCGGCGAGGTCGCCGGAGAACGTGAGGTCGCCGTGCACGATGGGGTCGCGGTAGAAGTTGTTGTTGTCGTAGTACCGGACGATGCCGCCCGTCTCGACGTTTTCGTGGACGGTCAGTGGGTGGGCGAGCATGTCGTCCCAGCGGGCCTGTCCCTCGACGACGCGGTCGAGGGCGGCGTCCCGCTGGACGGCGACGAGGTCCTCGCGGACGTCGTCGTAGACGGATTCGATCTCGGGGGACTCGTCGCCGCTGACGAGGTCGTGCTTCTGGTGGCCCTTGAGGTCCGACAACGTCTCCTTGGCGTCGTCGGGGAGGGGAAAGAGCCCGGGCGTCGTGGCGATTCGCTGCATGGCAGTCGCTACGCCATACCCACGTTTAATATTTTCCGTTCCTGATTATGCCCTCTAGTTATTCCATAGCTTGAGTACCGACAGCGTCTCGAACGAGTACGACTCCTCGCGGACCGCCGCCGCCGAGAACCCGCGCTCGCCCGCGTACTCCACGACCTCATCGACGCCCGTCAGCGTGCTCACCAGCAACAACACGTACCCGTCGGGCGCGAGCACGCGCCCCACGGCGTCCAGGAACGGCTCCACGACCTCGCGACCGGACTCACCGCCGGACAGCGCCACCTCCATCCAGTCGTCGCGGGCCGCATCCTCGTCCCGCGGCAAGTAGGGCGGATTGAACAACACCACGTCGAACGCGTCGTCCCGGAACGGCGACACGAGGTCCGCGCGCACGACGGGCACGCCGCGGTCGCTCGCCTGCACGCAGGCGTACGGGTTCAGGTCCGACCCGACGACCCGGGACCCCACCTCGTCCGCGACCGTCGCAGCCACGTACCCCGACCCCGTCCCCGACCTCCAGCACGCAGTCCCGCGTCGAGAGCTCCGCCACCGCCGTTTCCGCCAGCAACAGGGAGTCCTCCGCGGGCTGGTAGACGGTCGTCTCCGTTCCGCGTCGGTCGGCGAGGTCACTCATCGCCGCTCCCGTCGCTTCGTCCGCGCACGTCTCCGCCGTCGTTCTCGCCCCCCTCCCCGCCGCCGGACTCTGTCACGCCCGAGCCGTCGCCGAACTGGTCGTCCCGGCGGACGGCCGACCCCGGCTGGTCGGC
>NZ_WUUU01000184.1 GCF_009831555.1 Halobacterium bonnevillei | reverse complement strand
TCGCGGGTCCGCGGTTTTCGCGGCGTCGGCGACGACCTCCTCGGCGACTTCGAGGCCGACCCGCGGGTCCACGTCCGCGTGCACCGCGAGCGCGGCGTTCCCGCGCGTCTTGTACTCGACGGCGGGGTTCAGGCGGACGAGGAGCACGCGCTCGACAGTCGCGCCGCGGTCGCGCAGCCGCTCGGCGATGCGATGGGCGGCGTACGTCGTGCACATCCCGCGCTCGCGGGAGTCCGTGTCGTCGACTGCGACGACTGTCATCTCGGCTACCTGCTACGGGGTCGGCGCTTTTCGCGCTTCCGGTCCGTGGAGAAAACGGGGAGGCTTATTGCGGCCCGTTCACCACCCGCATGTATGGACGTTCCAGTGCAAGCAGTGTTCGTCGTCGGGGGGCTACTCGTGGGCCTGCTCGGAGTCCACCTCGAGCGGCCCGCCGTGATGCTGGTCGGGTTCGCGCCAGGTGCGTTCCTCGGCGCGACGTACGCCCCGCGGTTCGTGAGCGGCGTCGAGGAACCGATGTTCACCGTCGCCGTCGGTGCGATCGCCATCGTCGCCGGCGCCGTCGCAGCCAAAGTCGCGTGGGCCGCGTGGATGCTCGTCCACGCCATCCCCGGGTTCGTCGCGGGCGTCGCGGTGAGCGCCCCCATTCTTGGCGTGTCCCTGTCGAATCCCGAGCCGAACGCCGCGCTCGCGACGGCCGTCGGCGTCGGCCTCGTCGGCGCTGCGCTCGCCTGGAAACTCCACCACCTGTTCGTCGCCGTCTTCACCGGGACGGTCGGCGCCGTGATGGTGAGCGTCGGCGCGTTCGGCGAGAACGTCTACGTCCCGATGGGGCGGGCAGTGCTCCGAGCCCCCGAGGCGGAACTCCGGTTGTTCGTGGAATCGGCCCGCAGCCTCGGCACGCCCGCTGTCGCCCTCGCGGTCGTCTTCGCGCTCGTACAACTGCTGTCGCTGCGTCGGCGCAGCGAGCCCGAATAACCGAAACCACGGGGAAGCGCCGCCGTATCGGCACAACGCATATAAGCCACGGCCGGCTTATACCCGTATATGTCACGGTCGGCTCTCATCGAGAACGTTACCGCGATGCTCTCGGACGCGGGGTTCACGGTGAGCGACCGCTGCGCGACGCGGCCCAAGAGCTTCGACGTGGCCGCGCGACGCGACGAGGACGTCATCCTCGTGAAGATCCTGGGGAACATCGACGCGTTCGACGCGCCGACGGGCGCCGAGATGCGGCGCCTCGGCACGTACCTGAACGCAACCCCGATCGTCATCGGCCTCCGTACCCGCGACGAAGAACTCAAACCGGGCGTCGTCTACTTCCGGCACGGCGTCCCCGTGCTCAGCCCGGACACCGCCATGGAGTTCTTCGTGGAGGGCGCGCCGCCGCTCATCTACGCGGCGCCGGGCGGCCTCTACGTGAACATCGACGGCGACGTGCTCGCTGACCGCCGCGAGCGAGAGGACCTGAGTCTCGGCCAGCTCGCCAGCGAACTCGGCGTTTCGCGGCGCACCGTCTCGAAGTACGAGGACGGCATGAACGCCAGCATCGACGTCGCGATGGAGCTCGAGGAGCTGTTCGGCGGCGAGCTCACGTCGCCCGTCTCGGTGATGGACGGCGCAGAGGACGTCCGGGACGCCGAACCGACGCCCGACGACCCCGAAGCCGACCCCGAGGACGTGCCGGTGCTGTCGGTGCTGGCGCGCGTCGGGTTCGAAGTCCACCCGACGGTGCGCGCGCCGTTCAAGGCCGTCGGCGAGGACGAATCGCGGCCCGAGGGCTTGCTCACCGGCCACTCGTCGTTCACGGACGCCGCGGTGAAGCGCGCCCGAATCATGAGTTCGCTCGGCGCGATCACGCACACCCGCGCCGTCTACGTCGTCGACGAGGCGTCCCGGGAGTCCATCGACGACACCGCCATCGTGGAGCGCGAGGAGCTCGAGGACGTCGAGGACTCCGACGACTTCCGCGACCTGCTCGCCGACCGGGGCGCGCAGTCCGAAGCCTGACCCCGCCGCTGCCTCGTTCTCGAACCACCGACCGTTCGGTCGCGCCCACCGTCAGCCGGTCGCGGGGCGCCTCGAAGCCGAGTGTCTCGTAGAACGCGAGCGCGTACTCGGTGTCGACGTTCACGTCGTCGTCAAGTTCGTGGTCCACGACCGCGGCGTCGAGGTCGCGGTCGGAGGGAATCCAGCGGTCCTCGACCGACCGGCGGAGCACTCGATCTTGGGCCTGCAGACGCTGGAGGTACATCGGTGCGGTCTCGCGCCACTCGCCGGACGTAGCCGCACCTGGCGGCGAGCGGACGCGACAGAACGGGAACGCGTTACGCGCCGTACGTCTCTTCGAGGTACTCGATAATCTGGTCGCTCTCGGCCATCCCGTCGATGCCGTGCTCGGTGTCGACGAGCACCGGGACGCCGGTCTGGCCGCTGACTTCCTCGACCTCGTCGCGGTGTGCGTGCGACCCCGGGACCTCGTGTTCGACGTAGTCGAGGTCGAGGTCGTCGAGTGTCGACTTGACTTTCGCACAGTACGGGCACCCCGGGAGGCTGTACAGTTCGAGTGTCATGGCCTGCCGTAGGCCACGGCGATGGAAAGAAGCCGTGGTATGAGCGACGGCGGCCGGTTCACGTCCCGGGACCGCACGCACAGCGACGCAGAGTCGACGGCAAGCGAGCGCAGTGCCCGCCTCAGACCGCCGCGGAGAGGATGCCGCCCGTCCGGACGAAGAAGTACAGGACGAACAGCGCGGCGAGCACCCACTGGCCGGCGTGGACCTCGTCGGCTTCGCCGACGGCGGCCTTCACGACCGGGTAGGAGACGATGCCGGCCGCGAGGCCGTACGCGATGCTGAACGTGAACGGCATCACGAGGATTGTCAGCGCCGCGGGCACGGTGTACGTGATGTCGTCCCACGCGATTTCGGAGACGTTCGCGAGCATGATGATGCCCACGACGACGAGCACGAGGTGGCTGGCGTACGTCGGCACGGCGACGGCGAGCGGGACGACCGCGAGACTCGCGACGAACAGGATGGCGACGACGAGCGCGGTGAGGCCCGTGCGGCCGCCTTCCTCGACGCCCGTCGCGGATTCGATGTACGTCGTCACCGTCGAGGTGCCGAGCATGCCACCGACCGTGGTGCCGATAGCGTCGGCCATCAGCGGCTTGTCCATGTCGGGGAGGTTGCCGTCCTCGTCGAGGAAGCCGGCGACCTGGCCGACGCCGGTCAGGGTCCCGGCGGTGTCGAAGAAGTCCACGAAGAAGAACGTGAACACGATGAGCGCGAAGGACACGCCCTGGACGTCCTGGAGCCCGGTGATGAACGCGCCGGCCAGCGGCGCGATGTTGTAGCTGGCGGCGTCGTAGACGACCGGCGCGTCGGGCGCAAGCGACATCGGCGCGGCCATGGTGACGCCGTAGACGTCGGCCGCGGTATCGGCGGAGTACGCGGCGTAGCCGAGCGCCTTCGCGGCGTAGCCGGCGAGGCTCGTGGCGACGATGCCGATGATGATGCTGCCCGGGACGTTCCGGGCGTAGAGCGCGAGTGTGAGGAACAGGCCGACGACGCTCAGGATGGCAATCGGGTCGCTGGCGAACACCGGGCTGAACGTGATGAACGTCGCGGGGTCGCCGACGACGACGCGCATCTCCTCGAGCCCGATGATGGCGAGGAACAGCCCGATACCGGCGCCCACCGCGAGTTTCACCGGCTCGGGGAACAGGCGAATGATGTACTCTCGGGCGCCGACCGCGGTGAGGGCGATGAAGATGAACCCTTCCACGACGACGGCGGCGAGCGCCGTCTGCCAGGGGATGCCGAGGCCGATGACGACCGTGAACGCGAAAAAGGCGTTCAGGCCGAGGCCTGGCGCCTGGGCGAACGGCCGGTTCGCGTAGACGGCCATGACGAAGGTCGCCGTCGCGGCCGCGATGAGCGTGACGACAGCGATCATCTGGAAGGTGCGGTCCGGACTGATGCCGTCTATCTGGATGGCTTCCGAGAGGATGGCCGGGTTGACCACGACGATGTATGACATCGTGAGGAACGTCGTGACGCCGGCGAGCACCTCGGTTCGGACGTCCGTGTCGTGTTCGTCGAGCGCGAAGTAGTCAGCGAGCCCCATTGTAATGCACGTTCGGGCATAAAAAGACACCCTCCATAAGCGTTGTTATGCACGTTGGGAGTTCGTGGTGGTGTGCAGCCAGTCGTTCGGAGTGTAATACACGTCTGTGTATAGAATAGCCGGGATTTCCGGGTTCGGGGTGGTGAGCCTGCGGGCCAAACAGCGGGTGGCCGCCGGGGACGTATCGGAGACGAGAAAGATCCGGGGCGTCCTGCCGGAACGAGCGGCGGGTCGTCAGTCGAGTTCCGCGAGCGCGCCGACCGGCGCGTCCGTGAGTTCGCGGGCGCGCTCGACGCCCTCGTCGCCGACGGCGATGAGCGTGAACACGCCGGTGACGTCGGCGTCGGCGGCGGCCGCGATGTCCAGGAGGATCTCCTGGGTCTCGCCCGAGCGGATGAGGTCGTCGACGACGAGGACGGTTTCGCCGCCGTCGATCGCGGACGCGGGCAGGTAGTACGTGAGTTCGATGCCGGACTCGAATCGCTTGCGGGCCTCGATGAACTCCTCGACGGCGGTCTCCTTGGACTTCTTCGCGTAGACGCAGCGCGCGCCGTAGTACGACGCCAGCGCGGCCGCGAGCGTGATGCCGTCCGTCGCGGCGGTGAGGACGACGTCGGGGCGTTCGAACTCGAACGTCTCGGCGGCGACCGGCGCGACGAGTTCGAGGAACGACTGGTCGAAGACGACCTCCGAGTTGTCGATGTAGCCGGCGTCGTCCATCCGGACGCGGGCTTCGAGTTCGTCGCGCAGCAGGTCGGCGCCGGCGTCCTGCACGACCTCGCGGGCGCGTTCGGCGCTCGGGAGCACGTGGCCGTTCACGTACCGGTTGAGGTCGCCGGCCGGGAGCCCCGTCTCCGCGGAGAGTTCGTCGTACGTCCGCGTCTCCTTCAGCGTGCGCAGCACGTCGACCGCCTGCAACTGGAGCGCGGCCTTCTCGGCTCGGTTCATACGCCTACGCACGTTTCCACAAACTTGAATATCCCGAAAGCTCTCGCGTAGGAAAAGCCCACAAACTCGGTTACTTACGGGCCGTATTACAGTCGAAACATCGGGGACGCGAACGATTAACTCGGGGATACTGGCGGCGGTATCTGGGGGAATGCGCGAACTTGGGCAAGACGGATGCGAGCGCCGCGGGCGCCGACCGGGCGTCCAGCAGGTCGCTGGTCTACCGAGCGTCCAGCAGGTCGCTGGCGGACACGAGCGCCTCCATCTCGACGCCGTGCTCGGCGAGCAGTTCGCGGCCGCCCTCCTCGCGGTCCACGACCAGGAGCGCGCGGTCACGACGGCGCCGGCGTCCCGGAGGGCCTCCACCGCGTCGACGGCGGACTGGCCGGTGGTCGCGATGTCCTCCACGACGACGACTTCCTCGCCGTCCTCGAGGCGGCCCTCGATGCGGTTCCCGGTGCCGTACTCCTTGGTCTGTTTGCGCGCGATGACGTACGGGACGTCCGCTTGGACGGCCGTCG
>NZ_WUUU01000183.1 GCF_009831555.1 Halobacterium bonnevillei | reverse complement strand
AAGGCGACGACGACCTCCGCGAACGCATCATCACCGCCGTCGAAGACGCCATCGGCCCCATCGCACGACCCGAGCAGGTCGTGTTCACGCCCGAACTGCCGAAGACGCGCTCCGGGAAGATCATGCGCCGCCTCCTCGAGGACATCGCCAACGACGAGGAGCTCGGGGACACGTCGACGCTCCGCAACCCCGACGTCGTCGACGACATTCAGGCGAAGGTCGGCGGCGACTAATCCGCCGACGCGGCCGTCGAAGGACCGCCTCGACAGGCCGTTCGGGTTAGAGGTACGCCGAATCCCAGCGGGTCGCCTTCCGCCGGTTCCCGCAGTCGTTGCACTCGACGCGACCCATCGTGTCCATCGAGTTGTCCACGGACCCACAGTTCGCGCAGTAGAACCCGTACCTGTTCTCGCGGGCCTCCGTCCGGTAGGTCGCGTAGAACGGCGCTTCCGAGCCGCGCTCGCGTTCGTCGTACGCCACGAACACAGTGCCGTCGTCGACGCTGAGCTCCTCGGTGAGTTCGGCGGCGCTGCCCTCGGGGAGGTTCACGTAGAGGTGTTCGGTCTCGGACTCGCCGCCGATTTCGAGGGTGCGCTGGCCGGTGCGGGCGTACCCGTGGGCCTGGTAGAACTCGTTGCCCTCGCGGTTCGCCGCGAGCACGCGGCCCTCCACGCGGTTCGCACCTGCCTCCAGGAGCTCGGTTTCAGTTCGTTCGAGCAGGCGTCGGCCGAGGCCCCGGTTTCGGTGGTCGGGGTGGACGTGCAGCCACTGGATGGCCGCGACGCCCTCCCTGGCCGCCGGCTCCTCCGGACGCGAGCCGTCCTCGGGCTGGCGGACGTCGAGTTCGCTCTCCGAGAACGCCACGACCTCCTCGTCGTCCACGGCGACCAGGTAGACGACGTCGTCGTCGGCGAGTCGCGAATCGAGTCGGTCGGTCTCGTACCATTCTTCGGCGGCCGTCTCGACGATGTCGTCGCCGAGCTGGTCGGCGTACGTGGCTTCCAGTGACGCGCCCGCCACGCGCCGAATCCCGGGTACGTCGTCCTGGGTAGCCTCGCGCACGTTCATACCGACACTAACGTCACCACGCCACTAATACCTACTCGCGGAACCGACAGCCCTCGCTCGCCCGGCCGCTCACGCGGACTCCGCGCGCTCCGACACGTACCGGATAGCGAGCAGGCCGACGCCCAGCGAGACGCCGACCATCAGCACGCCGAACAGCGCGAGATTCGGGCCGGTCAACTCGAACGTTATCGGCCCGAAGCTCCCGACCTGCGCGCCCGGCCCCTCCACGAGCGGACCGTCCGGTCCGCCGTTCCCGTACACGATGGCGCCGAGCACGTACCCGAAGAGGCCCGCGACGGCGACGGCCGTCACGTACATCCAGAGCACGACCCGACGACCGCTCGTCTCTCGTTCGCTCACACCCGACCGTAGGCAGCGGAGTGGGTAGCCTTTTGCGGTGTCGCCGCCAAACGCCGGACATGGAAGACAAGGAACTCATGTTCCTGGTGCTGGCCGCCATCGCCGTGTTGATGTTCCTGACCGGGTTCGTGCTCGTCGTGGCCTGACGCGGGCGCGTCCCGTCTCGTTTTTCGCGTCGTTGCGTCGCTACAGCGCGGTCGTACAGCGTCGGCGTCGTAGACGTCCCTCCGTCGGGTGCGCAGAAGAAGTCCAATCGGCTGTGCGCTGGAATCGAACCCAGCGTGCTGGCTTCGTCAGTCCGCGGCCTGGTCGTCCTCGGGTTCGCCGCCGTCCGGCACGGCGGGCACCGGAGACTCGCGTTGCTGGTCGTACCACGACCAGTCCTTCGTGAACTGGTCGGTCTGCTCGAGATTCCACGGGTCACCGGACTCGACGCGCGGGCCCTCGCGCCAGGAGACGACCATGTTGAACAGCCAGAACAGCGTGCTGACGCCCATCAGGAACGCGCCCGCGGTGGCGATCTGGTGGGCAGTGAGGAACTGCGGGAGGTAGGTGGCGTACCGCCGCGGCATGCCGCCGTACCCGAGCCACAGCATCGCGAGGAACGTCAGGTTCGACCCGACGAGCGCCGTCCAGAAGTGGATGTGCGCGAGCCGCTTCTGGTACATGCGGTTGGTGAACATCGGGAACCAGTAGTACGTCCCCGCGAACAGCGCGAACCCGATGGCGCCGTACACGATGAAGTGGAAGTGACCGACGACGTAGTAGGTGTCGTGGAGGATGAGGTCGACGGGCACGGCGGCGAGGAAGACGCCGGTGACGCCGCCGATGATGAAGTTCTGCACGAAGCCGATGCAGAACAGCATCGGGGCGGTGAGCCGGAGCTTCCCGTTCCACATCGTCGTGATCCAGTTGAAGACCTTCACCGCGGACGGTATCGCGATTGCTAACGACACCGCCATGAAGCTCGCGCGGAGGCGCGGGTCGATGCCCGTGGTGAACATGTGGTGGGCCCAGACGCCGAAGCTCAGCACCCCGATGGCGAGCGTGGAGTAGACGACGAACTTGAACCCGAACAGCTTCCGGCCGGAGAACTTCGGCAGGATGAGACTGACCAGTCCCATCGGCGGCAACACGAGGATGTACACCTCGGGGTGGCCGAAGAACCAGAACAGGTGCTGCCAGAGAATCGGGTCGCCGCCGCTCACGGTGAAGAACGTGGTTCCGAAGTTCCGGTCCAGCAGCAACATCACGAGCGCGCTCCCGAGCAGCGGGAACGAGAACAGGATGAGGCCGGACTGCGTGAGCATCGTCCACGAGAAGATGTCGAGACTCGGCCACCCGACGTCGTCGCCGCGCTCCGTGAAGATGGTCGCGATGAAGTTGATGGCGCCCATCGTCGCGGAGACGCCGGTCAGGTGCAGACCCAGCAGCATCATGTCGACTGCGGGCGACGCCATTTCGATGGACAGCGGCGTGTACATCGTCCAGCTGGTCTGCGCGGTGGCGATGCTCGGAATCATGAATCCGCTCCAGATGAGGAGGGCGCCCGGCGGGAGCAGCCAGAACGCGATGGCGTTGATGCGCGGGAACGCCATGTCGTCGGCGCCGATCAGCAGCGGGATGAAGTAGTTCCCGAACGCCGCGATCATCGGCGTCCCGAACAGGAACAGCATCGTGATGCCGTGGCTCGTCAGGAGGCCGTTGTAGAGTGCGGGGCCGATGACGTCCGTGGCGGGCGCGGCGAGTTCCGTCCGCATCAGGAGGACGGCGAGGCCGCCCCACGCGAACGCGAGCGTTCCGTACGCGCCGTAGAGAATCCCGATGTCCTTGTGGTCGACAGTAGTGAACCACCGGACGATGCCGCCCGGCTTCTCTTCGTGTCCGTGGTCGGTGCGCTCCCCGAGGGCACCGCCGACGTCGCTGAGGGGCGTGTACGACCGCCAGTCCTCGAGCCGTGCGAGGGCGGCGGCCACGGCGACGAGCAGGACGCCCATCAGGACAGTTAGCACCAGAGATGACGTGGCCATGCACGACTGTCGGGTTTCGACGGTAAAGAAAGCTTAGGATTCCGGCCGCGCGCGAGCCGGCAAAAATCGCAGGAAGACACTTCGATCAGGACTGAGTCTGTTGACACGTTCGAGCGGACTATCAACGCCGGAGGAGGCACCCCATCCGCCCGGAGCGCAAGCGGCAGGAATGGACGTCCGCGAACACCAAACTCCAGATCGAGTGAGACAGTTCGGCGGCGCGTGCCACCGAGCTAGTTCAGCGAGCGAGCGCGGGCAGCCCGTTCAGTGGCCCGCTTGCTCGTCCTCGGTTTCGATGCGCTTGGCCGCGGCGTAGGTGAGGACGGCGAGGCCGACGAACACCCAGCCGACCAGGATGAACTGGATGACGCGCTCCAGCGTGAATCCCGAACCCCAGGGGTTCACGACGATGAACGCGACGAAGAAGAACGCGAGGATGGCAAGCGGAACGATGTTGACCGTGAGGTCGAGGAGCGTGTCCTTGTCGAAGATGGTGGACGTCATTGTGAGAGGGTCGGAGCGGCGGACAAATATACCTTGAGGATTCCCGCTCGATGCCGTGGCCGATAGATTCGACCCACGGCGGATCCGGGCGTCCGTGGGACGTCGACAGGTCAGAGGCGCCCGGTCTCGTAGAGGAACAGCGCGACTGCCGCGGCGGCGACGACGACGGCGGTCCCACCGAACGCGAGGCCGCGCGCGGTCGCTGCCGTGCCGACGTAGAGCCCGGCACCAGCGGCCCCGAACACTGCGGCGATACCGGCCGCGGGCCGGTACAGCGTTTCGGCGAACCCGGACTCCCGGAGAATGCCGACGACGCTTCCCGCGAGCAACAGCAGGCCGCCGACCGCGAGCGGGAGCAGGCCGTCGAAGACGATGCCGATTTCGGAGACGACGATACCCAACACGAGTGGAATCGGCCACGGGCTGGCGCGCGCGTACTGGTCGCTCAGTCCCTGCTCCGTTTGCTCGACCATACCACGACTTCGGCGTCGCGGGTTAGAAAGCCATCGCTTCCGCGCCTGCGGAGCCGCCGGGAGCAATCACAGACCGGCGTCCCTCTCGGACCCCGCGCTATCAGACGGCGACGACGGCGTACGTCATCAGGAACCCGAAGTAGAGGAGCACGAGCGCCGCGAGCGCGCGCAGTCTGAACGACTGCAGGTCCTCGGACTCGCTGCGGTAGGCGGCCGCGTAGGCGTCGCGTTCGCTGTCGTCGAGGTCCTCGTAGTGGTTCAGGCCGCGGTGGAGGTCCCGGAGGCGCTCGGTCGGGAAGGGGTCGCCACAGTGGGGGCACCTGGGGGCATCGTCCGGGTCGTCGGCCGGCTCCGTCCCCGGGGTGGCGGCGTCTGCGTCCGAGTCTGGAGTGGTTGTTTCGACGGACATGGTCAGAGGAACGGTGGCTCGACGGCCGGCTGGCCGACGATCCAGAGGCTGGTCATCGTGTAGAACACCATCGCGAGCGTGAGCGCGTACTGGCTGCGGATCGCCTGCAAGCGCCCCGGGAGTTCGTCGTATGCGGTGGCGTGAGCGACCCAGATGGCGAGCAGGTGCCCGAGCAGCACCGCCGCAACGCCGACGCCCGACAGCCACCCCGGAAGGACGAGCGTGCGTGCGGCCGGCGGGTTCAGCGGGGACGACAGCGCCCCGACCAGAGACGGCGACAGCGACAACGCGTACACGAGATAGTGCGCGAGGTGATAGCCGGCCGCGATGGCGAGCAGGGACGGTGCGAACCGCCGCGCAATGTGGTCGGCGTCAGTGAACGTCGGCGCCGTCTCGCGGGCCGTCCGCGCCGCCCACCAGTAGAGACGGTGGAACGCGAGGAACCCGGCGAGCAGCGCCGCCGGATAGAGGACGACCGCGGGAACGCCACTGGAAACCATCGTGCGCGCGACCGACGCCCACGCGGGCGTGCCGACGAGGCCGTCGTACGTCGTCCCCCAGAGCAGCGCTATGACGAACGCTACCCCGCCGTCGGTGGTGACGACGTCGTCGGTCAACCGCATCGCGGGGAGGCGCAGCGAGAGGCCGTCCGCCGTGCGCTGGACGGGCGCGACCGAGCCGTACGACCGGAACAGCCGTGACAGCGGGTCGACGTCGTCGAACCACTGGTCGTGGCCGACGGCGAGGACGCCGAC
>NZ_WUUU01000182.1 GCF_009831555.1 Halobacterium bonnevillei | reverse complement strand
CCGACGAGACGGCGGCCGACGATTCGGGCGACGTCCGGCGAGCGCGCCGACGGTCTCGTCGAGCGCACCGGCGCCTCCGGGACGTGCTGTCGTCGTTCGAGACGCGAGACGTCGACGGCGGCGCGACTGCGGTCGCTGGCGCAAGTGCAGGAACTGAGACCCGCGTGGCGGGTGATGGCGATGATTAGCGAAACGGGCGTGTACGCGGCGGGTGCGGTCGTGTCGGCGCTCGCGGCGGTCGTTTCGGTCGCGAAGTTGCGCGGGATCCCGGGCCGCATCCGCCGGTACTACTCCCTTGCGACGTTCCTCCTCGTCCTCGCCGCCGCGTCGAGCGCGCTCATGGCCGCCGGCGTCGGGGCGATGACCGTGAACGGGTACGAGGTCACGCTCCCGTCGTTCCTCAACGACCTCGTGGCGTACTCCGTGCTCTGGGGCATCACGGGACTGCTCGCGGACGCCGACCGACGCATGCTCGCCGTCGTGGCCGGACTCCCGTTCCTCCAGGTCGTCGCGTTCCAGGTGGCGGCAACCTCCAGTGGCGCGACGGCGCTGGCCGCGTCGGCGTTCGTCATCGGGGGCCACGTCGTGCTCGCTGGGCTGTTCCTCGGGCCGATCTGGCGCGGGTGCTCGCACCTCCCGGAACGCCGGCAACTGCTGCACTGGAAGGCGCGAAACCTCCTGTTGTTCCTCATCGGGATGCTCATCGTGTACGCGTTCCTGTCGCTGGCGGGCGTGTTCGACGCGTTCGCGACGGTCGTGCTGAACCAGTACATCTCGGTGCTGATACGGATCGGGTTCGCAGCGTTCCTGTTCGCGAACGTCGACGCGCTCGAGGCCGACCGCGACGGCGTCCAGCCGATCGATACCGCCGAATCAGGAGTCTCCGGGGCTGAACCGGCCACGTAGTCGACCCCCGGACGGGCGTGCCCCGGTCGACGAGGGAATCAAACGAGTTGACGCCTAGACCGCGTGTTCCGCCGTGCCGTAGTCCGGGCAAAACACTACCCTTTTGAACCCGCTGGCAGTATGATTCCCCAATGGGCCGACGCAAGAAGATTGTCGAACAGTGCGAACGGCTGATGGACAACCCGGATCAGATCCGGAACATCGCCATCGCCGCGCACGTCGACCACGGCAAGACGACTCTGACGGACAACCTGCTCGCCGGGGCTGGCATGATCTCCGAGGACACCGCCGGCGAACAGCTGGCGATGGACACCGAGGAGGACGAACAGGAACGCGGCATCACCATCGACGCCGCGAACGTCTCGATGACTCACGAGTACGAGGACACCGATTACCTCATCAACCTCATCGACACCCCCGGCCACGTCGACTTCGGCGGTGACGTCACCCGCGCGATGCGCGCCGTCGACGGCGCGCTCGTCGTCGTGGACGCCGTCGAGGGCGCGATGCCCCAGACGGAGACGGTGCTCCGGCAGGCGCTCCGCGAGGGCGTGAAGCCGACGCTGTTCATCAACAAGGTCGACCGCCTCATCTCGGAGCTCCAGGAAGGCCCCGAGGAGATGCAGGAGCGGCTCCTGGGCGTCATCCACGAGGTCAACGAGCTCATCCGCGGGATGACCGAGGAGATGGACGACATCGACGAGGACTGGACGGTCTCCGTCGAGGGTGGCACCGTCGGCTTCGGGTCCGCGCTCTACAAGTGGGGCGTCTCGATGCCCTCGATGCAGCGCACGGGCATGGACTTCGGCGACATCATGGACCTGGAACGCGCGGACAAGCGCCAGGAGCTCCACGAGCGCACGCCGCTGTCTGACGTCGTGCTCGACATGGTCTGTGAGCACTTCCCGAACCCCGTGGACGCCCAGCCCCACCGCATTCCGCGCATCTGGCGGGGCGACCCCGAGTCGGAGATCGCGGACACGATGCGGATGGTCAACGAGGACGGCGAAGTCGTCCTGATGGTCACAGACATCGGTATCGACCCGCACGCCGGCGAAATCGCCGCCGGCCGCGTGTTCTCCGGCACCATCGAGAAGGGCCAGGAGCTGTACGTCTCCGGCACCGCCGGGAAGAACCGCATCCAGAGCGTCGGCGTCTACATGGGCGGCGAACGCGAGGAAGTCGACCGCGTGCCCGCCGGGAACATCGCCGCGGTCACCGGTCTCCGCGACGCCATCGCCGGCTCCACGGTGTCCAGCGTCGAGATGACGCCGTTCGAGTCCATCGAACACATCTCCGAGCCGGTCATCACGAAGTCCGTGGAGGCGCAGAACATGGACGACCTGCCGAAGCTCATCGAGACGCTCCAGCAGGTCGCGAAAGAAGACCCCACCATCCAGATCGAGATCAACGAGGACACCGGCGAACACCTCATCTCCGGGCAGGGCGAACTCCACCTGGAAGTCATCACTCAGCGCATCGAGCGCAATCAGGGCATCCCCGTCAACACGGGCGAGCCCATCGTCGTCTACCGGGAGTCCCCGACCAGCGAGTCCCGCGAAGTCGAGGGCGTCTCGCCGAACCGCCACAACAAGTTCTACATCACCGTCGAGCAGCTCGACGACGACGTGCTCGAGCAGCTCCGCCTCGGCGAAGTCACCATGGACATGCCCGAACAGGAGCGCCGCGAAGCGCTCCAGGACGCCGGCATGGACAAGGACACCTCCCAGAGCGTCGAGAACATCATCGGGAAGAACATCTTCATCGACGACACGAAGGGGATCCAGCACCTCAACGAGACGATGGAACTCGTCGTCGAGGGCCTCCAGGAGGCCCTCGAGGACGGCCCGCTCGCCGCGGAACCCGTCGAGGGCGCGCTCCTGCGCCTCCACGACGCCCGCCTCCACGAGGACGCCATCCACCGCGGTCCGGCGCAGGTCATCCCCGCCGTCCGCGACGCCGTCCACCGCGGCCTCATCGACGCCGAGATCCGCCTGCTCGAGCCGATCCAGGACGTCCGCATCGACGTCCCCTCCGAGCACATGGGCGCCGCGTCCGGCGAGGTTCAGGGCCGCCGCGGTCGCGTCGACGACATGTACCAGGAGGGTGACCTCATGGTCGTCGAGGGCATCGCGCCCGTCGAGGAGATGATCGGCTTCTCCAGCGACATCCGCTCGGCCACGGAAGGCCGCGCGTCCTGGAACACGGAGAACGCCGGCTTCCGCGTCATGGCCGACAACCTCCAGCCGGAGATCATCAACCAGATCCGCGAGCGCAAGGGCATGAAGACCGAGCTCCCCGAGAGCATCAACTACTTCTAAATACGGTCTTCTCGGGCGCCGGGACGGCTCGGCGTCTCGGCTTGCGGATACGCGCTGCGCACCGCTGGAATCGCGTCCAGTCGACTTCTTCGACCACTCCGTAGGGATCGCGACGCCTCCAGCCTCGTTGCAGCCGTCCGCCCCCTGCGTTCCACAAAGCACTTGTAAAATTCAACAGAACTTGGGACCGATGCGTGCCGCCCGAGCACTCTTCGCCAGTGCTGCCGTCGTTCTCGTGGTCGTGGTCGTAGCAGCGGGTGCACTGCCGGGTGCCGTCAGCGACCCGACTGAGAGGGTCCGTGCGCCAGGTCCCGTCGACATCGAAGAGCTCGCCGTCAAACCCGGGGCTGTCTCCGGGGGGACGGCCGAACTCGACCTCCAGGCCCAGGTGTCCCATCGCGGGAACCCGACGCAGAACGTGAGCGTGCGGTTCCGGGCAATCGACGCGGACTCCGGACTCCTCGCGACCGAACAGCGCGCGTCCCTCGGGGAGCTAACCGAGGACGGCTGGCACGCGGCGAACGCGACGCTGCGCGTCGAGCGCTCCGGCGGGTACGTGCTGGAAGCGACACTGTTCCGGGACGGGCGGCCCGTCGACACCACCCGCCGGGAAGTCAGTGGCATGGAGGCGCTGACGCCCGAGTACGCACGGACCGGCGTTTCGTTCACCGAGCAGGGGACGGTGCCGACCGTGCTGGTCTCCGTCGAGTCGGTCGCGGACAACCGGACGACGCTCCAGATCGAGACGAGTCTCACCAACCGGGGCGACGAGCCCTCCGACGACCTCCGGACGGTCGTGGTCGTCCGGCAAGCCGAGTCGAACGTGGTCGCCGGGAGCGCCGAGACGGACGTCGGGCAGATCCGCGAAGGGCGGACCGAACGGACGACGGCAACGGTGACCGTGCCGAGCGACTACAACTACTACGTCGACGTCTCGCTGTACAGGGACGGCGTGCTACTGGACAGCACGCGTAGCGTCGCGAACCTCGACCCCACCCAGCGCATCCAGGCGAACGTGACCGAGACCGAGGTGGCCTTCGAGGTCAGCGACTTCGAGGGCGAGCAGCCGACCGGCGAGCGCCCGACTGACACCGAGGGCGGAGAGTCGGGCGGCGGCATTCCCGGGTTCGGCCTCGGCCTGGGCATCGGGGCCGTCGTCCTGGCGCTCGCAGTTGCGTCCGTCCGGAGGAGTACCAATGAGTGACACCGAATCAGACGACGACGCCGAAACGACCGAACAGACCAACGCGCGACCACCTGAACCAGACAGCGACGACGCCGAAACGACCGAACAGACCAACGCGAGAACCCGGCGCATCCGGGAGTACCTCGAGTACACCGGTCTCGCGGTGCTCGTGCTGTTCGCGCTGCTTGCGGCGTTCCGGTTCTACGGCCACACGTCCGCGGCGATCTCGGAATTCATCTCGCCAGCCTACCGGTCGCTGTTCAAAGCGCTGTTCAATCTCGTCGTCCTGCTCGTGTCGGCCGGCGGCATCGCCGTGCTGCTTGCTCGTCGAGACCGCGTGTAACGACCGCTCTCCCCGATGGGGACGGTCTCGGCGGACCCCCGGAGTCGCTCCCGGTCGAACAGCGGTAGGAATTGTCCGAGCCGAAGGCTTATACCGCAGAGACGCCCGACTGAGTAGCATGCACGCAGGCAGACACGCCACGCGTGGTATCGGCACGGAGCGACGGCTATCGCGCTCGCAGCCGACAACAGTGGCGTCGTCTGCGCCAGACGCGGGTGGTCGGCGGTGAGCGACCCCGCAGACCGCGCGCACACGCTCCGCCTCGAACTCGTCGACGAACCCGGGGAGCTGTTGCGCGCGCTCTCTCCGATCGCCGAGAACGGCGGGAACCTCCTCTCGATATTCCACGAGCGCGGGTCGCTGACGCCGCGCGGCCACATCCCCGTGGAAGTCGACCTGGAATGTCCGCCCGAGCGCTTCGACAGCATCGTCGAGGCGCTCCGGGACGCCGGCGTCACCGTCATCCAGGCGGACGCCGAACGGTACGGCGAAGCCGTGACCGTCCTGCTCGTCGGCGACCTCGTGGACACTGACCTCTCCGATACGCTCTCGGAACTGGAATCCTGTGGGACGGCCTCGGTCGCTGACTTCTCGCTGACGACCGAGGAGGGAACTGACGGCGTCTCGTGTGCGCGCGTCCGCCTCGCCATCGAGTCCGGGAGCGCCGAGCGCGCCGTCGAACAGGCGCGCTCGGTCGCCAGGGAGAAAGACCTCGTCGTCGTGGAACCGCTCGTGGGGGAACAATGAGACTGGCAGTACTCGGCGCGGGCGACGTCGGCCGGTCGGTCGCGGAGCTCGCTGCGGACTACGACCACGAGGTGACGGCGTTCGCGGACTCCACCGGCGCCGTCGTCGACCCGGACGGCGTGGACGTCGCGGCCGCGCTCGACCACAAGGACCGCGTGGGAAGCGTCGGCGAAGCGGCGCCCGCGGACGCGCTCGGCG
>NZ_WUUU01000181.1 GCF_009831555.1 Halobacterium bonnevillei | reverse complement strand
GTGGGCCGCTCGCGCGACCCGCGCCACTGACTCGTCGGACGGCTGGGCGACGCCCCTGACGGCGGGCAGCGTCTCCTCGTAGAAGTCGTGTGCGACGGCCGAGGACGTCACCAGCAGGACGGAGTCGACGGTGCTGAGGATTGCCGCGAGCACGCCGAGCAACAGCAGGACGCCCGGTGTCGGCCCGAAGAGGTCGAGCGCCAACTGGACGAGCGCCGCGTCCGGCGACGAAAGTTCGGGGTACCGGACGCGCGCGAGCACGCCGAGCGTGGCGATGCAGGCAGCGACCACGGCCTGGATGACGACCGCGACGCCGACCGCGCTACGGACCGTACCGGGGTTCCGCATGGCGTACACGCGGGAGAGTTCGTAGGGCGCGACGGCGATTCCGAACCCGAACGAGGCGGCGAGGCTGCCGACGCGCGTCCAGTCGTGGTTCCACGCGAGCAGTGCGGGGTCGACGGCGGCCGTCTGCGCGGCGAGTCCGCGGAAGCCACCGACGTCGGCGACGCCGACGGCGGTGGCGGCCAGGAGCGCGACGACGAGCAACGCGACCTGGAGCACGTCCGTGTAGACGCTCGCGCGCATGCCGCCAACGGCGGTGTAGGAGACGGCGACAGCGGCCAGGAGCGCGGCCGACGGGAGGGTCCCGAGGCCGACGAGCGCGTCGAGGACGACGCCGCCGGCGACGTACTGGGCGGTCGTGTACACGAGATAGATGACGGCGATGAGCGCCGCGGCGAGTCCGCGGACGAACGCGCCGTCGCTGTCGCCGGGAAACCGGTCCGCGAGGTAGTCGGGGACGGTGTAGCCCCCGTGCGCGCGGAGCTGCGGGGCGACCAGGAGGACGGACGTGAGCCAGCCGGCCCAGATGCCGACCCAGATCCACGTGAAACTCACGCCCGTGAGGTAGTGCAGGCCGACGGTGCCGACGAGGGTTCCGGCGCTCACCTGTGTCGCCGTGAGGCTGGCGCCGCCGACGAGCGGGCCGACGGTGCGGTCGGCGGTGAAAAACGACTCCGTGTCGCCGCCGCGGTCGAAGAGCCGACGGACGCTCATCCGGCGCCCCCTCGGGTGCCGAACACCGCGTGTAGCGACGCGCCTGCGTCGGGTGCGACGGCCACCGAGCGGGCCACCCCAACCATGTGGAACAGAAAGTACCACCGAGGGGACGTATCTTTCGGCCGACTAGTAGGAATACAAATGATTTCTGGGTGAGAGTACCCGCACTACTATCTCGGTGGCGTCTGAACGGGGCCGCATGAGCGGGTCAGGGGAGGACCGGATGACAGTCCTCTGCGTGGACGACGACGAGGCATTCCTCGAACTCGAAGTCGAGATGCTCGAACTGCGGGCCGATGACGTCGACGCCGTCCCAGTCTCCTCGGCGCCGGCCGCCCTCGACGTGCTCGCGGAACGGGACGTCGACTGCGTCGTCTCCGACTTCGACATGCCGGAGATGACCGGACTGGAGTTCCTGGAGGCCGTCACCGAGCGGTTCCGGCGGCTTCCCTTCATCCTCCACACGGGCAAGGGCAGCGAGGAGATCGCCAGCGAGGCCATCTCGGCGGGCGTCGCGGACTACATCCAGAAGAGCGGGGGCGCCGAACAGTACGACCTGCTGGCCAACCGGATCCGCAACGCGGTCGGCCACACCCGGGAGTCCGTCCAGCGGGAACGCACCGAGCAGTGGTACCGGCAGCTGTTCGAGCAACGGATCATCGGCGTCGCCATCTCCCAGGACGGCGAGTTCGTCCAGGCGAACCAGAAGTTCGCGGACATCCTGGGGTACGACCGCTCGGACGTCGTCGGCATGACGGCCATGGACGTGGTCGCGGCCGACGACCGGGACAGGGTCGCTCGCGCGCTCCGGAAACGGGAGGACGGGGAGGTGGACAGCATCCACTACGTGGTGACGGCCGTGCGAGCGGACGGCGAGCGCGTCGACCTCGAGGTCAACGGCGGCCGCGTCGACTACGGGGGTGACCCCGCCGTGCTCGGCCTCGTGTTGCCCGTCAGCGAACACGCTCGCGTCGTCAGGCCGACGGTCAGCAGGGGGGTCCGTGACGACCTACGGAACGCGGCGGCCGCTATCGACGCCACGGACCGCGACGACCACACACTCGACGGAGCCCACCGCGCGGTCGAGCGTGCGCTCGACGTGCTCGGGGTGGACAGTGACCCGCCGGCGGGCGACGGGACAGCGACGACCTCACTGGCCGACGCTTGCAACGCCGCGTGGTCGCGATTCGACGTCGGCCCGGACGCCAACCTCGAGGTCAGGGCCGACGCAGCGGTCGGCGCGGACGAAGCAGCGGTCGCGGCGTTCGTCGAAGACGTCGTCGAGGTCGCACTCGGTCGATGGCCGACGGACTGCACGGTCGTCGTGGAGCCAGTCGACGGCGGGTTCAGCGTGCGCGTCGCATCGCCGAACGTCCGGAGACAGGCCGCCGCCGACCTACTGGGCGCGGACGCGCCACGGCTAGACCCTGTGACTGACGTGGCGAGTCGCCACGGCTGGGACGTGATGATAACGACGCTCGGCCCGAACACCGTGGAGTACACGCTGGAACTCGCACCGAACGGTAGCGTGTCCTGACCCGCGACCCGGCAGCGCGGCGGCCTGCTCGCGCCGCCCTGCAGCGTTTCTCGCCCGACGCCGTCCGAACTGGACCGCTCCGCTGTCACCCGCTTCGACCACCGCCGTTGCCGTGTCCGCTCCCTGGATTCTTTCCCTTCCACCTGCCGTTTCCCCTGCCTCGGTTCTTCCCTCGCCCGTTCCCCTCGTCTTCGCCACCGCGCTTCTGTTCGCTCTCGTCGTCGCGGTCGTCTCCGTGTCGCTCGTGGCCCTTCCCCTGCCCGTTCTCGTGCCCCTTTCCACGTCCCCTCACGTGGCCCATGCCCTTCCCAGGGTGGTCGTCGTCCTCGCGGTCGCCCTCAGCGTCTTCGTCGGCGGAGTCGCTGCCCGCCGTGTCCTGTCGTTCGCCAACAGACTCGTCGTCGGCGTCCCCATCACTGCCTTCGCTGTCGTCACTGCGTTCGGTGGTTCGGTCGCTGTCTTCGCTGTCGTCGGCGTTGCCGCTCGTCCCGTCGTTCGAACAGGTGCCGCGGCGGACGACGACTGGTTCGTCGAGCGCGAGCGCCGTCCGTGTCGGTCCGTCCGCTGACTCCGAGAGCACCTCCCAGTCGGTGAGCTCGCCGTCGTAGTACTCGCCGGACAGCGCAGCTTCGTCGTTATACGACGGGTCGATCCGGATTTCCAGGTCGGGGTCGGTGCCGAGTCCGCGGAACGCGCCGCCGTCCGTCCGGCTGTCGGCCCACGTCCAGTCGACGGTCGCTTCGGTCCCGTCGCGGGTCCACTGGTCGAAGTTCGACTCGCCGTCGTAGTAGTCGTCCCGGACGACCCACTCGCCGTCCGGCGGAAGGCCGGCGAACTCGAACGTCGCGGAACCGCCGTCCGTCCCGTCGCCGTACTTCTCGTGAACGACGACCAGGCTCAGGCCGCTCGGGCCGTCGTAGAGGAACAGGATGGACGTGTCAGGGCGCTGCAGGTCGACGAGGCCCGTGGCGCTGAAGTCAGCGCCCTCGACGGCCCACCCGTAGCGCTCCTCGACCGGGACGTCGCCGGACAGCGGCACGACAGGAACGCACTGGTCGCCCTGTTCGACGACGAACTGGCCGGTGCTGTCGGGACCGGACGCGGTGTCGGTCGCCGCACTGGACTGTGACGCGGCCCCGAGTCCGGCCGCAGCGAGGCCGAGACTGCCGAGGAACGCGCGTCGCGTCGCGTGTGCCCTGCGCCGCTGAGTTCGCTGCATACCCTCGACGACGGCCACTGCGGGGTTTGTTATGAGACGGTTACCGCCGCTGTGGAACTCCGGTGACAGGGCGCCGGCGCAGAACGCCCTCGTCCCGCGGCTACCGGGTGGCGTCGCCGTCGGCCGTCAGAAAGATTACCGCAGACCGTCGCTGCGTCGACCGCGCTATCCGGTCAGTTGATGTGTCCTTCTTCGCGGAGCTGGTCGGCGTCCTGCTCGTCGTAGCGCCACTCGATGTTGGCTTTCTCGTCCTGCCAGTCCCACGGCTCCACGAGCACGACGTCGCCCTCGTTGATCCAGGTGCGGTACTTCATGCGGCCGGGGATGCGGCCCATTCGGTTCTCGCCGTCTTCGCACTGCACGCGAACGTGGTTTCCGCCGTTGTGTTCGGTCACGACGGCGAAAAGCTCGTCTCCGTTGGGCATTCGCAGGTTGCGACGCCCAGAATCTTCACTCACACCCAGTCTAGGGACGGCAGACGTTTAAGTCACCGGGGAGACGTGGTACCACGCGACGTACGACCGTGCTGGCGATTGTCAGGTCGGGCGCCGGCTCTCTGTCAATCGAACGCAGCGAGGGTATCCGCCGGGACGCGCCGACTCGCGGACGGCGGACTGACCGGGGAATTCGACGAGGCGTAGCTGACCGCCCAGCGCGCCTCAGTACGCGTCGCGCGATTTGACGTCGCCGACGTCCGCGTCCGGCGCGGCGTCGACGTCGTCGCTGTACACCACACCGACACTCGCGTCGGGGCCCAGCGTGACGCGGTCCCCGACCACGGTCTCGGCGTCGGTCACGTCGAGGTCCACAGTCTCCCCCTCGACGGTGTCGACCGCCAACACGGCGTCGTCGCGGCCGAGGAGCTTCGTCACGAGTGAACGTCCGCGCTCGCCGGCGCGAACCACGACCTCGGTTGCGCGGACACTGTCGACGCGGGACTCGTCCCCCAGCGTCAACTCGAACCTGCGAGCGGCCACGTCGCCCGCGCGGAGCGATCCGGTCGCCGTGAGCGCGTCCGCGTTCACGTCCTCGAACGTCCCGGCACCGTCGACTACCAGGTCGGTGACGTCGGTCAGGCCGTCGACGCGCAGGTTCCCGCTGACGTCGACGTTCGCGGCGACGAGGCTCCCGCCGACCGCGAGTTTGCCGCTGGTCTCGATCTCGTGACCGTCGAAGTTGCCGTCGACGCTGGTCTTCCCGCTGCCGTCGAGGCGGTCGACGCTGGCGTTCCCGTCCACGTCGAGTGTTCCGCTCGTGTCCACTTCCTGGCCGTCGAAGTTGCCGTCGACGCTGGTCTTCCCGCTGCCGTCGAGGCGGTCGATACTGGCGTCTCCGCGCACCACGGTCTTTCCGCTGCCGTCCAGTTCGTCGGCGCGGGCGTCCCCGCGAACAACGGTCTTCCCGCTGCTGTCGAGGTCCTCGACGGTTGCGTCGCCCTCCACGACGAGCTTCTTCCTGACGTCGACCGAGCCGGCGTCGAGGCTGCCGGCGCGCAGTTTCCCCGAGGAGTCGACGCGGTCCGCCCGGAGCAGTCCGGTGACGGTCGCTTTCCCGCTGTTTTCGAAGGTCGCGCAGTCGACGCGGTCGTAGGAGGCGGAGCCGCTGACACTGACGTGGTCGCCGCCTGTCGTGTCGCTCATGTGACTTCCACCGACTGCCACCCCCTTCAAACTTTGCACTAGATGTGAGTCTGGTGTGAGTCAACACGCACATTTATTGTGGTGGCGACGGTCTGGTGGCGTGTGAGCAGACAGATCCGCATCTCAATCGACGACGACGAGGTCTTCGAGCGGCTGAAACGCCGGAAGGACGCCCTCGACCTCTCCTGGGAGGATGCGCTCCGGCGGGGGCTCCGGGACAGCCCCGAACCGCCGCGCGCCCCGAGTACGGCCTCGGAGTCGCGACGCGGCCGCGACCGCTCGC
>NZ_WUUU01000180.1 GCF_009831555.1 Halobacterium bonnevillei | reverse complement strand
GTTCGCGAAAGCGTGCGTCGAGGACTGGAGGTCGTCGGTCGCCTGCATCGCGATCTCGACCTGGATGCCCTCGTCCTCCCGTTCGAAGTAGATGACGTCGTCGTGGAGCTCCTGGCGGCTCTCGTTGTACTGGACGAACTCCTTGGATGCCGCCCTCGTACTCAACGTCGAGGACTGCACCGTCGTCGCCGCGCTCGTTCGACGAACCGCGCTGGCCGTTCGCGGCTCGCTCGGCCGGCGCGACGGGAGCGTCGTGTTCGCGCTGGCGACCGGCGGCTACCTCGCCGTCTACCTGGCCGGCATCGGATTCCTGAACGCGAACGACGGCGGGACGGCGTTCGTGGTCGTCGGCGACCCGCTCGCACGCGCGACCGACGTGATGGCGCCCTACCAGTACGAACCCATCGCGCTGCTCGCCGCCGGCCCGGTCGAACTGCTGTTCTCTCCCGTGAACACGCTGCTCGGCCTCGGCCTCGGTTCGCTCGTCGGCGCGAACCTCGCCGTCTCGTGGGTCGCATACCGCAGTCCCGCGGCCTGCGGCCTCGGGTCCACTGCGGGCGCGGCGGCGGGCGTCCCGGCGCTCCTCTCCGGGTTCGCGTGCTGCGGCCCGACCCTGCTCATCGTGTTGGGTCTGCAGGCCACCGCCGGCCTCGTCGCCGCGTTCCAGTGGCTCGTCCCGCTGTCAGTCGCGCTCCTGGTCGCGACACTCCTCTGGGTCGGGAGCCGCGTCGACCCCGCCGTCCACTCGCAGTGAGTGGCACCTGTGCCTGACCGGCATCACGAACGACGCGCAACACGACGCGGAATAGGCTCCGAGTCGGCGAGGGAGCGCTTTCGTCGGGACGAATCGGGCAGGCGTTCTCAGCCGGTGGGACCCGACGAAAACCCTATCCGGTGACAATATACCAATCTAGTATCAGTCTGTGTCCCGGCCGCGGGCTCGGTGGTCCCCCGCCCGTGACACGTCCAGGCGCTACCAGACCCCCGATGAAATCGCTACGAGAGCAGAAGTCCCGAACGGTACGAGCGGTGTTCACGTCGCCGACAGCGAGACGGCGGACGATCGCCTGGCTCCTCGTCCTCGTCGCGCTCCTCGTCGCCAGTGCCCTCGTCGTGGACCGCTGGCTGCCCTGGCTCACTGACGCAGCCGCGCTTCGCGCGAGAATCGAAGCCACCGGCCCGCTCGCGCCCGCAGTCTTCGTGCTGGCGCAGGCCAGCCAGGTCGTCCTCGCGCCCATCCCCGGACAGGTCCTGGCGTTCGTGAGCGGCTACCTCTTCGGAACGGCGTACGGGACGCTGTACAGTCTGCTCGGCGCGACCGTCGGGAGTTACGTCGTGTTCCGGCTGTCGCGGCGGTTCGGCCGCGAGCACGTGGAGCGCGCCATCGAACCAGAACTCGTCGACCAGTTCGACGCCGTCGTCAAGCGTCGCGGCTTGCTCGCGCTGTTCGCCGTGTTCCTCGTGCCCGGGCTGCCGGACGACCTCATCTGTTTCGTTGCGGGGTTGACCAGGCTCCGCATCAGGGACATGCTCGTGGTGTCGTTCGTCGGCCGGTTCCCCGGGTTCCTCGTCGCAAACGCGGCCGGCGCGCAGCTCGAGGCGGGCGACCAGCTGGGCGCCGTCGCGCTAGTCACCCTGCTCTCGGTGCTCTCGGCACTGGGGTACGTGTGGCGCGACGAATTGCTACGACGGCTCGCCGACGCGTCTGACGAGGGGAGCGCCCAGTAACACCGTCCCGACGACGACGGCCCCGGTCGTCCAGACGAGTACCTGGCGCGTCAGCCCCGGGGCCTCCGCGGCGATGGGAACGAACGCCCGCACGTCGAGCGCGACGACGGCGACCGCGCCGAGGAGGTCGAACAGCAGGTCGTAGGCGGTGTCTCGCCACCCGTAGTGCACCAGCACCGGTTCGATGCCGAACCGCTCGCCGACGGCTCGCGCGGCGAGTTCGATGAGCTCCCAGAAGACGCCCGCGAGCAACGAGAGCGCGACCGTCGCGGCGGCAATCGTGGCGTCGGACCACGCCCCGTCGACGGTGACGACGATGGCAGCGTACAGGAGGGCCGTCAGCAAGGTCCCGGAGACGGTGTGGGTCAGGTGGTCCCACCACCAGACGGAGTCGTAGGGACCGAGCATCCCGACGGAGTGCAGGAATCCAGCGACCGCCGCCCAGACAGCGAGTTCCGGGGCGACGAACTGCCCGCCGTCGAACTGGAACCCCGAGGCGACGACGATTGCGACGACGGCGACGACCAGTGAGGCCGCCGCGTTGACCATCGCAGCGCCGTTCCCGCGACGCGCGGCGACTGCCAGCACGAGCAGGGTGGCGGCGACGAGTGCGAACAGCAGTCCCGCGACGACGGCATTCATGGAGTCGAGTCCACCGGTAGGCTGTCAATCGCGGCAACGCGATATGATTCTTTGGCCGACCGCTGTCCTCCCCGTCCCGGTTCCGCCCGCCGACCCGGCAGCCTCATACCCCGGAGCTCGACTCCGTCCGGGCCCCGATCCGGTCCGGGTCGAGGCGGTAGAACTCGAAGGACACCGTCCGCGGGGGCTCTCCGAAGATGTCGACGAGGGGGATGTGTATCCGGTCGAACGCCTCCAGCGTCTCCATTTCGACGGACTCGTCGTCAGTCGAGTCGAGTCGGCCTTCGGCGACGACGCTGTGCCAGCGGTCGTCGGACTCCCCGTGCACCACGAACGAGGCCGCTCGGCCGTCCAATTCGCCCTTCTCGGTGCCGGGTTCGACGGCCAGTCGGAAGTAGAACGTCTCGGTCGTCGCGTCGTACCCGTAGGATACGGGGAGGGAGTGCGGCGGGTCGCCGTCTGCCGTGTCCAGCGAGATGACGCCCGTGCCGCCGTTCCCGAGGAACGCGTCCCGTTCGTCGTCGTCCAAGCGGATTGCCGCGTCGTTGCTCATGACTGTCCATACGAGCGCCGCGTGTGAAAACCCCACGCACGAGGCGGGTCCGCCGCGAGGAGTCGGCGGCGCTACTCGTGCTCTGCACCCAGGGTCGGCGGCGCTACTCGTGCGTGGTGTGAGCGACCAGGAGGAACGTTTCCGGGCGGACCGCCTCGTGGGTGACCGCGAAGCCGCTCGCGCGGAGCGCGTCCGCGGCGTCCGCGGCGCTGAATCGTTCGTCGACCGGGGGGCCGTGCTCGCCGTTTCCGGTGGCCCCCCAATCGACGACGACGAGGGTCCCGCCGGGGCGCAGCACGCGGTCGACCTCGTCGAGGGCGTCGTCGCCGGCGAACTCGTGGTACGTCATCGTCGAGAACGCGCTGTCGAGGCTCCCGGTCGCCAGCGGGAGGTCGCTGACGCCGCTGGTCACCAGTTCGACGTTCTCGGGCACGCCCTTCTCCCGGTAGTACTCGTGCATCGCGTCCTGCACGTCGACGGCGTACACCTGCTCGGCGCGGTCGGCGACGTCGTCGGTGTAGAAGCCGGTGCCGCTCCCGAGGTCGGCGACGGTGTCGCCGTCCGGCGATACCGCCCAGAGGAGTTCCTCCGCGGAGAGGAACCGGTAGCGTCTCGCCGCCTCCTCGAGTTTGTCGGCGCCGTCGGCGTCGAAGGTGTGGTACCCCATCGAATCAGAGGTTCGCGAACGCTTCGTCGACCATCTCGCCGGTCTCTTCGACGATGCCGGCCATCGTCTCGTCGTCGGGCGCCATCCCGACGAGGCGCGCGATGCGCATGATTGAGACGTGGTAGACGCGCTGTCGGCCGGGCTCCTCCTCCCAGACGACGACGTTGCACGGCATCAGTGCGCCGAGCTGATTGTCGGTGGCGTCGAGGGCCTTGTCCGCGACGTCCGGGTTGCACGCGCCGAGCACGTGGTATGGGTCCCGGCCCGCGTCCACCTTCTCGTTGAGCATCTCCGAGACGGAGAACTCCACCGGGACGCCGAACCCGGCCTCGGTGAACACTTCGCGGGCGTGTTCGACGGCCGCCTCGTGGTCCATCTCGAGAGTGGTCTGCTGTTCGCCGACGTCCGCAGGGTCAATCTGTGTCGGGTCGATGGGAAGCGCCATTCGTGTGATGTAGTGGGCCCACGGGGCAAAACCCCTTTTGGAACATTCGCGTTGGACGCGACAGCGTTCCCGGTTAGGGACTGCAGCTTCACGAACGGAGCCACAGTATTGTGCTGTTCGGGAACAACCTTAATCCCCTGAGACTCGTAGCGCTGGACAAGATGGTGGATTCAGTGAGTGCAGAGCTCGAACGCGACCTGGAGTGTCTGGACCTCCTGGCGTGCATCCACGGGCTCAACGACCGAGACCGGGAGGTGTTCCAGGTGCTCCAGGAAGCCGGGGAAGCGCTCACGGTCGACGACGTCGCCGACCGGAATGGGTGCGACAGGACCACGGCCTACCGGTCCATTTCGCGGCTCGTGGACGCGGACGTCGTCGTCCAGTCGCAGGTGAACTACGAGCAGGGCGGGTACTACCACGTGTATCGGCCGCGGCAGCCGGAGACCGTCGCCCGGGACATGCAGCGGCTCCTGAACGACTGGTACGCGAACGTCAGCCAACTCATCCACGAGTTCGAGCAGCCGGACGCGTCGGGCGACGCCTGCACCCGGTCGATCCGGGACCAGTAGGCGGAACGCGACCGTGGGGCGACAGAGCCGAGGGGGCCCGAGCCAGCAACGGTGGCCCGGGGGGAACGACGCTCGGAAGGACACTGATAGGTTCGGCACCGACAGTAGTCGTTTGTAATATTGTGCATTCCGCGGAATACTTTTGGGCGTGCCCGTCGAAGACCGATACATGAGCGACACGTTCGTCGTCATCGGCGGTGACGCGGCGGGGATGAGTGCCGCGAGCAAGGCGAAACGGGAGACCCCCGAGCTGGACGTCGTCGTCTTCGAGAAGGGAGAGTGGGTGTCGTACGCCGCCTGCGGGATGCCCTACTACGTGAAGGGCGACGTCGACGACCTGGACGACCTCGTGCAGGTGACCCCCGATGCGTTCCGCGACGAGCGCGACATCGACCTTCGGACCGGCCACGAAGTCGTCGGCATCGACCCCGAGGCGGAGACGGTCACGGTCGACGGCGGCGCCGAACCCTTCGAGCAACCATACGACCGCCTCCTCGTGGCGACGGGCGCGTCGGCAATCGAACCGCCGTTCGACGGCATGGGCCTCGACGGCGTGTTCACCATCCACGACATGAACGAGGCGGACGCCATCGAGGCGTACGTCACCGAGCATGCGCCCGAAACCGCGGCCGTTGTCGGTGGCGGCTACGTCGGCATCGAGATGGCCGAGGCGCTGGCCGCTCGCGGCGCCGACGTCCACCTCTACGAGATGCTGCCGCACGTCCTCCAGCCGTTCGGGGAGGCTGTCGCGGAGCGCGTCGAGGATCACCTCCGCGAGCGGGGCGTCCACCTCCACCTGGAGACGGCGGTCTCCGGGTTCACCGGCGACGACGGCGTTCAGCGCGTCCACCTGGAGGACGGCAGCGAGCCAGCTGACGTCGCTATCGTCGGCGTGGGCGTCGAACCGAACGTCGACCTCGCGGCCGACGCCGGCATCGAACTCGGGCCGACTGGGGCCATCGCGACTGACGAGTACGGCCGCACGAACTACGAGAACGTCTTCGCGGCCGGGGACTGCGCCGAGGCGCGCCACGTCGTCACGGGCGGCCCGGAACACGTCCCGCTGGCGTTGACCGCGAACCGGGCCGGTCGCGCCATCGGGCAGACGGTCACCGGCTCCCCGACCGAGGTCGGCGACATCGCGG
>NZ_WUUU01000179.1 GCF_009831555.1 Halobacterium bonnevillei | reverse complement strand
ACGAACCGGAGCTCTCCGGCGGTCCGAACGTCGTCTCCGGCGTCCCCGAGGACGCCGACCACGTCGTCGACATGACGGCAGTGGACTTCGAGCCGGCTGCACTCACCGTCCAGGTCGGCGACACGGTGGCGTGGACGCACGCCGGCGGCGAACCTCACACGGTCACGGCCTTCGAGAACGAGCTTCCCGAGGGTGCGGACTACTGGGCGTCCGGGGAGTTCGACAGCCAGGACGCCGCTGAGACCGGCTGGGAGAACGGGCAGGGCGCGGTCACCGAGGGCGAATCGTACGTACGGACCTTCGAAACGACCGGCGAACACGGCTACTACTGCATTCCCCACAAATCCCTGGAGATGGTCGGTACCGTCGTGGTGGAGGAGTAGGGATGATGGGCGACGACCTTCGAACAATGCGCGAACGCCTCCACCGCCTCGCCAGCGACGACGGCCGGTTCTACGTGGGTCGCCTCGGCGGCGACGTGGTGTGCGGCGGCGGCCTGGAGCTGCACGGCTCGGCCGCACTGGTGCGCTCCGTCGTCGTCGCCGACGACTACCGCGGACGCGGCTTCGGCGGCGCGCTCTGTGACGAACTGGAGGCCGCCGCCGAGCGAGCAGGGGCTACGACCGCGTCCCTGTTGACGACGACCGCAGCCGCGTACTTCGAGCGTCGAGGCTACCAGCCGGTGTCACGCGAGAACGCCCCGCAGACCCTCCAGCAGACGAGCCAGTTCGCGGACGTCTGTCCGTCGACCGCGACGTGCATGGAGAAGAAACTCGAGTGAATCCCGGTCAGTCCCGGGCCGACTGCGTCATCCTTCCAGTTGTTCGGTCGCCGGTTCACCAGCGATATCCACGTCGACGTTCCCGTCCAGCGTCCGGATCGGGTACGGGATGTCGATGCCCGCGTCGTCGAAGCGCTCCTTGACGCGCTGAACGTACTCGCTGCGGGTTTTCACGAAGTCCGACCGGGACGGGTCCTCGATCCAGAACCGCGACTTCAACCCGACGTAGGAGTCGCCGAGTTCGGCGAGGCGAACGCTGACACCGGGGTCGTCGAGGATCTGCTCGTGGGCTTCGGCTTCCTCGACGATGATCTCGGTCGCCTCGTCGATGTCGTCGTCGTAGCCGATGCCGAACATGAACTGCTGGCGGAGCTGGTTCTTCGCGACCGGGTTCTTGATGACACCGCCGGTGAGCACCGCGTTCGGCACGGTCAGCAGTTCGTTGTCGAACGTCCGAACGCGCGTGACGCGGAGGCTGATGTCCTCGACGATGCCGGAGTTGCCGTCCCACTCGATCCAGTCCCCGACGCGGAACGGCTCGTCGGTGTAGATGAACACGCCCGCGACGAAGTTCTGGATGACGTCCTGCAGCGCGAACCCGATGGCGAGCGTGGCCGCCGCTGCGATGGTCGCGAGACTCGTCAGGAAGCTCCCGTAGTCCGCGAACCCGAACGCCACGGAGACGGCGACGAACACCACCAAGAAGTTCACGAGCTTCTGCAGGGGTTTGCGGGCGTGGGCGTCGAGGTTGCGGCGCTGCAGCATCCGGTCGAACAGCGGCCGGACGAGCAGCCGGCCGAGGGCGTAGATGCCGATGAACGCCGCGATGAAGTAGACGAACTGCGTGATCGCACCCGCGTACTCGGGAATCAAGTCCTCGACGAATGGCAGTGGCTCTACCTGGAGTACGGACCCGCTCACTCCCCCGAGCATTACTGATACACCGCCGTGTTCCCGCGGGTTTCGACGACGTCGGCGCCCGCGAGGTCCGCGAGCTGGTCGGCGAGGTCGTCGGTGTCACCCTCGCCGCGGGCGGACCGAAGGAACTTCACTTTCACGACGTCGCGGTCGTCGAGTTGGTCGGAGAGTTCGTCGGCGACTGCGTCGACCCCCGCCTTCCCGACCCAGACGGTAACGTCAGCTTCGTGGGCTTTCTTCGCTAAGTCCTCGGTCATCTTGTACGCGTAGTACTGACCGCTACGCATTGAAAGTTGTTGCATTTGCGAGACGGGCCGCGAGTCGATTGAGCCACCCGCCTCGTGTGGACGCGCGCGTCTCCGAGATTGGCATCACGGAGTCGTAAGTAGGGGTATCGCGATCGATTCGTCACTCGTAGGGGTATCGCGACTGCTGGCCGCAGTCGCAGGTGACGACCACGTGGCCGTCGCGGGTCCGGACGCGGGCGTTCCGCCCGGGAATCAGGTACGCGTCGCAGGCGTCGCAGGTGGAGCGCCGGAACTCCCGCGGGAGCCGCAGTCGGTTGCGTTCCGCGAGGCGGCGCGCCAGGCGGACGTATTCCCGGGCGCGGTCGTCGTCGCCGTCGCGGGCGGCCTCCTGGGCGAGGTCGTGGAGGCGCTGGATGCGGTCGGCCGCGATGGACATACCGACGCTGGGGCGTGGGTGATAGAAGACAGTTCCGGTAGGATTATCGGCCGCCGTCGGTTTGCCATCACGTGATGCGGACACTGAACTACCTCGAATTCGAGGACGGCGTCCGCGGGGGGATGGTCACCGCGACCCGCCAGCAGCGCAAAGCCCTCTCGCGGACCGACGTCGAGGTAGTGGAGTCGCCGTGGCGCGCCGGCAACCCCGTGCAGTCCCTGGGGACGCTGTTCGCGGGCGAGGGCTACTTCGCGGACTACGACGTCGCGCACTGCAACCTCGTCGGCCCGGGCAGCGTCGCCGTCGCGCGGCACGCCAGGCGAAACGACATTCCACTGGTGTTGCACGCCCACGTCACTCGCGAGGACTTCGCGGAGTCGTTCCGCGGGTCGACGACCGTCGCCCCGCTCCTCGAACCCTACCTGCGGTGGTTCTACTCGCAGGCCGACCTCGTGCTCTGCCCCAGCGAGTACACGAGGGGCGTCCTCCAGTCGTACCCCGTGGACGCGCCGATCCGACAGCTCTCGAACGGCGTCGACGTCGAGAGCCTCCGGGGCTACGAGCAGTTCCGCGAGGACACCCGCGAGCGGTTCGACCTCGACGGCCTGGTGGTGTACGCCGTCGGCGAGGTCTTCGAGCGCAAGGGCCTCACGACGTTCTGCGAACTCGCGAAGGCGACGGACTACGACTTCGCGTGGTTCGGCCCCTACGACGAGGGCCCACAGGCCGGGAAGGCTACCCGGAAGTGGGTGACCGACCCGCCGGAGAACGTCACGTTCACGGGCTACATGGCGGACAAGCGAGCGGCGTTCGGCGCGGGCGACGTCTACCTGTTCCCCGCGAAAGTCGAGAACCAGGGCATCGCCGTGCTCGAGGCGATGGCCTGCGGGAAGCCGGTGGTCCTCCGGGACATCGACGTGTTCCGGGAGTTCTTCACGGACGGCGAAGACTGTCTCATGTGCTCGACGTTCGACGAGTTCGAGGCGGCACTGGAACGCCTCGCGGTCGACCCTGACTTGCGGGAGCGCCTCGGCGAGAATGCCCGGGAAACGGCAGCAGCGCACAGTCTGGACCGCGTCGGCGAGCAACTGGCGTCGATCTACCGCGGCCTCGTGGACGGCGACGTCGAAGACGCCAGGGTCGGCCGCGTGGAGGGGTAACGTGAGCGGCGACCTTCCGACTGTCGCGGCGTTCACCGATTCGTTCCACCCGACGGTGAACGGCGTGACGTACACCGTGTCGACGTGGCGCGACCGCTGGCAGGACCGCGACGGCGAGATGCCCATCGTCTACCCCGAGTCCTCCCACGACCCGTCGCCGTCCGAGTACCCGGTGCCGAGCCTCCGGTTCCCGTTCTACGACGGCTACCGAATCGCGCTGCCGCGCACGCCGAACGCCGTCGGCGACCTCGAGGCCGACGTGGTGCACGCGCACACGCCGTTCGGGCTCGGGCTGGCCGGCTGGCGGTACGCCCGCGAGAACGACCTGCCGCTGGTCGCCTCCTACCACACGCCCACGGCGGAGTACGCCAACTACGTCGTTCCGGACGCCGCCACCGGCGTCGTGCGCCGCGCCAGCGAGCGCTGGGAGCGGTGGTTCCTCGACCGCGCGGACCTCGTGTTGACGCCGAGCGAACGCACCCGCGACCACGTCTGGGACCTCGGCGTCGACACCCCCGTCGAACCGCTGCCGAACGGAGTCAACGTCCAGCACTTCGCGCCGACTGACGACGCGGAGTTCCGTCGGCGCTACAGCCTCCCGGGGGACCGGCCGCTGGTCGGCTACACGGGCCGCCACGGCTACGAGAAGCGCCTCCTCGACCTGCTGGCGGCCGCCGACGGCCTCGACGTCACGCTCGTGTTCGGCGGCGACGGGCCCGCCAGGGACGACCTCGAAGCCGAAGCCCGCGAGCGCGACGTGGACGTCCGCTTCCTCGGGTTCCTGGAGCGCGATGAACTGCCGGCGTTCTACTCCGCGCTGGACGTGTTCGCGTTCCCCAGCCCCGTTGAGACTGAGGGCCTGGTCGCCCAGGAGGCGTACGCCTGCGGCACGCCGGTCGCGGGCGTGAACGCGGGTGCGCTCAAGGAAACTATCGAGGACGGCGAGACCGGCTACCACTACGAACCCGGCGACATTGACGGGTTCCGGGCGGCGATACGGCGGACCCTGGACGAACGCGAACGCCTCTCAGCGAACTGCCTCACCCGGCGCGACGACCTCAGCGTCGAGCGCGCCATCGACAAGCTAGCCGACCGCTACCGGCGCCTCCTGGAGTAACCTACAGCCACAGTTCTGGCCGTGGCGGACTCGATGGCTCGGACTCGGTGCGACGAACAGCGTCGCTGGTCGTCGCGGAGCGGTTGAAAAGACACGTCGGAGATTCGCGTCGACGCGGAACGCAGTCAGTCCTCGAGGGCGTTCGCGATGCGGTCGAGCTTGTTGTTCGTGCGCTCGAGTTCCTTGCGGAGCTGTTCGAGTTCGCGCTCGGCCTTCTCGCTGGTACCGCCGCCACCGGACTCCTCGCGGCCGCCGCCCATGCCGGGCGGGCCGCCGCCACCGCCGCCCATCATGCCGCCCATCATCTGCGCGAAGGGATTGCCGCCGCCTCCGCCGCCGCCCATGCCGGGGGGACCGCCGCCGCCCCCCATCGCTTCCTGCATGCGCTCGCGGGGGTCTTCGCCCTCGCTGTCGCCCTCCTCGCGTTCCTTGGCGCGTTCCTCGCGGATCTCTTCGACTCGCTCGCGGAACGACTTCTCCTCGGAGTCGCCGTCCTCGCCGTTGGCGCCGTCGGATTCGGATTCGTCGTCTGGCATACCACCTGCTTGGCTGCCCGCACGGAAAAAAGCGCTCTTTGGCAGTCGCGTCGACGCCTAGAACGACCCGAGACTCGACTGGACGTCGTCGTCGCTCTCGCCCTCGGTGACGTCGTGCCCCACGAGGTTCCGCATGTCGACGGCGTACGTCGTCCCGCGGCGGTCCAGCAGGAGGACGCGGCCTTTCGTCCCGACGACCGTCCCGGTCGCCATCGTCTCCGCGACGGGGCGGCGCTCCACCTCGAAGCCGTATTCGAAGTCGAACGATTCGATCGGATCGTACTCGGCGACGAGCGACTCCCAGGCCGCGTCATCCACCGTCTCGTCGAACCCCCGGATCTTGGCGGGGACGCGGACGCGGTCCGAGATCTCGTCGGCGATGCCGTACTCGATTTGTCGGGCGCGCCGGCCGTCCTCGACGGTCCGGATGTGGGCGGCGCGGTCCGCGCCCTGCTCGCGGAGGCGGGTGTCGAGGCGCCACGAGCGAGTCACGCCGACCTTGAAGGTGTCCGGCGCGAACGCCGCGAGGTAGACGGCGTGCTCCTCGGTGGCAGGC
>NZ_WUUU01000178.1 GCF_009831555.1 Halobacterium bonnevillei | reverse complement strand
CCGCCTGCGAGTCCGCGAGCTCCGTGTGGGTCGCGAGCGCGCCGACGGACAGCGTCCCGCCGTCGGTTTCGACGGCCGACAGCCCCTCCAGGTGCCCGATGTCCACGAGCGCGGGCGGCGACTCCTCGCCGGTCTTCATGCGCGTCAGGATGCCCTGTGCGCCGGCGAGCAGTTCGCTGCCGTCGTGTTCGTCGAGCAATGCGATTGCGTCGTCGACGCTGTCGGCGCGGTAGTACTCGAAGTCCTCGGTGTACATCACTCACCACCTCCGGTGGCGCGCCAGACCGTCTCCGGCGTAATCGGGATGTCCAGGTGGTCGACGTCGAACGGCTCCAGCGCGTCCGCGACGGCGGCGACGAGCGTCGGCGTCCCGGCGATGGTCGCCGACTCCCCGACGCCCTTCACGCCGATGGGGTTGTGTGGGCTCGGCGTCACGGTGTTGTCCGTCTCGAAGTCCGGGAGCTGGGTCGAGTGCGGGACGGCGTACTCGTCCATGCGGCGGGTCTCGAGGTGGCCGTCTTCGTCGTAGGACGCGCCCTCGAACAGCGCCGCGCCGATGCCCTGGGCGATGCCGCCGTGGACCTGACCCTCGACGACCATCGGGTTGATGATCTCGCCGCAGTCGTCCACGCCGACGTACTGCTGGATGTCGATCTCGCCGGTGTCCGGGTCGACCTCGACGACCGCGACGTGCGTCCCGAACGGGAACGTGAAGTTCTCCGGGTCGTAGAAGTTCGTCACCTCCAGCCCGGGGTCCATGTCGTCGGGCATGTCGTGCCCGAGGTACGCCTGGTGGGCGATGCCCTGGATGTGCATCGAGCGGTCGGGCGCGCCCGCGACGTGGAACTCGCCGTCCGAGAACTCGATGTCGTCGACGCTCGCTTCCAGCTGGTGGGCGGCGATGCGTCGCGCCTTCTCCCGGACTTCCCGCGCGCCGCGTGCGACGGCGCCGCCGCCGACGGACGCGCTCCGGCTGCCGTACGTCCCCATCCCCTGCGGGATGCGGTCGGTGTCGCCCTCGACGACCTCGATGTCGTCCATCGAGACGCCGAGCTCCTCGGCCGCAATCTGGGCGTACGTCGTCCGATGGCCCTGCCCCTGGTCGGCCGTCCCGACGAACAGGGTGACCGTGCCCGTGGAGTCGAACCGGACGATGGCACTCTCCCAGCCGCCTGCCTGCGAGCCGAGGTTGCCGGCGGCCTCCGAGGGCGACAGGCCCGCGGACTCCACGAAGCTCGCGACGCCGATGCCGATGTACCGCCCCTCCTCGCGGAGTTCCGCCTGGCGCTCCCTGAGTGCCTCGTAGTCGACGTGGTCGAGCGCGGTGTCCATCCCGTGCTCGTACTCGCCGCTGTCGTAGACGAGCGCCGCGGCCGACTCGTAGGGGAAGTCCTCGCTCGGCACGAGGTTGTGTTTGCGTAACCCGACCGGGTCGACGTCGAGTTCGCGCGCCGCGACGTCCATCGCGCGCTCGATCACGTAGATGCCTTCGGCGCGGCCGGCGCCGCGGTAGGCGTCGACCGGCGTCGTGTTCGTGAACGCGCCGACGACCCGCGCGTGGATGGCGGGAATCTGGTACTGGCCGGACAGCACGGTCGTGTAGAGGTACGACGGCGTCGCGGAGCCGAACTGCGAGAGGTGCGCGCCGAGTCCGGCGTACGTCTCGACCCGCAGGCCGCGGACCGTGCCGTCGTCGTCCACTGCGATTTCGGCGGTGGTGTCGTGGTCGCGCCCGTGGCAGTCAGTCTGGTAGCTCTCCGAGCGCGTGGCCTGCCACTTCACGGGGCGTTCGACCTGCATCGACGCCCAGCCCGTGACGGCCTCGTCGGGGTAGTGGTAGATCTTGCTGCCGAACCCGCCGCCCACTTCGGGCGCGATGACCTGGAGTTTGTTCTCCGGGATGCCGAGCGTCGCCGCCGCCATCAGCATCCGGTGGAGGTGGGGGTTCTGGCTGGTCATCCAGATGCGCATCTCCTCCGTGGTGGCGTCCCAGTCCGCGACGGCCGCCCGCGGCTCCATCGCGTTCGGGATGATGCGCGGCAGCCGGAGGTCGACGCTCGCCGTGTGGTCGGCGTCCGCGAACGCCTCGTCGACGGCGTCGGCGTCCCCGAGTTCGAAGTCGAATCCGACGTTGTCCGTGGCTTCCTCGTGTACTTCGGGGACGTCACGCTCGACGGCGTCCCGCGGCTCGGTCACGTGGTCGAGTTCCTCGTACTCGACGTCGATGCGGTCGACGGCGTCCCGGGCGGCGTGTCGCGACTCCGCGACCACCGCTGCGACGCCGTCGCCCTCGTGGCGAACCTTCTCCAGCGCGAGAATCCGGTACTTCGGCTGGACGAGGTTCGGGAGGTCCCACGCCGTCGGGATGGCGTTCGGAATCCCGCTGTCCTCGACGTCCTGGCCCGTGAACACGGCGACGACGTCGTCCATCGCTTCCGCGTCGCTGGTGTCGACGTCGACGATGCGCGCGTGAGCGTGGTCGGACCGCCGGATGGCGAGGTGCGTCATCTCCGGCAGGTCGATGTCGTCGGTGTACGTCGCCTCGCCTTTCAGCAGCGGGACGTCCTCGCGGCGCTCGACCGACGACCCGAACACGCTCTCGGCGACGTCCTCGGCGTCGCTCATTCGGTCTCACCGAGTTGGTCGGCCGTCGCCTCGATGGCGTCGACGATGTTGTGGTAGCCGGTGCACCGGCAGAGGTTCCCCTCGATGGCGTCCCGGATCTCCTCGCGGGACGGGTCGTCGGCGTCCCTGAGGAAGGTGTCCGCGGTCATCAGCATGCCCGGCGTGCAGTAGCCACACTGCAGGCCGTGGTTCTCCTGGAACTGCTCCTGGATGGGGGCCAACTCGTCGTCGTCGGCCAGGCCCTCGACCGTCTCGATGGTCGCTCCGTCGGCCTGGACTGCGAACCTGGTGCAGGACTTGATGGCGTCACCGTCCTGCCGGACGGTGCAGGCGCCGCAGCGGCCGGTCTCGCAGCCGACGTTCGCCCCCCGGTAGTCGAGTTCCTCGCGGAGCGCCGTGACGAGTAGCGTCCGTGGCTCCACGGTCAGTTCGTGTCGTTGCCCGTTTACGGTCAGTGTGATCTCTCGCATCGATGTATTCCTCTCCTCCCCGTCTAGTTCGTGGTCGGAGTGGCTGGCCGTGGTCTGCGTACCACGATGACATACACCACGAACGTATCGAGCAAAAAGATTCGGGAACACCTCCAACTGCACGGCCTCATCTCGGCTGAAATCCAATACCGGGGCGACAGCGCCGACGGTGCCTCCCTCCTCGATTGAACTGCCCGACATCTCCGCGCTCGGGGATAAAATGAAACTCCTGGGACCGCAGAATGACACGTCTTCGATGCGCGCGCACGCCGACGAAGCGCGGACTGAGCCGCGGCCGTGACTCGTCAGGCCGGGAGCGCGGACTCCGGCACCGTGCCGTCGTCGTCCCAGCCGCGGACCTCGTAGTACTGTGCGATGGCGTCCTCCAGCCCCTCCAGTTCGTCCTCGTAGGGGAGGCGGTCGTCGCTGGCGTCGAAGCCGCGCTGGTTGTTGAAGTGGCGCTCCAGGGTGACCGTCCGCGCGCCGACGTCCAGGAGGTCCTCGAAGTCCGCGCCGAACAGCATCTCGTAGCGCTCGGGCGTCATGTAGTCGCGGGAGAACTTGCAGACCACGCCGCTGTCGTTGAGCGCCATCAGGTCCTCGCGCTCCGCGAGTCGCTCGGGCTTCCCCTCGAAGCCGACGTTGTCCATCGCCTGGTCGTCGCCGACCAGCGGGTACTCCACGGAGTAGAACGTCGCGTACATGTGGTCGGCGCCGCGGTTCGCGACCGCATAGGAGAGCGCCTGCCCGTGGAGGATGCGGCCCTCGTGGGCGGCGAAGTCCATGTTCTTCACCGACCAGTTCTCGACGCCGAGGTCCTCGTGGACGCGGCCGATGCCCTCCGCGAGGTCGTCGCCGACGCCGTCGCGCTCGGCGATCTTCTCGACGAGGTCCCAGATGAGTTCGCGGTTCCCGAACTCGTCGTTGGCTGCGAGGTACGCGGCGATGGTGTTCCCCGCGGAGATGGCGTCCAGGCCGTAGTCGTCGCAGAGCTGGTTGGACTTCATCACGTCGACGATGTCGTCGACGCCGGAGTTCGACCCGAACGCCATCGCCACCTCGAACTCGGGGCCCTCCGTCTCCACGCCGCGCTCCTCGTCCCTGGTGGGCAGTTTGCACGCGAACGCGCACGCCGAACACGTCCCCTTCTTGTACTTCTTGTCGGCGACCGCCGATCCGTTGATGCCCTCGACGCCCTCGAACGAGCGCTCCGAGAAGTAGTACGACGGCAGGCCGTCCATCGCGTTCGCGAGGTCCATCACCGCGACGGTGCCCTGCTCTTTCATGATGTTGTCGTCGGTCGCGGCCTCCCGGTGGATCTCCATCTGGCTCGACGGGATGTCGATGTCCGGGGCGGAGTCGCCGTCGAACGTGACGGCCTTGACGTTCTTCGCACCGAGCACCGCGCCGAGGCCGCCGCGCCCGAACGCGCGCTCCTCGGTCGTCATGATGGACGCGAACCGCACCTGGTTCTCGCCAGCCGGCCCGATAGCTGCGACGTGATCGGACTCGAGGTCGTGTTCTGCTTCGAGGTAGTCGCAGGTCTCGGACACCGTCGCGCCCGCGAGGTCCGGCACGGCCTCGAACTCCACGCCGTCGTCCCGGACGTGGACCGCGACGAGTTCGTCGCTCTCGCCCGTGAACTCGACGGCGCTGTATCCGGTGTCGGCGAAGTGCCGGGACATGAACCCGCCGGCGTTCGACGACAGCAGGCCGTCCGTGAGCGGGGACACCGCCGTGGCGTTCATCCGCCCGGTGAAACTCATCTGGGAGGCCTGCATCGGCCCGGTCGTGAACACGAGGCGGTTCTCGGCCCCCAGGGGGTCGGCGTCGAAGGGCACGCGGTCGTGGACGAGTTTCGTGCCGACGCCGCGGCCCCCGATGAACGACTCGAGGACGTCGCTGACGTCTTCCGTGTCCGTTTCGTGTGCTGAGAGATCCACCGATAGCAAGGGCCCGGCGCTGTGCAGCATTACCTCTAGGAGGCGCGCCCGCGGTAATAAAACTTCAGCAGAACGCGGCGGGACGCGGTCGGTACGTGCCGCACTCGCCCCGTACCGCTGACGCGTCCGCGCTGACGAGTCGCTAGCCACGGGAGCGCGTGACGGTCACCGTGTGCAGGTGCCAGTGGTCGACGGTGTTCGGTCTGTGTCGCGGCCGGTGGGTAGGTGGAGTGGTCGCCGTCTCGACGCCGCGCGCCACGACTACCAGAATCCAAGACGGTATATTAAACAAATACTTTCTTCTGGCCGTATCGACTTTCGACAACTCCAGAAACCCGGATTTCGAACTACTCGGGCGGCCTACCTTGGATATTACGCTGGTAACTTCTGGCATCTGAGCTGGCTGAGCGCAAATTTGGGATACACTGGTAGAGGGCCACTAAACGGCGAAAACGCGGGTATCTTGCCTCTCGGCAGATACCACTCACAGAATACTACTATAGTTGTCACTATCGGGTTCGTGAAAGGTATCTTAGTATAGCGTTCGAGTGCCCGCGAGCCGTCCCCACGTCCGCCGCTGGCCGTCGTGGCTCGCGGGCGGGCCGCAACCCGGCCAGAATGGCGTGCGGCAGTCAGAATTCGTCGAGGCCGGTCTGCTCGGCGGCCGCGATCGCGTCCCGGCTGGTCTGCCAGGACGCGGCGGGCGCAGTCCGGGAGGTCGCCGTGCTCGCGGACGTA
>NZ_WUUU01000177.1 GCF_009831555.1 Halobacterium bonnevillei | reverse complement strand
GGCCGACGTCTCCGTCGACCGCGTGGTCGCCAACAGCCTCCTGGAAGCCGACGGCGAGCTCACGGGCGCCGTCGAGGGACCGCTCATCGAGCGGACGAAAGACCACGCGCTCGCCGAGGTCTGCGAGGACTTCGGCTGCGACGTCGCCGACAGCGTGGCGGTCGGGGACGGCGCGAACGACGCGCCGATGCTCGACGCCGCCGGATTCGGCGTGGGCTTCCAGCCGAAACCCGGCATCGAACAGCACTGCGACGCGGTCGTCGGATCGATGGCGGAACTGGAAGCGCTGTTCCGCGACCGGGGCGTTCTCGACTAGGCGCGCCCGCCGTCCGGCCTGCCGCTGCACTTTTCCTGCCCGTCCGGACCGTGTCCAGCGCGATGAGCCGTCGGTGACGGCGACCGCGAGAGTGTCTGGAAATTGTTCGACGGGAGAGTGTCGAGACGCGTGAGTACGCGTGAATCGCGTGTGACAGAAACCCGCGACGGGTGGGGTCGCGGGAGGGTTCCGGGTCGAGCGGCCAGGGCACACTGAGCGGATTCGACCCGGCGTCACGCCCTACGACGCGCCTCCCTTTGCTTAATTGGGTATTAACTCGGTTTCCTGCCGTGTTTTCGCGGGCGAACGGAACGGGAACGTTGATTGCGCGAACCCGGCAACTGGACGTATAGTGCCCGACGACTCACCGACCGGCGACGGCCTCGACGAGGCCGACATCCACGACGTCCTCCGGAACGACCGTCGCCGCATGGTCATCGAACGCCTCGGAGACGCCGACGGTCCGGTGACCGCCCGCGACCTCTCGGAGACCATCGCCGCCCGGGAGGCCGACGAGGACCCGCCGCCGCGGAACGTCCGGCAGAGCGTCTACATCTCCCTCCAGCAGACCCACATTCCGAAACTCGAGGAGCTCGGCATCGTCGACTACGACGAGAACTCCAAGGAACTGCGCCCCGCCGAACACGCCAGCGACGTCGGCATCTACATGGAAGTGGTCCCGAAGTACGGCCTCTCGTACAGCGAGTTCTGCGGGGGCCTGGGCGTCCTCGGCGTCCTTCTCGTGGTCGGCGCCGAAACGGGCGTCCCGGTGCTCAGCGACGTGGGTGCCGCCGCGTGGGCCGTTCTGGTCTTCACCGTCCTCGTGGCGTCCGCGGCCTACCAGACGTACGCGCAGCGGAGTTCGCTCGTCCACCGCCTCCGCGAATAACGCGCTGGTTCGTGGCGGGGGCCGGGCTTCAGCGCGTCGCGTCCTCGATGGCCGCTTCGAGGTCCGCCACGACGTCCGCCGGGTCCTCGATCCCGACGCTCAACCGCACGAGGTCGTCGTGGACGCCGGCGGCTTCTTTCTCCTCGTCGGTGAGCTGCTGGTGGGTGGTGCTCGCTGGGTGGATGATGAGCGTCTTCGCGTCGCCGACGTTCGCCAGCAGGCTGGCGAGGTCGGTGTTCTCCGTGGTCTGTTTGGCGGCCTCGTAGCCGCCCTCGACGCCGAACGTGATCATCCCGCCGTACCCCCCGTCCAGGTACTCCGAGGCGGTGTCGTGGGTCGGGTGGGCCTCGAGGCCGGGGTACGTGACCCACGAGACGGCCGGGTGGTCGGCGAGGTACTCGGCGACCTGCTGGGCGTTCTCGCAGTGCTTGTCCATGCGCAGCGGCAGCGACTCGAGCTTCTGGAGGGTCTGCCAGGCATCGAACGGCGACTGCTGGTTCCCGAGGTCGCGGAGCCCGCGGGCGATGGCGGCGTACGTGAACGCCGCGTCGCCGAACGTCTCGGCGAAGTTCACGCCGTGGTAGGCGGGGTTCTCCGTGGCGATTTCCGGGAACTTGTCTGCGTGCTCGAGCCACGGGAAGTCGCCGCCGTCGACGAGCGCGCCGCCGACAGTGGTGCCCGCGCCGGTGATCCACTTCGTGGTGGAGTGCCAGACGACGTCCGCGCCGTGCTCGAGGGGATTGCAGAGGTACGGCGTCGCGAACGTGTTGTCCACGATGAGTGGGACGCCGGCCTCGTCGGTGATCTCGCCGAGGCGCTCGAAGTCCGGCGTCGTGAGACTCGGGTTGCCGATGGTCTCGACGAGCACGTACGCGGTGTCCTCGTCGATGGCCTCCTCGTAGGCGTCGTAGTCCAGGGCGTCCACGAACCGAGTGGAGACGCCGCGGCGCTCGACGCTGTGCGTGAGGTAGGTGTACGTGCCGCCGTAGAGGTCGCTGGACGCGACGACGTTGTCGCCCGCGCTCGCGAGGATGAACGTCGCGAGGTCGAGGCTCGCCATACCCGAGGCGGTGGCGACGGCGCCGACCCCGCCCTCGAGGGCGGCGAGGCGCTCCTGGAGCACCTCGACGGTCGGATTCATCAGCCGCGAGTAGATGTAGCCGGGCTTCTCGAGGGCGAACTGCGCGGCGGCGTCGTCGCTGTCCTCGAAGACGTAGGAGGTCGTCTGGTAGATCGGGGGCGCCCGGGACCCCGTCGTCGGGTCACGTCCTGTCCCGCGTGCACACTGTTCGTCTCGAACCCGTAGTCGTCTGCCATACGTCTATCGGGACCCCCAGGGGGTTAAGCCGCGTGGACCCCTGCAGGTCCTGCCGGTCTCTGTGACACGGTCCGGGCGTCGAATCCGCGCGGGGCGAGCGGTTACCCCGAGAAGAGGCTGTTGTGGACGGGTGCGTACATCGTCCGGCGGTCGTCCTCGTGGTCGACGGTGTCGGTGACCGCGCGACCGGCGACGCCGTCCGCGAGGAAGTCCTTGATGGGCGGGCCGACGGACTCCGGTTCCACGAGGAACGCGTCGTGGCCGTGGTCGGACTCCACGACGTGGTGGGAGACGGGGACGTCGCGGTCGCGGAACGCCTCCGCCAAGCCCTCGCTCTGTTCGACCGTGAAATGCCAGTCCCCCGTGAACGACAGCAGGAGGGCCTCGCCGGCGAACGCGCCGACCGCGCTGGCGTCGGAGTCGTAGCCCTCCGCGAGGTCGTAGTCGTCCATCGCGCGCGTCAGGTAGAGGTAGCTGTTCGCGTCGAAGCGCTCGCTGAACTTCTCTGCCTGGTAGTCGAGGTACGACTCGACGTCGCGGTACGGGAAGAACGCGCCCGCGTCGTCGACGGGGAACGCGTCGCTGCCCGCCTCGCGGCCGGCGGTGCGGCGGCCGAACTTCCGGCCCATGGAGTCCTTCGAGAGGTACATCAGGTGGCCGATCTGGCGGGCGAGCGCGAGGCCCTGTTCGGGCTGGTCCCCGCAGACGGACTCGTCCGCCCTGGCGGCGCTCGCGTCCGTCACGCCATCGCCGTAGTAGTCGCCCTCGTTCCACTTCGGGTCGCCGCGGATGGCGCGGCGCGCAACCGCGTTCAGGCCGAGACACTGGCGTCCAGGCGGGGCGCAGCGGCGATGGCAATCACGCGGCGCGCGTCGTCGGGGTACCGGCTCGCCCAGTCGAGGGCGTTCATGCCGCCGACGCTGCCGCCCAGCACGGCGTGCAGGCGGCCGACGCCGAGGTCGTCGAGGAGGCGGCGCTGGCTCCGCGTCCAGTCGCCGACTGTGACCGGCGGGAAGTCGGTTCCCCAGGGTTCGCCGTCGGGCCCCTCGCTGGCGGGGCCGTCCGTGCCGTAGCACGACCCAGGGACGTTCGCGCAGACGACGTAGTACTCGTTCGTGTCGATGGCCTTCCCGGGCCCGACGACGTCGTGCCACCAGCCGCGGCCCTGGCCGTCGCTGCGCCCGCGGACGTGCTGGCTCCCCGTCAGCGCGTGGCAGACGAGGACCGCGTTGTCGCCCGTGAACTGGCCGTACGTCTCGTAGGCGACGGTGAAGTCCTCGATGGTCTGCCCGGACTCGAATTCGAACTCCTCGAACGTCGTCGTCGGCATTAGCGCGTCCCTCCGTCGTGTAGCGCCTTCAGTCCTCCTGTGTCGGTCATTCGTGTGCCTCCGCGAGCGCGGCGTCGAAGTCCGCGAGCACGTCCGCGGTGTCCTCGATGCCGACCGAGACGCGGACCATGTCCGGGTCGACGCCGGCGGCGCGCTGTTCGGCCGCCGAGAGCTGTGCGTGCGTGGTGGACGCGGGGTGGATGACGAGGGTCTTCGCGTCCCCGACGTTCGCCGCGAAGGACGCCAGGTCGACCGCCTCGCAGACGGCCTTCGCCGCGTCGAAGCCGCCCGTCGGGCCGAACGTCAGCATGCCGCCGTAGCCGCCCGCCGGCCCTCCTGCGGCGTCGGTGACGCCCGCGGGTAACTCGCTCCGGGCGTCCGGTTCGCCGCCGGCGTCGAGATACTCGCTGGCGGTGTCGTGCGTGGGGTGGTCTTCCTGTCCGGGGTAGGACACCCACGCGACGTCGTCGTGGTCGGCGAGGAACGCCGCGAGCGCGGCGGCGTTCGCGCAGTGCCGGTCCATCCGCAGCGGGAGCGTCTCGACGCCCTGGAGGGTCTGCCAGGCGTCGAAGGGCGTCTGGCCGGTGCCGGTCGCGCGGACGGCGCGCTGTCGGACCGCCGCGGCGAACGCGCGGTCCCCGAACCGCTCGGTGAAGTCGAACCCGTACGCGGGGTTCTCGCCGGAGAGTTCCGGGAAGTCGGCGTCCGGGTGGTCCCAGGGGAACGTGCCGCCGTCGACGACCACACCGCCCAGCGTGGTGCCGGCGCCGTGCAGCCACTTCGTGGTGGACTCCCAGACGACGTCCGCGCCGTGCTCGATGGGGCGGCAGAGGTGCGGCGTCGCGAACGTGTTGTCCACGACCAGCGGAACGGCGTTGTCGTGAGCGACGTCGGCGACAGCCTCGAAGTCCGGCGTCACCAGCGAGGGGTTCGCGATGGTCTCGACGTGGACGAACGCGGTGTCCTCGTCGATGGCGTCGGCGACTGCGTCCGGGTCGAGGGCGTCGACGGTCCGGGTCTCGATACCGCGCTTGCCGGCGATGTGCGAGAAGTACGACGCGGTGCCGCCGTACATGTCCTCGCCGGCGACGACGTTCCGTCCGGTCTCGGCGAGGACGGTTGTGATGCCGTCGATGGCGCCCATCCCGGCGTTCGTCGCGACGGCCCCGACGCCGCCCTCGAGGTTGGCGAGGCGGTCCTCGAGCGTCGAGACGGTGGGGTTGGAGATGCGCGAGTAGACGTCGTCCTCGGAGTCGAGTGCGTACCGCTCGGCGGCGTCCTCGGCGTCCGGGAAGACGTACGACGTGGTCTGGTAGAGTGGTGGGGCGCGCGCCCCTGTCTCGTCGGGGACCTGGCCCGCGTGGACACTGCGGGTGTGTCGCCCGCCGCTCGCGTCAGTCATGTATATAGGTAATAGAACTCTCGAAGAATATGCGTGCCAGTTACGGCAACGCTTGCCCGCACGCCCCAGACCCCCATCACACCCGCTGCAACGCCGGATTTTCGAGGTGGTCGCGTCTACAGGATGTCGGCGGTGTTCGACAGGACGGCGACGCCGTCCCGTCAGCATCATCGCGTTCCGGCGCGTTCTTGTCGGCGGCCCATATACGCCTGGTATGGTCAGGCGGGAACGGGGCGCGCTCGCGAGCGTCGTCTTCACCGTGCTGTTCGCGCAAGTCCTCCTCTACCCCGGCGCCGCCGACGTCGTCGCGTCGTTCGGTGCGACCGACGCCGAGACCGCCAGCCGGTGGTTCCTCGCCGCCGAGTTCGGCGCGTTCGTCGCGTTCGCCGGCGTCTGGGGCGTCGCCAGCGACCGCGCCGGCGCCCGCGTCCCGTTCATCGTCGCTGGCGCACTCGCGGGCAGCGCCGGATACGCCGCACTCGCTCTCCTCGATGCCTCCTTCGGCGTCGTGCTCGCGCTCCGTGTCGCACAGGGC
>NZ_WUUU01000176.1 GCF_009831555.1 Halobacterium bonnevillei | reverse complement strand
GAACGAGCGCTTGCTGCCGGGGTAGACGTGGCCGAGGTCGTCGCCCTGCAGGCCGTTGTTGCAGTTGTGGGCGTCGGCGAGCAGGACGTCGTCGACGCCTCGACGCTCGGGGCTTCCGCGGTGGCCGCGAGGCCGACCGCGTACTCGACGTCGTCGGCGAACTCGGGCGCGAACGTGGAGACGAGCAGGGCGTCGTCGCCGAACGCCTGCCCGAGCAGTTTCGCGTCGCCCTCCTCGACGCGGACCGCGGGCGTGGCGTGGTCGGAGTAGTCGATGTTCTCGTAGGCGGTCGCGGCGGCGTCGATGAGCGTGTCGACTTCGCGTTCGGTCACGAGGTTGAAGTCGTGGCCCGCGGTGGCGTGCGGCGGGAACGCCAGCCCGGTCGCGGATTCGGCGACCCGCTGCGGGAGGTTCCCCCCGCCGATTTCGCCCATCGGGCCGGGGTGGATCATCGGCAACACGAAGCGGGCTTTCTCCTCGCCGTCGCCGTCACGGAACGCGAGCACGGTGACCGGGACGACGGCTTCCTCACCGATCTGTTCGAAGAAGTCCTCCAGTTCCCGGGTGCCTTCCGCGATGTGGCCGATGAACCCGCGGATGAAGTCGAGGACGCTGACGCCCAGACTGCGCTGCCACGGCCGGTCGATGACGACCACGAGCCCGTACGCGGCGACGCCGTACAGCGCCGTGAGCGCCACGAGCAGGAGGAAGTCCTCGGGCAGGAACGCGTACTGGATCTCCGGCGGGGCTTCCGCGGGCCGGGAGAGGTACGCGCTGACGACGCGACCGCCGCTCGCGAGCAAGTTCATCGTGCCGCTGTACACGAACAGCAGGACGCCAGCGGTCGCGGTCTGGATGCTGGCGGGGACGGCCGCGCGGAGCGGTGATTCGCGGGAGACCGCGAGCACGACGAGGAACCGGATTGCGAACACGAGGCCGAGCGCGGCGATGAGCGCGTCGAACACGAAGTTCTGGCCGAGCGGGCCGGACAGCGTCGCGACGACGCCCGCGAGCACGAGCACGACCACCACCACGACTTCGCACGCGAACGCAAGCAGCGACGACCGGTTGTACGTGAGTTGGCCCCCGAAGAAGCGGTCGACGGGCGTGGTCGCGAGGCTGGCGACGACGGTCGGTATCCCGATGAAGAACACGCCCTGCCAGGCGTCCTCGAGGACGACCTGGCTGTCGAAGGCCGCGATGCCCGCCAGCGCCGCGATGACCAGCGAGAGGGAGACACTCGTGTACCAGCGGGGCGCCCGGAAGATGTACTTGGAGAGGCCCGCCAGTTCGCCCTGTGTCTCCGTCATGCCCTACTCGCAGATGGCGACGAAGTTCTCGAACACCGCTTCGCCCTCCTCGGTGTGCGCGACTTCGGGGTGCCACTGGACGCCGTAGAGGTCGCGGTCCGTGTTCGACATCGCTTCGACGTCGCAAATGTCGCTTTCGGCGGTGCGGGTGAAGCCCTCGGGGAGGTCGACGACTTCGTCGGCGTGGCTCGCCCACACGCGCGTCTCGGGCGCCAGCGACCCGACGAGGGGGTCGTCCTCGTCGGTGATGTCGACGTCGACGTCCGCGTAGCCGCCGTAGTCGCCGGATTCGACGCGGCCGCCGAGTTCGGTCGCGATGAGTTGCATGCCGAGACAGACGCCGAAGACCGGGACGTCGAGGTCGAGGTAGTCCGGGCAGTGGCCGATGTCGTCCATGTCGGGGCCGCCTGAGAGTACGAGGCCGTCGGCGTCGATGTCCTCGGGCGGCGTCGTGTTGTCGACGAGTTCGGCGTCCACCCCGTCGAGGTCCCGGAGCAGTCGGTGCTCCAGGTGGGTGAACTGGCCGTGGTTGTCGACGACGAGGATGCGAGTCATTGCACCGACGTAAACGATTCGCGACTAAAAACCCACTCGTTCGCGCCACGTGAGCGAGCGCGGTGGCCACCCGGGCCCCGGCGATTGCGTGAGGCGAGGGGTTTTACGGCATCGGTATGCTATCACGTTCCAATGAGTTCGGACAGACTGACGGTGTCGCTCGATGAGGAGGCGCGGGCGGCCCTGGACGACCTGGCGGGGAAAACGGACCGCTCGCAGAGCGAGCTCGTGCGACGCGCGCTGACGTTCTACGCGGCGAACTACGAGGCCGCCAGCACGGACAGCTCCGAGACCCTCGAGGAGTACTACAAGATGCTGGCGGGCGGCGAACACGTCCTGCTCGACATCGACTTCCTGCACTGCTTTCTCGAACACGTCCAGGAGGACGGCGAGCCGAAGCAGGGATTCATCGAGGACACGGACCAGGTGTCGGACTACCACGCCGAGGAGTACCGGGACCGCTTCGACACGCTCGAGGAACTCCTGGAGTGGCTGTCGCTGTGCGGGTTCCTGACAGTGCGGCGGACGACGGAGAACACCTACCACATCGTGTTCCCGTCGGCGGACATCCGGTGGTTCATGACGCGGTTCATCGAGCGCAGCGTCGCCCACCTGCCGTTCGACGTGGAGATGGAGGAAGGCGTCGCGAAAGTCCTGTTGACCGTCGACCCCTGAGCCCGCGCCTGGCCCCGGACTCACAGCAGGTCAGTCGGCCGAATTCTGCATACGTCCTCGTACGTCTTCACAAGGTCCGCACAACGCGTGCACACCGCTCACAACCACGAATATATACCTCATTGCTAGTTGGTAGTGTATGTCACAGAACGACTCGTTCGGTGAACGGTTGAAACGGCGTCGCTTCCTGCGCGCGGCCGGCGCGCTCGGTGTCGCCGGAACGGCTGGCTGTCTCGAGGACCTCCAGGGTGGCGGCGACGACGGTGGCGGCACCGTCGACGTGGGCGTCGTCATCCCGTACAGCGGCGACCTCAACGACTTCGGCGGGCCGATGCAGAACGGCTTCGAGATGGCCAAAGCGGACATCAACGCGGCCGGCGGTCCCGCCGGAAATGACGTCGAACTCCACTTCGAGGACTCCAACTCAGCGTCCACGCAGGGCGTCAACGCCGCCAACAAGCTCGTGGACACGACGGGCGTGGACGCGCTGTTCGGGGCCGTCTCCTCCGGCGTCACCATCAGTATCGCGGAGTCCGTCACCATCTCGAACGAGGTCCTGCACGTCACGCCGGCGTCCTCGTCGCCGGTCATCAGCACGCTGGACGACGACGACTACGTCTGGCGCACGCGCACCAACGACCGGTTCGTCGCGAAGGTGATGTCCCGCATCGCGCAGAACAACGACGCCGACAGCGCGGCCGTCCTCTACGTCAACAACGACTTCGGGTCAGCGCTGGCCGACGTCTTCGAGGAGTCCTTCGACGGCGAGGTCACCGCGAAGGTCGGCTACGAGTCCGGCGAGTCCTCCTACCAGCAGTCCCTCGACCAGCTGTACGAGGACGACCCGGATTTCGTCGCGCTCGCGGGCTACCCCGAGAGCGGGACGACCATCCTCTCGCAGTGGTTCGAGGGCGGCTACGGCGGCAACTGGATCCTGCACACGAGCCTGCTCTCCGACGAGGTCATCGAGAACGTCGGCGAGGAAGTGATGAACGGCATGTACGGCGTGCGCACGAAGCCGCCGAGCGGCGGCGACACCGAGTCGTTCGTCAGCGACTACGAGGAGGCGAACCCGGACGCCCAGCTGTTCTCGCCGTACTCGTGGAACTCCTACGACGCCCTGGTGTCGTGGGCGCTCGCCGCTCACGCCGCCGACAGCACGGACTCCAGTGACGTGAAAGAACAGATGCGGGAGACGTCGAACCCGCCGGGCGACGACGTCGGGTACGACGAGTTCGGCGACGGCGTCGACCTCCTCGACGACGGCGAGGCGGTCAACTACGCCGGGCCGAGCGGCAGCGTCGACTACGACGAGAACGGCGACGTCGCCAGCGACATGGTCGTCGTGGAAGTCGTCGACGGCGAGTTCCAGGACCAGGAGACGATTCCGGCCAGCGACCTCGTCTAGGCGTCCCCCACCCACTCATGTTCGAACTACGATACGTTCCAGTAGACGCTTCGCAAGACCAGCACCGACGGAGTGACCGCCAGTGACGGCCGAGGACGTGCGCATCGGCGTCGACATCGGCGGCACGTTCACGGACATCGTCACGGTTCGAGACGGCGACGTGCACGTGACGAAGACCCCGTCCACGCCGGACGCACCCGAGAACGGCGTCGTGAACGGGCTCCGGAAGAGCCGCGACGAGGCCGGGTTCACGTTCGGCGACGTCGGCTTCCTCAGCCACGGTACCACCGTCGCGACGAACGCAGTCCTCGAGGGGACGTGGGCGGACACCGCGCTCGTCACCACCGAGGGGTTCCGCGACGTGCTCGAGATCGCACGCCAGAACCGCCCGGACATCTACGACTTCGACGCCGAGAAACCGGAGCCGATCGTCCCGCGGGACCGCCGCTTCGAGGTGTCCGAGCGCCTCGACGAGCGCGGGAACGTCCTGCGGGACCTCGACGAAGGGAGCGCGCGCCGGCTGGCCGGCGACCTCGCGGACAGCGGCGTCGACAGCGTCGCAATCTCGCTGTTGTTCGCGTTCGAGAACGGCGACCACGAGCAGCGCGTCGCCGACGCCCTCAGAGACGAAGGCCTCGACGTCTCCTACTCGCTGTCCAGCCAGGTCCTCCCGGAGATACGGGAGTACGAGCGCACGCTCACCACCTCGCTGAACGCCGCGCTCAAGCCCGTGATGGACTCCTACATCGGCAACCTGGAGTCGGAAGTTCGCGAGCACGGCCTCGGCGCCGAACTCAAGATCATGCAGTCCAACGGCGGCCTCATCACCGCCGACGCCGCGCGCGGCCGTCCCGTCAACACGCTCCTCTCCGGGCCCGCGGGCGGCGTGCAGGGCGCGACGTACGTCGCCCAGCAGTGCGGCGTCGACGACGTCATCACGATGGACATGGGCGGCACGTCCTGCGACGTCTCGCTCGTGGAGGGCGGCGAACCCCTCGTCTCCACGGACGTCACAGTCGGCGACTACGCGGTCGGCGTCCCGATGATCGACATCCACACCGTCGGCTCTGGCGGCGGCTCGATCGCCTGGGTGGACGAGGGCGGCGCGCTCCGCGTCGGACCGCGCTCGGCGGGCGCGGACCCGGGCCCCATCTCGTACGGCCGTGGCGGCACCGAACCCACGCGACGGACGCACACCTCCTGCTCGGCCGTCTCGACCCCGATCCGCTTCCTCTCCGGCGAACTCGACGTGGAAGTCGCGGACGTCCGGGACGCCTTCGACGGCGCGCCTCGGCGAGGAACTCGGCATGACGCCCGAGGAGGCCGCGCAGGGCGTCCTCGACGTCGCGAACGCGAACATGCAGCGCGCGCTCCGCGTCGTCTCCGTGGAGCGCGGCTACACCCGCGGGACTTCGCGCTGGTCGCGTTCGGCGGCGCTGGCCCGCTCCACGCGTGCCGGCTGGCCGAGGACCTCGACGTCCCGAAGGTCATCGTGCCGCAGACGGCGGGCGTCCTCTCCGCGCTCGGCCTGCTCATCAGCGACGTGCTGTACGACTACAGCGTCTCGCGCGTCAGGCAGTGGGACGAGGTGTCGCCGTCGACGCTGCGGGCTACGTTCGCCGACCTCTCCGAGCAGGGCGACCAGCGCCTCGCCGACGAGGACGTTCCGCCGACGGACCGGCAGTTCGACCGCACCGCGGACCTCCGGTACGTCGGCCAGTCGTTCGAGATCTCCGTTCCGGTCCCGGACGGCGACGTCGACGAGGACACCCTCGACACCGTCGTCGAGCGGTTCCACGAGCGCCACGAGCGCCGCTACGGCCACGCCGACCGCTCGGAGCCGGTCGAACTGGTGACCCT
>NZ_WUUU01000175.1 GCF_009831555.1 Halobacterium bonnevillei | reverse complement strand
GCCCGCGTCCAGCGCCGGCGCGAAGAGGCCGCCGCTCCCGACGAGCAGGTCGAAGTCGGCGTCCGCGGTGTACTCGCGGGTGCGCTGGAACGCCGCGAGGTCCCCCGAGGAGTCCTTCATGCCCGCGACGTTCGGGTGGGCGGCCAGCGACTGGACGGTCCGCGGGGACAGCGCGACGCCGGTGTACTTCGGGACGCTGTAGAGGTAGACCGGAATCGGGGCCTCGTCGGCGAGTTCCCGGTAGTACGCGACGATGGCCTCCGTGTCGTGGTCGTAGTAGAACGGCGTGACGACGAGCGCTGCGTCGGCACCCGCTTCGGCCGCGCGCTCCGTCGCCGTCAGCGTCTCCCGGTAGCCCGGACTGCCCGTGCCCGCGAGCACCGACGCGTCCGACGGCGCGGCGTCGACGACGGTCTCCACGACGGCCGCGCGTTCGCTCGCGGTGAGCAGTTCCGACTCGCTGTTCGACCCGCAGGGAACGAGGAAGTCCGCGCCAGCCGCTGTCACCGACGCAGTCAACGCCGCCAGGGCCGCGTGGTCGACACGCCCGTCGTCGTCGAACGGTGTCGCCAGCGGCACGCCGAGTCCGTCCATACATGGCCCGTGGACGGCCCACACCGTAGGCGTTTCCGCTCGAGCGCCGTTCCGTCTGACGAATCTTTATAAGCCCCGAATACAGACCCATCGATTGGACGCGCGTCGACTTCTCCCATCCTCCCCCCGCGCGTCCGGCACTCCCCCCACTCCCGCTTTCCCGCATTTCACGCGAGTAGTAACTCCTTACACCGACGCTCCCGTACCGTCGTGGCGGAACCGTGACCGACGCACTGCTGGTGGGCGGCGTCCTCATCGCGTGTTTCGTCGCGTACAACATCGGCGGCGCGACCACGGGGCCGGCGTTCGGGCCGGCGGTCGGCGCCGGCGCCGTCACGAAGGCGACCGCGGCCGCGCTCATGTCGGTGTGTTTCTCGCGGGCGCGTGGACGCTGGGCCGCCGGGTCGTCGACACGCTCGGCGAAGGCCTCCTCCACGACGGCGGCGTGTTCACGCTCCCCGTCAGCATCACCGTGCTGTTCTTCGTGGGCGCTGCGCTGCTCGTCGGGAACGTCTCCGGCGCGCCGGCGTCGACGTCGATGACGGCGGTCGGCGCCATCGTCGGCCTCGGCCTCGCCGCGAACACCGTGAACTGGGCGGTGGTCGGCGAAATCGCCATCTGGTGGCTGGTCTCGCCAGCGATCGGGTTCTGGGTGTCAGTGATGATCGGCCGGTACTTCTACCCGCGCATCGAGCGGGCGTTCGCAATCGACCAGACCGAGGGGGCGCTGCTGTCCGTCGAGCGGTCGGGTGTGCTCCCGCGGCCGGCCTTCGGCCCGAACACGACGCGACGCGAACTCGTCGGGACGACCGTCGTCGTCGCAATCGGCTGCCTGATGGCGTTCAGTTCCGGGACGAGCAACGTCGCGAACGCCATCGCGCCGCTGGTCGGCAGCGGCGAACTCGGCATGAACGACGGCATCCTCGTGGGGTCGCTGGCCGTCGCCGTCGGCGCGTTCACCATCGCGAGACGCACCATGGAGACGCTCGGCAACGACATCACGGACCTCCCGCTGACGGCCGCAATCGTCGTCGCCGTCGTGAGTTCCGTCATCGTCGTGGCGCTGTCCGCGGCGGGCATCCCCGCGAGTTTCGTCGTCATCGCGACCATGTGCATCGTCGGCCTCGGGTGGGGGCAGGCCACGCGGACGTTCACAATCGCGGACGCCGTCCGCGGCCGAGCGGACCCGCGCGTTTCGGTCGGCGCCCTCACGAGTGATGGGGACGCGCCGACTGTCGGCGACCCCGGGATGGACGACGGCGACGGCGCGTCGAGCGACATCGGCGAGGAGTCCCCGGAGGAACTTCCGGACGCCTCGGAACTGTTCGACCCCGCGACGACCGTTCGCGTCGTCGCGATGCAGAATCTCGTCCCCGTCGTCGCCACCGTCGGGTCGTTCCTGGCGTTCGAACTCTTCTTCTTCGGTTGACGCCGCCGCCTCGAACGCCACGTACGGTCACCCTACACGCGGGAGGGCGCAGGGAATTTGTACGAACGAGCACGTAGGTTGCCGTGATGCCAGCGCTCAGTGGACGGCAGACGCAGTTCTACATCGACATCGTCTACGGCGCGGCGTTCAGTCTCGGGTTCGGCTACCTGCTGGTGTTCGGGATGGACGCCCGCGTCGCGGCGCTCCAGGGCGGCCTCGTCTTCGGGTACTTCCTGCGCGTCTGGGAGAACATGAGCATCTACGAGCAGATTCTCGAGGAGGAGGTGGCCGAGGAGGCCGAGGAAGCGGTCGCCGAGGAGGTCGAGGACCAGGTGTCGGGCGCGGTCGAGAGCGAAGTCGACGAGCGCGTCCCGGGCGAGGTCCACGACCAGGTACAGACGGAAGTCGAGGAACAGGTCCCCAGCGAGGTTCACTCCCAGGTCTCCGAGGAGGTCGAAGAACGGGTTCCCAGCGAAGTCCACGAGCAGGTCTCCGAGGAAGTCGCGGGCCGGGTCGAGCAGCGCGTCGAGCAGCGGGTCGAGACGGAGGTCGAGGAGACCGTCGAGGAGCAGGTGGAGGAGACGGTCGAGGAACGAGTGGGTGAGCAGGTGGAGGAGACGGTCGAAGAGCGGGTGGAGGAACAGGTCGAAGACCAGATCGAGAAGCACGTCGAGGAGACCGTCGAACAGCGCCTCCCGGAGTCAGAGGGCGAGGCGGACGGGGGGTCGAACGCGGTTACTGACCAGACGACGTGAGGAGACAGCGGGACGACGAGGCGTCCCGCGGACGTGAGTCGGCCGTCGTTCGTGCGGGCGGTGCGTCCTCCGGGGAGTGTGGTCTGGCTATCCGGGCCAGCCGTGGGGGACGTCGTCGGTGATGGTGTCCCGCCACGCTTCGAACTCCTCGTCGCAGTCGGGGTTCTGGTCGATGTGGTCGACGAAGCCGCGCCCCGGCGATGGGAGGTCGCCGCCACAGAACGGGCACTGGTACACGTCTGCCCAATTGCTACTCGCTGCCATGCTACCATATGGCACACGAAGCTGGATAAGTACTCTCTACATACTCTCCCCTGGAATATTACGTCCTAGAACGTCCTACAGGCGCGACGGTCGAACTGCAGTCGAGAACGGGACAGTCCACAACCCCACGGTCGAACGGCCCAGCGTGCCCAGCGCGGCGCAACGGCCGACAGTATGCCCCATTTCAGGCCCAGCTAGCCCAGCACGGCTCAGCACGGCGCTACGGACGACCAGATGTGTCCCGCCAGACGACCCTCTATCGTCCGGATGGCTAGGTTTTTGTCGGGTTCCGAACACTGTCTACTCGAGAACGAGCGGCTGAAGCTGTAGCGGGCGAACCACACACGCCGGGGGCCCTGCGAATGACGCAAAACGAGGTAACCGTCGAGACGGAGGAGTCGAGCCCGCTCCGGACGTTCCGGGAGTTCTTCGCGCTCCAGCGGGACGTCCTGGTGTTGTCGCTGGCGATGTTCGCGTTCAGCCTCGCCTTCCAGATGACCAACCGCTTCCTGCCGGAGTACCTGGTGGCGCTCGGCGCCAGCGGTTTCGTCGTCGGACTGTTCGGCACCGTCGGCAACGTCATCTCGGCGGTCTACCCGTACCCCGGCGGCGCCATCTCCGACCGCATCGGCTCGCGGTACTCCCTCACGCTGTTCGGCCTCGTCTCGACGCTCGGATTCGTCGTCTGGCTGGTCGCACCCGCGCTCGGCGCGGTGTCGCTCGCGGGCGTGACGGTTCCCGCGTGGCTCTGGATCTTCGTCGGCCTCCTGCTCGCGCAGGCCTGGAAGTCCTTCGGCCTCGGCGCGACGTTCGCCGTCGTCAAACAGGCGACCGATCCGTCTCGGCTGGCGGCCGGGTTCGCCAGCACCGAGACGTTCCGCCGTACCGCGTTCCTCGTCGGGCCGGTGCTGGCAGCCGTCCTCATCGGCCTCCATTCCGACTTCACCGTGAGCTTCCAGTACGTCCTCGCGGTCGCGGTCGCGTTCGGCGTCGTCGGCACCGTCGCCCAGCACGTCCTCTACGACGCGAGCGAGGACACCATCGGCACCTCGTTCGCGGGCCTCGAACAGGTCCGCGCCGACCTCCGCGAGATGCCGTCGGAACTCCGGCCGCTGCTCGTCGGCGACACCCTCGTCCGGTTCGCCAACGGCATGGTGTACGTGTTCTTCGTGCTCGTCGTCACGCAGTTCTACGAGGCCGGCTTCCAGACCGCGGTCTCGCTGGCCGGTACCACGTACGCGGTCGACCTGTCGCCGGAGGCGTTCTTCGGCTACCTGCTCGGCGTCGAGATGCTGATCGCGCTGCTCGTGATGGCGCCCGCCGCCAAAGCCGCCGAGTACGTCGGCCTCAAACCCGTCGTCGCGGTCGGGTTCGCGGTGTACGCCGTCTTCCCCGTCGTCCTCATCGGCGGCCCCGCGGCCCTCTCCCCCGTCCTCACCACCAGCGGCGCTCTCATCCTCATCTTCGCGTTCTCCGGCCTGCGGTTCGCCGGGCTCCCCTCCCACAAGGCGCTCATCGTCGGCCCCGCCGAACAGGGCGCCGGCGGCCGTGTCACCGGGACCTACTACCTCCTCCGCAACACCATCGTCATCCCGAGCGCCGCGCTCGGCGGCTCCCTCTGGGAGTTCGTTAGCCCCGAGGTCGCGTTCACCATCGCCGCCGCAATCGGCGTCGTCGGCACCGGCTACTTCCTCGCGTTCGGCAAAGAGTTCGAAGCGTACGTGTAGGCGCGCCGCTGTCGACGACTGATCGGGGTCTGTTACAAACGCCGTTCTCGGTTGGAATTGCGGCGATGAAACTCCACGGTCGACCGCTCGCGAGAAGAGCCTAGGCCGGAATTTGAATCCGGGGTCTCGTCCTTACCAAGGACGCGCTTTACCGCTAAGCTACCCAGGCACGCATTCGTTAGAAGGCACGGCGACTTCTTTAGGCGTTTCGATTACCGGTCGCCCGCGGACGTCGGACTGACCCGCTCGTCGGGGGTGGTCGTGCCGACGCGCGCCATCACGTCCTCGACTTCCGCGGGGAGCGTGTCGCGGGCGTCCGGCAGCGGGATGTCGGCGTTGTCCGCGAGGCCGACGACGTACTGCCGGAGCGCCACGGGGGTGTCGCCGCCCGCGGCGGTGCCGCCCGCGATGGCGGCGAGTTCGAAGACGTTGGCCTCCAGTGACCGCGAGGTCGGCGCCCGCCCCTCCTGGCTGTCCGTCTCGTGGCGCCCGAACTCGCGGACGGTCTGGACAGCGTGGCCTGCGGCTTCGGTGCGAGCGAGCAGCCGGAAGCCGCGCGCGACCAGCACGTCCGCCGCCAGGACGTCGAGGTCGTCGTCGGGGTCGTCCTCGTCGGTGTACGCCCACGGTTCGTCGGCGACGAGGTCCCTCGTCGTGCGCAGTCCCTCGTAGATCAACTGGACGCCAGCGGCTCGCCGCGTCACCGCGTCGTCGTCGGCGGACCCGTCCACGACGCGTGCGCTCAACACGGTGAGTACGCCGGGTAGCATCGAGGACGACGCGACGTGCTCGTCGATGACCGCTCGGAGGCCGTCGGGTTCGATGTCCGCGACGGCGTCCCGGGCGGCAGCCCGCGCCTGCTCGGCCTCCTCCATCGACAGTTGGTAGCGGCGGGAACGGCAAAGACCTTTGGAAAGCACCGCTTCCGACCTAGTATGCTTCGGGTGGACGACGACGACCGCCTGCGGGTCGTTACGCTGGACCGACCGGACGCTCGGAACGCGCTCACGCCCGCTGCGCTCGACGACCTCCGGGACGCGGTACGGGACGCGGCCCAGCCGGTGGTGTACGTGCACGGCGCCGGCGACGCGTTCTGCGCCGGCGCGGACCTCGAAACCGTCCGGGACCTGGACGGCCC
>NZ_WUUU01000174.1 GCF_009831555.1 Halobacterium bonnevillei | reverse complement strand
GTCCGTCCAGCCGGCGTCGCGGAGCGCACGGAACCCCCGGTACGCGCCGAGGAATAGCGTGCCGTGGCCGAGCGGCATCACGACGGCTTCCGGCACGGTCCAGTCGCGCTGCGCGGCGAGTTCCAGCGCGAACGTCGACGTTCCCGCGTAGAACGCGGGATTCCAGGCGTGGCTCGCGTACCACGCGTCACCGCCGACGGCGTCCGAAATGCAGGCGTCGGTGACCTCCTGGCGACTCCCCTCGATGCGGACCGGGGTCGCGCCAGCCGCCTCGATGGCGTCGAGTTTCGACTGCTTGACCGACGCTGGCACGTAGATGTCGGCGTCGATGCCGGCGCGCGCGGCGTACTGCGCGATGGCCGCGCCCGCGTTCCCCGAGGAGTCCTCGACGATGCGCTCGACGCCGAGTTCGGCGGCCCGCGACAGCGTCAGCGCCGCGCCGCGGTCCTTGTAGCTCCCCGACGGGAACACGTACTCGAGTTTGAACTCGGCGTCCCAGTGGTCGGCCTCCGCGAGCGGCGTCCATCCTTCGCCGAGCGTGACCTCCCGGCCGACCGGGAGGAACTCGTCGAACGCCCACAGGCCCTCGCGCGGGTCGCGTCCGGGCGGCTGCTGTCGGGCAGCGGGCGTTCGGCGAAGTCCAGCGCGTGCCCGCACTCGCAGCGCCACGGCTCCTGGGGGCCGCTGCCGTACGTTCGACCGCAGGAACGGCATTCGAGCATACGTCCAGCGATGCCGGTCAGCCACCTCAGGCTACCGGTCCGGGGCACAGTTCCAGGAACTGAGAATCGGGGTTACCTTTCTTTGACAGTTCCCCCGGACAGTCTCATATGGTAACACTTCGTGTCAGCCACCTGGGCCTGCTCGGCCTGCTCGGCCTGATCGGACTCCTGACTGACAACCCGTCGCTGTTCGCGCTGTTCGCGCTGTTCGCGCTGTTCCCATTCGATCGCAAAATTTTGTCCACGGGCGGCAACTGAGGTCCGCCCCCGCGCTCGCGGCCCCTCAGAACGTATCCACGTCAGTACCGACCGAACACACGTACTCTCCCGTGGCGACCTGGGGGAGGCGGCGAGTCCGCCAGAAGATGCCGTCGTTGTCGGCGGTGACGGTGGCTTTGAGGGTGCCGAAGACGTCCGTGATCTCGAAGAGGGTGTCGCCCTCGGTGACGTCGTCGCCGAGGGACTGCTTGAACTCGACGAGGCCGCCGACTGGGGAGCCGTAGCGGTCGAAGTCCTTCGCGCGGGTCTGGGGCTGCGTGTCGACGTCGCCGTCGAGGAAGCCGTAGTACCGGAGGACGTTGAAGACGCCGTCGACCCCGTACTGGATCGACTCCTCGTCGAAGCCGACGCTGCCACCGAGCTCCGGGTCGATGGTGGGGATGCCTTCGTCGGGGCCGGCGCGAGCGAGCTGGCCCTCCGGCCCCTTCTGGTCGAGGACGTGGCCGCAGCCGAAGACTTTCGCGAGTTCGAGGCAGTCGTCGTGCAGGCGGTGGTGGCGGCCACAGCGCACGCGGACCTCGTTGATCATGCGGGACGTCGACCCCTGGTGGAGGTCGACGATGAGGTCGGCGTCCTCGGCTGCCGAGAACGTCGCGTGCGCGATGCGTTCGGACGACGAGCCGTTCGCGCTGCCGGGGTACGCGCGGTTCAGTTTCGTGTCGTCGATGGGGTTGCGGTGTTCGGCCACCTGGAAGGCGTGGAAGTTCGTGACGCCGACGACCCGGACTTCGCCCGCAATTTCGGCGGGGTCGAGTTGCGGGACGACGCGCCGCAGGACGCCCACGCCGTTCAGTTCGTCGCCGTCGCTGGCGGCCTGCATGTAGATGGTGTCGCCGTCGCGGTCGCCGTTCACGACGGCGACCGGGAGGCCGACAGCGGTGCCGTCCCGCGTCTCGCCCACAGTGAGTCGCCCCGTGTCGAACTCCCCCGGGGCCGCGGACGCCGTGCCGAGCGTAGTCATTACAAGTAGGGCACACTCGCGGCGCCTTGAGCGGTTCGGTCCCGGAGAACCGACGGTGCTTTCACTCGCCCCGTCGAACCCCCTGCCATGTCCGAGGCGTCCGAGCGGCCGACGGACGACGACGCGGCCGGCGCGGCCAGCGCCCCCGGCGACAGGTCCGGCGTCCAGAACCTGATTCGCGCCCTCGACGTGCGGACGCAGGCGAAACGCGGGTTCCTGGTCGGCGTGCTCGTCGCCGTCGGGACGTACTGGTTGTTCGTCGTGGCCTCCGGCGGGTCGCCGTACTCGACGGCGTACCTCGTCGCGCTGGCGGCCGTGCTCGCGTTCACGTTCGGCCTGCTGGCGACGCTGGCGTTCACAGTCGTGTCGGCGTACCGGCTCTCCCAGCGCCTCGAGTAGGACCGCCCGCGTTCACGCCGACACGAGGTCCCGGAGCCGATCCGCACTTGCCCGCGTCCCCTTCGCCAGGAGGACGTCGCCGGCCGCCACCTCGGTTTCCGGGCCCGGCTGGACCACCCACTCGTCGACCCCTTCGTCCGGCCGCCGCACCGCGATGACGGTCATCCCCGTTTCCGTGGACACCTGGCGGCCGCCGAGCGTCGCGGCGTCCAGCCCGCTCCCGGGTTCGACCGTCTCGCGGACGATGACTTCGTCGGACTCCTCGACGGCCTCCTGGACGACGACGTGCGTGTCCAGGCCGCGCAGCACGCCCTCGCTGATTTCGACGGCGGCGTCACTGATGACCTCCGTCGAATTGGCGATGTGCACGAGGCCGCGCAGCGACACCGGGTCGTCGACGCGGCTGGCCGCCCGGAGCGTCCACGCCTCGAATCGGGACTTCAGCGCGTCGACCTCCGCCTCGAGTTCGACGACTTCCGCGGCGAGGTCCGTCGAGTCGAACAGCACCGCGCCGTACGCGAGGTCGACGGACAGCTCGCTCATGTTCTTCATCGTCACCACGGAGTCGACCGCACGCTCCAGGTCGTCGATGCCCGCCTCGGGGACGTCCGGGGGTTCGTAGGCGCTTCCCGTCACAGTCTCGTAGACGCCGCCGATGTGCTCCTCCGCACCCCGCAGCAGCAGGACGTCGCCGCCGCGAAGCTCGGTGTCGCGGTCGGGGTTCAGAATCCAGTCGCCGCCCCGCCGGATCGCGAGCACGCGCACCCCGGTCTCGGTCTCGAGGTTGACGTCGAGGAGCGTGCGGTCCGCGTACTCCGAACTCGGGTCGAGTTCCGCGCGCACCAGCGACTCCACGGCCTCCGGGAGTGCGGCGCGAATCGCGTCCGGCACGCCGATGTCGTCGAGGACGACCTTCGCGATGTCGCCGGCGGCGTCGCTGATCTTCTCCGCGGCGCCGACCACGCCGAGCACGGGCGCCAGCGTCTCCGCGTCCTCCGGTTTGCGCGCAGCGAGCAGGAGACTCATGCGCGCGCGTAACTGGAGGATGTCCATGCGCTCCTCGAGTTTCAGGACTTCCGCGGCGACGTCGTCGCTGCCGTGCAACACCGCGGAGTACGACAGGTCGATGAGCAACTCCGCGGTGTCTTTCATCTCCGCGAGGAGGTCTTTCACGCTCGCGGGCTCGTACTCGACGCGGCCGCTCATGCACGCGAGTTCGCCCCCGTCACCGAAAAACGTTCGCGTCCCCCGTCGCGAACCCCGGTGGGGCGTTGCACTCCGCGCGTCGCCGCTGGCCGCCGGAAGCGCCGCGACCCAGTCGTTCCCGGCCGCCGCACGCGCGTTCGACGATGAGGCTGGCGCCAGCGTCCCGTGGGCGAAATCGACACCCATTAGGTGGGACCGTAAAGAACCGTGAAGTATGGCCGACGAACTCAAGAAGGGACTCGAGGGCGTGCTCGTCGCTGAATCCGAACTGAGTTACATCGACGGCGACGCCGGCAAACTCGTCTACCGCGGGTACACCATCGAGGACCTGGCGCGCGGCGCGACCTACGAGGAGGTCCTCTACCTGCTGTGGCACGGCCGCCTCCCGAACCGCGAGGAACTCGCGGCGTTCCGCGCGGACATGGCGAGCCACCGCGACGTCGACGACGCCGTCTACTCGCTCGTCGAGGACCTCGCGGCCGCCGACGAGGACCCGATGGCGGCGGTCCGCACCGCCGTCTCGGAGCTGTCGGCGTACGATCCGGACGCGGACGCCGACCCGACAGACGTCGACGCGAACCTCCGGAAGGGCAAACGCATCACCGCGAAACTGCCGACGATCGTCGCGGCGTTCGCGCGCTGCCGCAACGGCGACGACCCCGTCGAGCCGCGCGAGGACCTCGACCACGCCGCGAACTTCCTGTACATGTTGAACGACGAGGAACCCGACGACGTGCTCGCGGACGTCTTCGACCAGGCGCTGGTCCTGCACGCCGACCACGGCCTGAACGCGTCGACGTTCTCCTCGATGGTGACGGCGTCGACCCTCGCGGACCTCCACGCCTCGGTCACGTCCGCCGTCGGCACGCTCTCCGGGAGCCTCCACGGCGGCGCGAACGCCAACGTCATGCGGATGCTCCAGGAGGTCGACGAGTCGGACAAGGGCGCCGTCGAGTGGGTGGAGGACGCCCTCGAGAGCGGCCAGCGCGTCGCCGGGTTCGGCCACCGCGTGTACAACGTCAAGGACCCGCGCGCGAAGATTCTCGGCGAGCGCTCCGAGGAACTCGGGGAGGCCGCCGGCGACACGAAGTGGTACGAGATGAGCGTCGCCATCGAGGAGTACATGGCCGAGGAGAAGGGCCTCGCGCCGAACGTCGACTTCTACTCCGCGTCCACCTACTACAAGATGGGCATCCCGGTGGACGTCTACACCCCGATCTTCGCGATGTCCCGCGTCGGCGGCTGGATCGCCCACGTCCTCGAGCAGTACGACGACAACCGCCTGATTCGGCCGCGGGCGCGCTACGTCGGCGACGAGGACAACGAGTTCGTGCCGCTGGACGACCGGTAACGGCCCGCCGTCGGCTCCGACGACGACTTCTCACGCGTCTGCGCGTTCGGCCATCATCGCGGCGGCGCGGGGCGCCCACTCGCCGTAGCGGAAGCCGGCAGTGACGACCAGCGCCATCCAGACGTTCGAGAGCGCGACGCCCCAGTAGGCGGCCGTCGCGCCGTACCCCAGTGGGACGCCGACGAGGTACGAGAACCCGATGAGGAATCCGACCATGCCGGTGGTGCGTGCGAGGAACGGCACCCGGGTCTCGCTGGCGCCCTGGAGCGCGCCGGACAGCGCGACGAACCCGGCGAGGAACGGCGCGCTGAGGCCGTACGCGCGGGCGAACCAGACGCCGTGGCGGAGCGTCTCCGGGTCGTCCGCGAGCAGTGCCACCAGCGGTCGTGCAAAGTACGCGAGCGCGACGCCGACGGCGCCGACTGTGAGCACGCCGAGTGCAGCCACGGCCCAGCCGTTGAACCGGGCCGTTTCGGGGTCGCCGTCCCCGAGCGGTTGGCCGACGACGACGTTCGCGGCGACGTTGTACCCCCGGGACAGCGGGCCGGTCGCCTGCTGGTAGACGCGGCGCCCGATCTGGAACGCGGCGTTGACGTTCGTGCCGAACGTCAACAGGAGCGCGTTGAACGGGAACTCCGCGAGCGCGGACACCGTGCCTTCGGCGATTTTCGGGCCGCTGACGGCCAGCAGCTGTTTCGTGATGACGGTGGACGTCGGACGCGCGAACCCGGCCGCGGTGTGCGTCGTCGCGATTGCGGCGGTGAGGACGAGCGCGGTGAAGCCGTTCGCGGTGGCCGTCGCCGCACCGACGCCGACCACGCCGAGTTCGGGGAGCCCGAAGTAACCCAGTCCCAGGCCGACGCTCCCGAGGATGTTGCCGACGTTCGCCACGGCGTTGACGTACATTGGCGTCCGGGTGTCGCCGGTCCCCTGGAGTGAGCGGGCGGCGATGAGTGCGACGTGGCGGGCGGGCGCGGTGACGAGGATGACCGCGAGGTACGTGCTGGAGAGCGCGACGACGTCGGGGGCCGCGCCGAGC
>NZ_WUUU01000173.1 GCF_009831555.1 Halobacterium bonnevillei | reverse complement strand
AGGGGCTGCCGTGCGGTCGCGTGCGAGGACGACGGCGCTCGGCGGCGGTGGCGAGGCCGGCGGTAGCGGCCACGGCGACCGTGGCAGCGGGACTTCCGAGAACAGGGGACGGCGGTCCCGGCATGCGTGACGCAACGCACCCGGGGGACTTGATGGTGAGCGGGGCGTCCCAGCCGGTGCGAACGCCGCGTGGTCAGGGTTGCCGCGACTGGACGTTCGTACTCCCGCACTCGGGGCACTGCGTCATCGTCCCGAGCGTCGGGTGCGTGGCTTCTCCCCAGTCACCGTTTCGTGGTGCTGTACGGCCGCACTCGAGGCATCGGAGCTGCGCTTGCTGGGTCTCGCTCATGTCCTGCGATACGTGGCGGGTTCCCAAAGAACTATCCCCCGAAGACCGACAGGTAGCGGCGAGTGAACGTTCGGTCGGCGGTCGCTCGACGTGCTCGCGGCCGCGGAGTAATCACGCAGTCCCGGCGAATCTCAGCCGTCACGGCCCGCGTCAGTCGTCGCGACGTCGTCGTCGGCCTTCCACTCGCCGAGTTCCTTCGGGTCGACGTGCACGAAGACGTCGTCGACCTCGGGAATCGAGCCGACGGTCTCGATGATCTCGCTCTCGATGTCGTGGGCCTCGTGCAGCGTCATCTCGCCCTCGACTTCGACGTGGAGGCTGACGTCGACCTCCGGGCCGACGTAGTGCGCGACGACGTCGTGGGCGCCCTCCACGTCGGGGTGGGCGAGCGCGCGCTCCAGGATCTCCTCGCGGAGCGTGTCCGGCGGCGCGGCGCCGACCAGGTAGTTGACGTTGTCGCGGACGATCTCGTAGCCGGTGTAGAGGATGCCGAGCGCGACGACGAGCGCGGCGACTGGGTCGAGAATCGGGTAGCCGACCGCCGACCCGACGACGCCGGCGAGCGCGCGCTCGCGGTGAGGATGTCGTTGCGGTTGTCCAGCGCGGTCGCGCGAATCGCCGGCGAGTGGTGGGTCTCCGCGGCGTCGAGACAGTACTTGTAGAGGCCGTACTTCCCGACGGCGGTCCCGGCGAGCACGACGACGCCGGGGATGCCCGCGGAGCGGCCGACGTCGCCGGAGAGGAGCGCGGTGGACGCCGACCAGATGACCGCCGCGCCGGCGCCGAGCACGCCGACGGCGACGAACAGCGAGACGAACGGTTCGATGCGCTCGTGGCCGTGCGGGTGCTCGAAGTCCGGCGGTTGCGTCGTCAGGTAGAGGCCGCCGAGCACGACCAGGGAGTACGCCACGTCCGCGAGGCTGTTGACCGCTTCGGAGCCGACGGCGATGCTCCCCGTCACCCACCAGACGGCCGCCTTCGCCACGACGAGCACGAGGTTGGCGGCGAACACCACGCCGCCGACCCGTCGGACCGCGCGTCTCCGGTCCATCAGGGCGACGTTCCCCGTCCGGGGGGTTCGGCCTTTCGGTTCCGGCCGCCCCTGCGGCGACGGGGACGGCCCGGGTCAGCGGTTCTTCCAGCCCATGTCCACCTCGGCGACGACGCGATCCTGCTCGGCGTGGACATCCACGCGAACGTTCTTCACCGAAGGTGCGTTCTCCATCCCGACGGTGACCGTGCGGCGGTTCTCCGCGTCGGCCACGACGAAGTGGTCGTCGTCCACCGTCGCCTCGACGACGAACAGCCCCTCGCCTGTCAACACCTGGTCCCACTCCTGTGGCTCGTCCGGCGTGACCTCGGCACTCTCCTCGAAGAAGACGTCGTCGCTCTCGCCGCGGGGCCACGCTGTGACCGTCACGGGGTAGGTGTGGTCCGTCTCGTTGACGACGCGGACGCCGAAGGACTGTTTGCCCTGGTCGGGGTCGTCCGGGTCGCCGGGGGTGCCGCCGACGCCGGGCAGCACCGAGCAGCCGGCGAGCGCGCTCGTCGCGAGGACACCGCCGCCACGCAGCACAGTTCGTCGGGTCGGCTGGAGGGCCATACGCCCGTCGAGACCCGCCGGCGTAAAGGCAGTTTCCGTGACACAAACGGGCGTCGTTGCCTTCCCGGAGACCTGGGAGAGGGGAGCCGGAACCGATGGCGTGTCAGTCGAACGCCAGCAGCGGCGCGCCGTCCTCGGCGTCGACCGCGTCGGGGTGGTCGGCGAACGCCGCCCGCAGGCGGTCGTAGGTTTCGTCGACGGCTTCGACGATGACTTTCGTGTCCCCGACGACGGGCATGAAGTTCGTGTCGCCGTCCCACCGCGGGACGACGTGCGTGTGGAGGTGGTCGTCGATGCTCCCGCCCGCGGCGCTCCCGCCGAGGTTCAGGCCCGCGTTGAACGCATCCGGGGCGAACGCCTCCTCGAGGGCGTCGAAGGTGGCTTGCTTCAGGCGGGCGTGGTTCAGCAGCGTGTCCGCGTCCAGGGCAGAGTACTCGCCCGTGTGCGTCCGGGGGACGACCATGCAGTGCCCGGGGTTGTACGGGTAGTTGTTGAGCATCACGAACGCGTGCTCGGAGCGCGCGACGACGAGGTGTTCGCGGTCGGCGTCCCGCTGCGGGAACGCGCAGAAGACGCAGTCGACGCCCTCGTTTTTGTCCTCGCGCTCCACCCAGTCGATGCGCCACGGAGCGAACACCTGCTTCATGCCAGGACTGTCGGACTCCCCCGGCAGTAGTGTTTCGATGCCACCCCCCCAGGGAGGTCACACGTTGTCACTACAATGATTGTTTTGTGTGAACAAGCCTCATACATTTACGTCTAGCGCGCGTGTGATAATCGGAGGGACACAAAATGGCGAGTAAACACCCGCGTGCGGAGGGGATGGTAGAATTCTGTGCTACCTGTGGGACAGAGACGATACACGACATCTCGGTGGAACTGCGCACTGAAAACGAAACGACGGAAAACGCACAGTTCTCCCGGGAACCGTACCGCATCGCGACCTGCCAGACGTGCGGGCAGACCGCAGCGCGCCGCATGAACAACGCGTAGCGACGCGGGTCAGTCGGGGAGCACGCAGCACCGACCACGCCGTCCGTGACCGGTCCCGACGACGCTCAGTTCGTCGTGACCTCGCACCCGTCCTCGGTGACAATCAGGGTGTGCTCGTCCTGGCTGACGAGCGCCCCCTCGTCCTCTTTCAGCACCGGATACGACCGTACGACGTCCGCCATCTCCAGGCGACGCAGGCTCATCTCCGCGCGCGGCGCGTCCAGCCACCGCGCCGCGAACGGCAGGCCGTCGAACCGCTCGAGGTCGTCCAGGAGTTGGCGCGCGCGCCGGTCGCGGACGTTCCCGGAGCCCACCACCTCGTAGATCTCCGTGTCCGACCCCTCGGTGACCTTCCCGGTGCCGTCCGTCGCGAACGGTTCGATCGCGAGCACGTCCCCGACTTCCAGTTCCGTGCCCGAGTCCAGCGCGCGGTTCGGGACGTTCGGCCCGGTGTGGGCGTCGTAGTGGTCGACCCCGTGGCCGGTGAGATTGACCACCGGGTTGTAGCCGTAGGCCTCGATGACGTCCTGGATCTCCGCGCCGATCTCGCCCGTGTGCACGCCCGGTTCGACCGCGTCCACGGCGGCCTCCAGCGCCTCCTCGGCGGCCTCCACGAGTTCCGGGTTCCCGGAGAGGTCGACAGTGGTCGCGGCGTCGGCGATGCGCCCGTCGACGTGCACGCCGACGTCCAGACACACCATCTCCTCCCCGAACTCGGTGTCGTCGTCCGCGCCCGGCGCGGCGTGGCTGGCCTCCTCGTCGACGCTGATGTTCACGGGGAACGCCGGTTCGCCGCCCAGTTCCCGGATGCGCTCCTCGGCGAACTCCGCGACTTCGAGCTGCGTCACACCCACCTCGATTCGGTCGGCGGCCGCCGCCATCACCTCGGTGAGAATCTCGCCGGCTTCCACGTACTGCTCGTACGCCTCGGAGCCGACTTCCACGTTGTCTGCCATACCATCCGGTTGGCCCGATGCCGGGAAAGAGGTTGCGGGATTACGCCGCTCGTCGCCGCCAGACGCGGTACCCGTACCCGATGACGCCGCCGGCACAGGCACCGAGCACGCCGAAGAACGCGCCGATTGCCACCGGTTCGGTGTCCGTGGCGAAGTCGACGAGCGTGCGGAGTACTGGGTCCTGGCCGTGCAGGACGTGGAACCCGATCATCGAGCCGGCGAGCGAGGCGACGCCGATGGCCACGCAGACCACGGCTGCGCGGTACCGCGCGGCGTAGAGCGTGCTCGCGACGACGGCGATTGCCGCGGCGTCCAGCGGGAAGTAGACGCCGCCCCTGCTGGTCGACGCCAGGAACAGCGCGGTACTGACGGCGGTCGCGATTGCGGCGGCGACCACGACCGGAATCCCCACGCGGAGTGCGGTGCGTCGCGGCCCGACGAGCAGGCGACGGAGGGTGGAGCGCAGCGAGCGGACGTCCATACGAACGCCGTGCGCTCCGACGGGAAAAGTCCGGTGTCGAGTCTCACCGGCCGACGAACCACGCGACGTCCTCGCGGAACGCGTCGTCCGCGACGCCGTCCGGGACCGAACCGAACCAGTCGTCCGCCCACTCGTCGCCGTCAGCAGACGCCCGCTTCGCGTTCAGGTAGTCCATCGGCGTCTCGTCGTCCAGCGGCGCCGCCCGGAACACCACGTCGTAGCCCGTCGTCTGCCGCGTCGAGGACCCCGCCAGCCGGTAGGACGTCCGGCGCACGCGCTCGGGCCGCTCGACGTCGACGGCGAGCCCCGTCTTCTGTGCGACCCAGCGCCGCGCGACCGCCGCCCAGTCGTCGCCCGCTTTCACGGGACTTGCCGGCAGCGTCCAGCCCTGGGGCGCGTTCACCAGCAGGACCTCGCCGTCGTCGTTCAGCACGCCGACGGCCACGGTCCCGGCCCACGTCTCGTGACCGTTGAACGCGCCGCGGTCGTCGACCACCTCAGTCTCCTCGCGGAACAACACGTCCGTGCGCTCGCGGCACTCCTCGGGGTCCAGCAAGCAGGTCTTCGAGACGCCGTCGTAGGTGGGTCGTACGGGCATTGGTGGAGGGACGTCGGCCGCCGAAGCCGACCGCAGACGGGCGTCTACGAAGTGCCGGTACAAGAACGCTGCGCCGACACCTCGCCTCCGGACGGCGTCGAGCGAGCCGCCGGACGCTCGCCGTCAGCGCAGCCGACGTCAGTCGTCGCGGTCGTCGACCCAGGCGGGCCGCTCGGGCGACCCGCCGAACTGGACGATCTCGTAGTGGGCGTAGTCCGCCTCACTGCCGGGCGTACTCACGGAGACGGTGGCCTCGTGGACGACGCCGCGCTCGTCCACGACGAAGCGCGCGTCGAACGTCGCGTTCGCACCGATCGCTTCGGTCGCGTTCTCGGCGACGAGCGTGGTGAACGTGCGGCCGTCGCGGACGACCGCCTGCTCGACCGCAAACTCGCCCATTTCCAGGTAGGACCGGTACTGGGGCGCTCGCGTGAGCGACAGCCACGGGGGCAAGTCCTCGACAGACGAGACCGCGGTGTCGCCGTCGATCGTGGCCGCCCGCAGCGTCGCCGTGGCGTTGCTCCAGACGCGCGTCCGCGACCGCTGCGACACGGCGTCCGACGCGCCGCTCGCGAAGCGGACCGTCTCCACCGTCGTCTGGAACCGCTCAGCACCCGGTGCGACGACCGTGTCGAAGGTGCGCGTCTGGTTTCCGCGGTGCGGTGGGTCCCTGACGAACGTGCCGTCGAGCACGAACCCCTCGGCACGCAGCGCCGCGTCGTGGGCCTCGGCAAGCGCAGAGGCGTTGCCCACGCCGGACTCGTTCACGCCGGGCGGGAGGTCCGCCTCCGCGGGGTCGACGGTCTCCTTCGGGGAACTGGACGTCGTACCGCCGGGCACGGCGGTGCAGCCCGCGACCACCAACAGCCCGGCGACGGCGACGGGGACCAATCGATGAAGCACGTTCTCGACTGGCCACCATCAGATATTCAAGCAGTGGTTCCCTGCCCACGACATCGAGCGCCAGGACCACCCGTTCTGCAACAACGCGAATGCCGCCATCCGGCGCGAACTGTGGGAAGAGTATCCCTATGACGAGCAACT
>NZ_WUUU01000172.1 GCF_009831555.1 Halobacterium bonnevillei | reverse complement strand
ACGTTCGCGCCGGCGGCCGCCAGGGACGTCGCTGCGGCCTTCCCGAGGCCGCTGCTGGACGCGGCGACGAGCGCGGTGTTCCCCGCTAGATCCGGCGTTCCGGTCGCTGGGTCGATTGCTGTCACGGTACCCGGTTCGCTGGCAGCGCCCGTAAATCCACCTGCGACCTCGTGTCGCTGCCGTGTCGGTGGCGTTGCTACCGTGCCGGTGCAGCCGTCGTGTCGATGCCGTCGCCGTGTTCCGGGGGCGACGTCCCGGGGCGGTCGCCGCATCCCGACGACTTTTGCCCGCGGGCGCGGACTGTCCGCGCATGCACGACGCGGTAGCCATCGACGCCGACCGATTCCGGGAGCGGTTCGAGGCGTACAGCGAGTTCGGCGCGACCGACGACGACGGCCTGCACCGCCTCGCGCTCTCGGACGCCGACCGCGACGCGCGGGACCAGTTCGTCGCCGACCTCGAGACCGCCGGCCTGGACGTCCGCGTGGACGAACTCGGGAACGTCTTCGGTCGATACCCCGGCCGGAACCCGGGCGCGGCGCCCCGTGCTCGTGGGCTCGCACCTCGACTCACAGCCCTACGGCGGCCGCTACGACGGCCAGCTCGGCGTCCTCACCGCGCTGGAGGCGGTCGAAGCCGTCGCCGAGTCGGACGCCGAACCCGACCGCCCACTCGAGGTGGTGAACTGGACGAACGAGGAGGGCACGCGCTTCCAGCCGTCGATGATGGGGAGTTCGGGGTACGTCGGCTACGAGGACGTCGAATCCCTGCTCGCTGCGACCGACCGCGACGGCGCCGTGGTCGCCGACGAACTCGAACGCATCGGCTACGACGGCGACGCGCCCTGCGAGCCCCCGGACGCTGGCGTCCACAGCTACCTCGAACTCCACGTCGAACAGGGGCCGACGCTGGACGACCGCGACCTCTCGGTCGCCGTCGTGGACGGCGTCTACGGGATGTCGTGGCTACGGATCACGGTCGAGGGGCAGGCCGACCACGCCGGCCCCACGCCGATGCACGCTCGGCAGGACGCGCTCGCGGCCGCCACCGACGCGATTTCGGAGATTACCCGGCTGCCCGGCCGGCTCTCCGCGGACGCCGTCGCGACGGTCGGCGAAGTGAGCGCGGAACCGAACTCCGTCAACGTCATCCCGGCGCGCGCGACGTTCACTGTCGACCTCCGGAGCTACGACGACGACGTCGTGGACCGCGGCGTCCAGCGGATCGAGGCCGAGGTGGCAGCCGCTTGCGAGCGCCACGGCGTCGAGGCGGCGGTCGACCACGTCTCCCGCCACCACTCGATGGCGTTCAGCGACCGCGTCAGCGCCGCCGCAGACCGGGCCATCGAGGCGACCGGCGTCGAGGCGACGCACCTCGTCAGTGGCGCCGGCCACGACGCCCAGCACCTCCAGACGCTCACGGACGCGGGGATGCTGTTCGTGCCGAGCGTCGACGGCCGCACCCACTCTGAGGCGGAGTTCACGGAGTGGGCGGACTGCGTCGCTGGCGCTCGGGTGTTCGCGAACGCCACGCTCGAACTGGCGACCGAGTAAGCCCTCGCCGCGCTCTGAACGGGGTTGTTCGCGAGCCCGGCCGGGCCTCCACACTGCACAGCAATGCCTCTACTGCGGTCGCGAGCCCGCCCATACCGTCGCGAGACCGCTCGTCTCGCCGCGAAGGCTGCCCCGCCGCAGTCGCGTTCAGGTCGCCGCGGTGCCCGTCACGTCCTCGCGGGGGCCGTGGCGACGTCCGCGATGGCGTCCGCGACGATCTCGAGCCCCGTCTCGACCTGGTCCTCGGTGACGACCAGCGGCGGGAGCAGGCGGAGCACGTTGCTGTACTGGCCCGCCTTCCAGACGAGCAGACCGTGCTCGTAGCAGTACTCCTGGATGTCCGCGACGACGTCGCCAGCGTCGGCCACGTGGCCGTCTTCGTCGACGAACTCCGCGCCGACGAACAGCCCCTTCCCGCGGACGTCCGCGAGCTGGGGGTTGTCCTCGGCAATCTCCCGGAGTCGGGACCGGATCAGGTTCCCCATCGCAGTCGCGTGGTCGAGGAGGTCGTTGCCTTCGATGTACTCGATGGCGCGCAGGCCGGCGCGCATCGCGGGGACGTTCCCGCGGTAGGTACCCGCGTGGTCGCCGGAGTCCCACGTGTCGAGGTCCTCGTGGTAGATGGTACAGGACAGCGGGAGGCCGTTCCCGCCGAGCGCCTTCGCGCTGGTGACGACGTCCGGCGTGACGTCGAAGTGCTCGCTGCCCCACCACTCGCCGGTGCGGCCGAACCCGGCCTGGATCTCGTCGACGACGAGGGGGATCTCGGCTTCGTCGGCGATGTCGCGCAGCCCCTGGAGGAAGCCCTGCGGCGGCACGACGACGCCGCCCTCGCCCTGAATCGGCTCCACGAAGATGCCCGCCGGGTCCGCGAGCCCGCCGTACGGCTCCAGCAGCGTGGCGCGGACTTCGTTGAGGGCGTCTTCGACGGCCCGCTCGGGGTCTTTGTCCTGCTGGAAGGGGTAGGGATAGGGTGCATGGACGACGTCCGGCAGGAGCGGCGTGTAGTGCTCCTTGAATCCCTTGTTCGCAGTGAGGCTCATCGCGCCCGAGGTGGCGCCGTGGTAGGCGTTCCGGAACGCCACCAGGCCGTTGCCGCCCGTGTTGTACTTCGCGAGCTTGATCGACGCCTCGATGGCGTCGCTGCCCGTCGGTCCGCCGAAGACCACGCGGCTGTTCCCGGCGAGGTCACCGGGCGCGCGCTCCTCGAGCGCTTCGATGAGGTCGAGGCGCGCCTCGGTCGGGAAGTCGACCGTGTGGACGAACTTCTCGGCCTGCTCGTACATCCCCTCCATCACGTACGGGTTCGTGTGGCCGACGTTGAGCACGCCGATGCCCGCGAAAAAGTCCAGGAACGTGTTGCCGTCGACATCGCGGACGGTGGCGCCGCGCGCTTCGTCGAGCGCGATCGGGATGTTCTCCGGGTACGCGACGGCGCTGCTGTCGACGTCGCGCTGTCGCTGGAGCAGTCGCCTGCTCTGGGGGCCGGGAACCGTGTCGACGCTCGGCGCGTCGTCGAAGTGCAGGTCGTGAATCGGCGGTCCAGTCATACACACACCTACAAACCCCGGATTACAAATAATTTTGTATGGCTTTTGCGAACTGTGTGCGCAAATACGATGATATATTGAACGTAGTTTATGATGGGCGTCCTGCGCAACGTCCTCCGTGGCTCGATACAGCCTCGGCTGACGCTCCGTATGGGGCCTGCGCGGATCTCCGACACCGAACCGGGCCGGCCGCTCGGGGAAGGGACCTGTCGATACCGGCCGAGAGAATCGTGCCCGTTCCTCGCGAGGACCGGGTGGGGGACAGATGCGGTTCCGGCGTGGGGCCGAAAAGCGGGCGGCTACGAGACTTCGAGTTCGGCGAGTTCGTCGCCTGCGTCGACTTCCTGCTCGTTCTCGACGAAGAACTCGACGACCTCGCCGTCCTCGTCGGCCGTGATGTCGTGGAAGTTCTTCATGACGCCGATGAGGCCGATTACTTCGCCGCTCTCGACGGCGTCGCCCGGCTCGACGAAGGTTGGTTCGTCCGGGTCCGGCCGCCGGTAGAACACGCCCGGCATCGGTGCTGTGACGGTGGTTCGCTCGGTCATGTCGTTATCGGAGTTGGAACGGCGGCACACATATAACTTTCCCACACGGTCCGTACTGGCGCCGCATTCGTGGCTCTGCTTTGAGAAATACGCAGAAGATAGGAGTGAATCCAACAGGGCTGGTGCCGGTTCCGGGGGCCGCTACGGGGCTCCGGCGCCGGTCGTCACTCGAGGAACGTCGCCCGAATCAACTCCAGCTGCTCGTCCTGGCTCGCACGCGCCTCGAGGGCCTCCTCCACGTCGACGGCCTCGAACGTGATTTCGTTGTGAGTGCGCGCCTGGGCGAGCATGTCCCGGTCGATGCTGGTGACCGTCCCGACCGTCGCGTACCCGCCGCCGGTCACGGCGTCCCGCATCAGGATGATGGGCTGGCCCGCCATCTGGATGGAGCCCACCGGATACCCGAGGTCGACGACGTTCGTCGGGTCGGGGCCGGCACCGAACGGCTGCTCGCGCTCCTCGAACATCCCCTCGATGTCCGGGCCGGTGAGCCGACAGCCCACGCGGTCGGCCTCGTCGCTGATTTTCCACTGCGTGCCGAGGAACTCCTCGCGTCCCTCGTCGGTCAGCCGGTAGTCGCACAGCCCCATCACGACGCTGATGGTGTCGTTGTTCGCGTAGTCCGGGACGTGGCCGTCGTCGACGGCAGCGCCCACGGTCGCGTTCCCGTTCGCCGAACCGACCGGGAGTTCGTCTCCCTCCTCGAGGTCGCGGCCCTCGTGGCCGCCGATGCCGATGAGCGTGTACGTCGACCGGCTCTCCATGACCTCCGGGACGTCGATGCCGCCGGCGACGCTGAGATACGAGCGCACGCCCTCAGTCGCGAATTCGAAGGACAGCACGTCGCCCGCCTCGACCTGGACCGCCGTCCACATCGGAATCGGCTCGCCGTTGCGCTTCGGTTCCATGTCGGCGCCGGTCGCCGCGACGACGGCGTCCTCCTGGAACTTCAGGTCCGGCCCGGCGTACGTCATCTCGAGGGTCGCCGCGTCCTCGTCGTTGCCGACGACGTAGTTCGCGACCGTGTGCGCGTACTGGTCCATCGCGCCGGACGGCGGCATCCCGATGTGGTAGTGGCCGTACCGTCCGGTGTCCTGCACCGTCGTCGACAGCCCGGGTTCGAGCACTTCGATCATCAGTCTAGCACCTCCGTGATCCGCTCGTTGTACCCCTGCGGATCCTCGAAGAACTCCTCCGGCCGGAAGTCGATGGTCCCGATGTTGTACTCGTAGGTGCCGGCCTCGACCTCCTCGCGGATGGCGTCGTACTCCTCGCGGTCGATGCGGCGGTAGTTGAGGATGTCACCGGGGTTCGGCAACACCATGGAGTCCTGGAAGTCCGGGAGCTCCTGGTCGACGTCGAGGACCTCGACGGGCGTCCGGCCGAACAGCTGGTAGCCGCCCGCGCCCTTCACCGGGTAGGTGGCGGTGAACGCGCCGCCGTAGCCGACCGCGCGGCCCGGTGTCTCGGTCCGCGGCTGGACGTACTTCGGGACCTCGATCTGCTGCTCGCGGGGCACCATCTGGAACGTCCACGGCAGGCCCGGGACGAACCCGACCATCGTCACCATCTGGGGCGCGCCGGAGTGGGCGTCGATGAACTCGTCGACGCTGTCGAAGCCGTTGATGCGCGCGGAGTACTCCAGGTCCGTCGAGTCCGGGTCCTGGTGGCGGTCGCGGAACTTCATCATGACCTCGTGCGTCCACGGGTCGTCGTAGAGCACGGGGAAGTCGATGACGCGCGCCTCCCACGTGTACTCGGTGATGTCGATCTCCTCGCGGAGCGCTTTGAGCTCCTCGATGAGGTCGTCGGGGTGTAGCTCCCCCGGGTCGAAGTGCAGCAGGTAGGACGCGTTCGCCGGCGCGACTTCGATGATTCCGGGGAGGTCGCGCTCCCGGATCTCCTGGGTGATCGCCTGCGCTTCGAAGTTCGCGTCGAAGCTCATCTCCTCGGAGAGCTCGACGAAGACGTGGTCGTCCCCGCCGTACTCGTACCGGGGCGAGGAGAGTTCTTGCCGCTGAATGCTGTTCGTCATCTCTGTGGCACGGTTGCCCGTTCAGCGAGTTATAGGTACTGGTAAATTTCCGAGTCGTGGTCGGTATGAGAATACTGCGTGCAACAATCCTCCCGAAATCGGAACGCAGTCTGATATCTATCCGCGAGGCCACACGAGGTTTCTCTGGGCGGCCTACGCCAGGTCGCGTTCGGGGTCCGGCCGGAAGTCGTAGTCAGTCGGCTCGTCGTCGGTCCCGTCGGCGGCCCGAACCACGTCGTCGATGCGGACGAGCTGGACCACGACGTCCGACGCCGTCGCCACCACGCCGTCGACGACCGCGGCGAGGTCGTACGGCCCCTGTTCGCCAGCGGCCCTGACGGTCCTCGCGTCGCTGTCGAACACCGCGTCCGGCCCCCCGGCACGCAGGGCAGTGAGGACGTCGACCGCGTCCCCGCCAGCGTTCCGCGCGAGTGTGCGCGGCAGGTCTTCCAGCGCGTCCGCGAACGCGTCCATCACGACGGCCGACCGGTCCGGAACCGAC
>NZ_WUUU01000171.1 GCF_009831555.1 Halobacterium bonnevillei | reverse complement strand
CTCGTCGAGCTCGACCCGGTCGACCGGGAGACGGCGTCGAGTCGCCCGCTCGGGACCACCATCCGCCGCCGCGGGTCGCTGCGCGAGTACGGCCACGACGCCATCAGCGACCGCCTGTTCGCCACAGTGCTCGACCGCGCGCTCCGCGGCGCACCCCTCGACTGCGTGGGCGCCGGCGGAACCCAGCGCGTGCTCGACTGCTACTGTCTCGTGCACGCCGTCGACGGCGTGCCCGGCAGCGCCTACCAGTACCACCCCGACGAGCGCGTCCTTGAGCGCGTCGGCGACACCGACCGCCGGACGGCGGGCCACCTCGCACTCGACCAGGGCGCGTCGGGGGACGCCGCAGCGAACGTCTACCTCCTCACGGACGTCGACCGCCTCCACGACGTCGCGGGCAACCGCGGCTACCGGGTCGCACAGTTGGCGGGCGGTATCGCGCTCGGCCGCCTCTACCTCGCGACGTACGCCCACCGTGCGCTCGGCGGTCGCGGGTTCACGTTCTACGACGACCGGGTCACAGCCCACCTCTCGCCGCGCGCCGCCGGCCAGGCGCCCATGACGCTGTTCGCGTTCGGAAAGCCCGAGAAGTGAGCGTTCGGCTCGAGAAAACATCGAGCAGTAGGGTCGGCGGAAGCGAGGGCCACTACCTGCGGACCGGCCCTCCACAAGACACATGCCGCGTCTGGGGCGACCGGTAGCCATGCGACGCCGCTCGTACCTCGCGGTGGCCGCGTCAGCCCTCTCCACTGCCGTCGCCGGCTGCACGTCCGCCGGTGACCGGGACGCCGACCCCGTCGCGGAATCGACGACGAACAGCGCGACGACAGCGACCACTGAAACCGTCACGCCGAGCACGCCCGCGGTGTCGACGTCGATACAAGACGTGGTTCTCCAGCCAGCAGCGCTGGACCTCAACGTCGACTACCTCACCGTCCGCGACGACGGCCAGTACCTCTTCGCGCAGGCGACTGTCGAGGAGGGAACGGCGGAACTCGAAGAGTACGCGCTCCGAATCGACGGCGAAACCCACCAGCCGCTGACCGGGCACGCGCGCCGCCGGCTCTGGCGGATGCGCGAGGGCCGCGAGTACGCGCCCGACAGCGGCGGCCTGGTTGCGTTCGAACTCCCGGGGAGCATCGAGGCGGTCGACTCTACGGCGGTTCTCGCCCACCCCGGTGGCGAGTACCGACTCGACGCCGAGTTGCGCAAGCGACTCACAGCAACCCCCGAGTTCGCCGTCGACCTCTCGGTACCCGAGACGGTCGCCGCGGACGGGTCGCTGTCGGTCACCGTTACCGTCACGAACGGTGGTGATTCGCCGGCGCGGTTCGTCGGCGGATTGAACCGCTACGGGCCGCGCGTCGCGTCGACACCCGTCGAGGCAATTCGTCCACTCGTGCCCGCCGGCGAGTCTGCGACGCGGGCTATCGACCAGACCAGGGTGCTCGCCGACACGTCGGACGAGGAGGTCGGCGATGGCGAATCCGACGTGAAGTTCTCGCTGTACACGCCCGCCAGAAGCGAGCAGCGATCCGTGCGAGTAGTGGATTCGGCGTAACTGGAGACGGGCGGCGACGCGTCAGTGCTGGCCCGTGACGAGGCGGCGGAGGATGTCCCCGTACGCGGGCCGGGTGATGATGACGCCGATGAGGACGCCGAGAATGGTCACGATGGCGAACCCGCGGAGGTCGCCGAGGCTGAGCACCGCGAGCGGACTCATCGCGATGATGGTGGTGACCGCGGCCGCGCCGATGACCCACAGCGCCTTCCGGAACCGACTCTTGAACACGCGGTTGGAGTCGATCTCCTTGGTCATCACCTCGTCGGCGATGATGACCAGGTCGTCCACCCCCGTCCCGATGACGGCGATGAACCCGGCGATGTGCGAGAGGTCCAGCGCCAGGCCGCTCACCGCGGCGAACCCGAGCAGGATGACCACCTCGGACAGCGCCGTGAACACCATCGGGACGGCCACGCGCGGGTCGCCGTACCGGAGGAACACCACCAGCGCCATCGCGACGGCGGCCGCGATGCCCGTCACCAGCGACAGCGGCTTGTACCGCTCCGCGAAGCTCGGGGAGACGAAGTAGGAGTCCTGGAAGTCCAGTTCAGCGGGGAGCGCGCCCGCACGCAGGTTCACCTGGAGTTCCCGGGCCTCCTCCATGGAGTTCGCGGTGATGAAGAACCGCGGGTCGTTGGTGAAGTCGTCGCCGTCCTCGAGACTGCTCGCGAGGCGAGAGCCCATGCTCGCGTCGTAGACGACTTCGTCGTCCAGCACCGTCAGCAGGCAGTAGCCGCCCTCGGGATACTGGCAGTTACTGATGCCGTTCCCGGTGGTGAACCCGTAGTTCCGCATGTCCTCGGCGAACCTGGGTGCGGCCTGGTCGGTGAGCACGACGGGGACAGACGGGCGCTCGTTGATGACGCGCGGCGGGCTGATGTCCGCCAAGTCCTCGCGCGTCAGGACCGTGGCGTTCGTCTGGTTGCCGTTCTCGGGGTAGAACGCCCACAGTTCGACCTCCCCGCGGCCCGCGATGAGCCCCCGGACCTGGGAGGCGTTCTGGCCGGGGACTTCGACGACGATGTACCTCTCGCCGGTCTGGGTCTCCGTCGTGGTCACGTCCGCGCCGGAGAAACCGGCCCCACCGACCTTGCTGGCGATGGTCTCGCGCATGGTCTCGCGGGTCTCCCCCGTGACGCCGTCGCGCACGGTGTCATAGCCGTACCCGAGGTCGTCGAGCGCGCCCCGGACCTCGTCCGTCGAGTTCTCGGAGTACACTTCGACGACGTTCGACGCGATGCGCGCCTGGACGTCTCTGGATTCCAGTGACAGCGCCTCCGCCACGTCCCGCTCCATGGCCTGTTCGTTGTCCTGTGTCACGTCGACGCCCTCGGCGGTCGCCCCGACCACCGCGGCGCGAAGTCTGGTGCCGCCGGACAGTTCGAGGCCGTACTGGAGGTTCGTCGCGCGGTCGGCGCTCGCTTCGGCGGCCTCGTCGCCGGCCACGTTCGGCCCGAACAGCGCGACGGTGCTGGCCAGCAGGAGGACGACGAGGAACGCGACGCGCCAGTTCTCGCGGAGCCAGCTCATCGCGCCACCCCCTCGAACTTGTACCAGCGCAGCAGCGTGACGTTCATCATGTAGGTGTTCATCAGGTCAGTAGTCAGCCCGAACACGAGCACGAGACCGATGTCCGTGAGCAGTTCGATGCCGAAGTAGTAGGAGACGACAGTCATGACCGCCATCGTGACGATGGAGGTGACGGTCATCGTCACACCCGTCCGCATCGCGCGGTGGACGCTCTCCCAGAAGCCGCCGGACCGCCGGAGGACGTGGTTGTTCAACAGGATGTCGGAGTCGACGCTGTAACCGATGAGCATCAGGAGGGCGGCGACGGTCCCCAGGGAGAGGTCGATGCCGAGGACGTTCATGAGCGCGACCGGGACGACGATGTCGCTGAACGCGGACAGCACGACGGCGATACTCGGAACGAACGTCCGGAACAAGAGGAAGACGACGCCGCTCATGCCGAGGAACGCGATGCCGACGCCGAGCACTGCGAGACTCTGGGTGGAACTCCCGAACGTCGGGTCCGTGCTCGAGGACTGCACCACCTCGAAGCCGGCGTCTGTGGCTTGCTGGTTCAGCGACTGCTGGTCCTCGGACTGGAACGTGATGAGGTACTGGTTCCCGCCAGTCCCAATCGACCGGATGGAGTCGTGGTCCTGCTCGAAGGCCGCGGTGACTTCGGACTGCGATGCGTCACTCTCGACGACGAGTTCCGTGCCGCCGGTGAACTCGATACCGTAGTTGACCGGCGCTCCCGTGACGGCGACCCACGCTCCGATGACGAGGAGCGCGACGGCCAGTACCGCCATCGGGGGTGCGAACAGTTCCCGCATGGAGTACTGGCTGAGGTCGACGTCCGGGACCTCGAAACTAGGCATGAATGGCGCTGGGTCGCCGCGGAGGATAAGGCTTCTTATCGTCGCTTGGAGGCCCTACGGAACGAATCGCTCGGGGACGTGCCGCCTGAGCGATTTCGGAACCCGCTGTGAGAGCCACGAGGAGAGTGCTGGCAGGCGTTTCCGGACGCCGACGTAGCCCGCCGACACGAGCAGTGCGGCGCCGACGACGCGCTGGATCGGCGGCCCGAACGCCTGCGCCGACGGGACGCCGATCAGAACGGCGACGACGGCGGCATCGAGCGGTGGTCCGACACGCCCAGGAGCCCGGTCGCCGACCGCCTCGTCGGATTCTCGGTCGTGCTCGCCGTCGTGCTGTTCGCGTACGTGTTCGCGGCGTTCGTCTGACCCGGGTGGGGACGCTGTGCGCTGCTCGGCCTTGTTTGCGGTGGGAGAGTTCTCGACCGCGTGACCGACGAGTCAGTTACGCTGCGTTCAGATTTCTGCGGCGACGGACGAAGTAGATCGGTCCGGTCACGACGGAGGACAGCACGCCGGCGAGCACGAGGCCGCCGGCGAGGTAGGGGACGATGCCGGTCGTGATCTCGCCACGGAGCACGGGCAGGGCAACGACAATTTCCAGGACGAGCGCGCCGGAAACGACGTAGAGCCACGGGTTGGGCTGCCAGTCGGCGTCCGAGTCCGCGAGGCTGGCCGCGTCCTCGACCAGCCACAGCGTTCCGGCGAGGCCCGCCAGGAAGTACGGGACGAGGAGACGTACGGGAGGAGGGTGGCGTCGCCGGGCGTGCCGGTGTCGAAGACCCCGAATCCGAAGACGAGGCCGACGGCGACGCCGACCAGTGTGGCTGCCAGCGGGACGACCAGCAGCCAGGCGGACCGGTCGCTGAGCCCCGGTCGCGCACCGGAGTCGTCGCCCGGTTCGGTGACGTCGTCGCTGCGGTCTGCTTCGTCGCCTGCGCGGGCGTTGCTGGACGCCGCCGCGCCGTCGGTGGACGTGGTGGACGCACCGGCCGCCCTCGCTGGCCTTTCTGACGGCCACCGTACGTCGAGCCGGTGGACGCCGTCGAGTGCCGATACCTCGAAGCGCGTGACGCCGGATGCGTCGTGGAGTCTGACTGTTCCCATCGGTGGTGCCTCTCGGGGAACACCGAGTTCCACTCCGCCGTCCCCGGATAGTGTCGCCACTACGCCGGGCAAAGCTTATGCGGCCGGAGTGAAAAGGGACAGTTGTCCTACCAGCTGCCCTTTTCGGTGCTGTACCCTGAGTTTGGATTAGTGCCAACTCAGTCACCCCCAAAGAAGGTTATCGAACCAGACTGACCTGTTCGGTGTGACTGACATACGAATCCCCCGACTGGGAAGAGTTCTATCGTTTTTCCCTCCGTTCCCTGATACGACTGTCTGTGGAGGGATTGCCGGGAACTCGGCAGGTCACTTCGGGACCGTGCAGCCGCTCTCGAGGTCGCGGCGCGAGGGAGAGACTTGGGCCGTAGCCGACCTACCGCGGGCTGACGCACCTTGCGCCGGAATGGCGTTGCGGACAGTCGCCGAGTCACCCGTCGCTCCAGCGGACCAGTGGCTGCGCCCGGGCGCGGCCTCGACCCGGAGCCTTCTTGGGCGCTCCCGACCGACCACTGCAATCATGACCGCGCGGAGGACGCCATGGGGATAGTCGAGGAGTTCCTCGACCTGAAGGCGGGGACTGACGCCGACCTGCTGGCGATGCAGGTCGGTGACTTCTACGAGTTCTTCGCCGAGGACGCCCGCGAGGTGGCCGAGGTCCTGGACCTGCAGGTCTCCGAGAAGTCCGCGCACGGGTCGTCGTACCCGATGGCGGGCGTGCCGGTGGACGACCTGACGCCGTACCTCGCGGCGCTCGTCGAGCGCGGCTACCGGGTCGCGATCGCCGACCAGTCCGAGGACGGCGGCGACATCGAGCGCGACATCGAACGCGTCGCGACGCCGGGCACGTTCGTGGATTCGACCGGGGCTGACGCCCGCTACCTCGCAGCGATCGTCCGCGACGACGACTGGGGGCTGGCGTTCGTGGACGTGACGACGGGGCAGTTCCACGTGACCGACGCGGACAGCGAAACGGCGGCGGTGACGGAGCTCCACCGGTTCAGCCCGGAGGAGGTGCTGCCGGGCCCCGACCTCCGGGGAGACGACGACTTCCTCGGCGCAATCCGTGAGCGCGCGGACGCAACGCTGACGCTTCACGAGGCGAACGCGTTCGCGCCCGGGAAGGCCGCCCACAGCGTCCGCGAGCAGTTCGGCGACGGCGCGCTGGAGAGTCTCGGG